>JANORL010001327.1:0-11431 GCA_031415295.1 Polyangiaceae bacterium | reverse complement strand
GCCCGATGCAACGGTCGAAGTGGCAGGTCGCGTTGTGAAGGTGAGTGCGGGTGGAACAATTACGATCAATGGGGAACTTAACAGTTTTGTTCCACTGCGTATCTACAAAGACAAACTCGAGGCGCGAGCGGACATCTATATTACGGCCAAGGGCTCTGTCCCGGACAAACTTGCGCTTTCGGTGGTTAAACCAGCTGGATCGACGGTGCAGGCTGCGATAACAACGCCGGGTACTACGAAAACGAAAGATCCTGGTCCGGTCACAACGGCGACGCAACCGACGTCGAACCCCGTGCCGACCACCAAGACAACCAAGTCATCGACCGGGGACCCAGGACCGGATCGCAATTTTAATTAATGTGCTGACGCACCATTAGGGATTGACTGGCGGACAAACTCATGGCGGACTTTGCTTTTCGATTTGGTCGTGGTTCGAGAATGACGATTGCGGTGCTTGTCGCGATGTTTGTCGCGACGCCCGTGATGGCGCAGCCGAAAGGAGCGGGAGGTGGATGGAAGCCGAAGCCTCCGCCCGATGCCGCGCCCCCTGAGCCTCCTCCGCCGCTTGATCCGGCGGCGCAAGCGGAAGCGACGGCGAAAGAAGAAGCGCGTAAACATTTCGATCAGGGTTTGGCGCTTTTCGATCGTGGATCGCTGGACGCAGCGTTTCCCGAATTCGAGAAATCGATATCGATCTATCCGACGCGTTCGGCCATTAAAAATGCCGCGCTGTGTTTGCGGAGGCTGAATCGATTTGCGGAAGCCGTCGACATGAACGAACGGCTGCTCGCCTATAACGGCGTATCCGACGAAGAGAAAGGCATCGCGAATGCGGAGCTGGCACAACTGCGGCCAGTTGTTGGCAATATCATCATCGATGGGGTTCAGCCCGGAGCAACCATCACGATTGACACCAAGCCGGTCGGTACGACGCCATTAAAAGGGCCATTGCATGTGGCGGTCGGAACGCGGGTTGTACGAATTCTCAAAGCGGGATTCGAAACATTCGAGCAACGTGTAGAAGCGGCCGGTGGTAAAGAACTCACGGTGCGCGCAGTGCTTGCGCCGCTCGAGCTGTCCGGGTGGTTGCAAGTTGACGAGGCGTCCGGCTACAACGTGGATGTCATTCTCGATGGAGCTGTCGTTGGAAGAACGCCGTGGCGCGGTCTGATTGCGACGGGCGAGCATTTGGTCGCGTTACGAGGAGACAAACGCCAGGGTACGCAACCGGCGCGGATCGAGGTACGGCAGAGCCAAGTGACGAATATGCTCGTCATTCAGGAGGAGCTGGCGTCGAACCTCAAGGTGCAGTCGCAGATCAAAGGTGGCGAGATTCATGTCGACGGTGTCCTCGTCGGGCGTGATGTGTGGGAGGGGCCGGTACGGTCTGGTTCGCATCGCGTTCAAATCGGTGGCAATGGCTATATGATGGAAGAGCGGCGCATCGAGGTAGCGGCGGGAAAAACCGAGACTGTTTCGTTTGCGCCGACGGTTGAAGCGCCAAAATCGTTTTGGGAAGAGAATCCTCCATTCATCGAGGCCGGTGGGGCATTTGCCGTTGGGCCAGGGTTTGGCGGCATTGCCAAAGATTGCACAGGTTGCAACCCGGTCATCGGAGGCATGGGCATCGTGCGTGGTGGTTTGTCGATTCGTAATCGCTGGACGGTAGGGTTTGACGTTGGGTATTTGTATGCGGGACAGACTGTTACGAATCGTGCAGCGACCATCGAGCCTACCGGCATTGAACCTCATGACATTCAGGTGACCGATAGACTGGTAAAGCAAGGTGTTACCGCGGGTCTTGGGGTGGGTATCAAGTTTGGGGAACGATTTCCCGTAGGTTTCAGACTTGGAGTAGGCGGATTCTTTGGGTCATACACTGACAAGCGGACGGCCAGTCCAATCGCTGCGACGGGGATATTGAAGGGAACAACGAGCAAGGGGCCTTTCACGACGGTTAATAGTAAAGCAGCCGTGAATGTGGAGCAATCGGTTACGATGACCGCCTTTTACGTCATGCCTGAAATTCGCGTGGGCGTGCGGGTTCGCAAAAACCTCGATGTAATGTTGTCGTTGGGTGGAATTCTGCTGATTTCGCCGGACTCACCGAAATGGGTTCCAGAAGATGCTACCGTGACGGCAGGAAGCGACGGTTTGGCAAAATTCCAGAAAGAAACGCTTGCCGATCGCGTGCAGTTCGTCGGGACGCCAGCCTTGCTGGTGAATTATCGATTCTAACTTGGAAGGAGCGCTTATGAAAAGGACGAGTGGTCGTATCGGTGTTGGATTGGTTCTCGTTTCGTTGCTCGTTGGAGCATGTTTGACGGAACGAGAAAATAGCGATGCTTCAATGATGGCGGCCGCTCGGCCCGAAGCGGCGCTTCAGGATGGGCGTGAGGCCAAAGACGTCGTGCTCGCCGTTCGTTCGCAACTCGAGCGAGCGTTTGGTACGACGAACCTGAGGGTGCCTGTTGCGAATACGCCACGATTTGCTGCGCAATCATTCGATCTCGTCGGTACAACTGCGAACATAGCGAATGCCGACATGGTGGTGATGAATGTTGATTTGTTGGCAAAGTCCGACTTCAAGGCCAATGTCGTTTTGGCTGTGCGAGCAGATGGCGCATTCCGGTTGCAAGATGAACGTAGCGGCCTTTCGATTGAAGTCGGCTTGCTCGGTGCGACGACGTCGGCGCGTGAGGACGTCGATGGTTATTCCGTGTATCGCGCAGGCTATGCCAACGGCGCACACCTCCTGCATCATACGACGGACCACGGGACCGAAGATTATGTCTTTTTCCCGGAAGTGCTCCCGGCAACGCCTGAATTGCGTTATGAAGTGGCCCTTGGCGAAAGTGTTGCCGGTTTGCGACTCATTGGACGCACGATCGAAGTCGTCGATAGTGCAGGAGCACCTCGTCTACGTATGGCGCCTCCTTATGCGGTGGATGGCGACGGTCGCCGATTGGCAGTGAACGTGGCGATCGAAGGGTGTGCATACGATGCAAACATTGCATTGCCGTGGGAACATGCTCCCGTCGATCCGGGATCACGCCATTGCACGCTGCATCTCTCGTGGGATCCCGCGGCAAAAGCGCCGCTCGTCGTCGATCCCGAGTGGAGACAAACTGCGAATATGAATCAGGTGCGCATGAATGCGAGCGTCAGCGTATTGCCGGATGGCAAAGTCCTGGTAGCTGGTGGCGATACTGGACCGACGACAAATTCGCTCAATACGGCAGAAGTATACAATCCGAAAATGGACGTGTGGACCCCGACTGATTTGATGAAAAAGTTCCGCGCGCACCACCAAGCCGTAGTCGTCGCGGATTCCGTGATCTTACTTGGGGGTGCGGCGCCGTTACAAGGTGCCAAGGCGGTGAATTTCGTAGAGCGTTACAATCCCCAAACGAACATGTGGACAAACGACGCGACCACCAGTCCTTACATGGGTACAGCGCGAGCGAAATTCTCCGCGACCCTCATTCCAGGAAAAGGTATCATTGTTGCGGGCGGACACGACAATCTTGAAGTCGCGTTAGCGAGCACCGAATACCTTGCGCTAGCCCTACCCCTTGCTTGGGACGGTGGGGGCAATATGAGCGTTCCGCGCTTCGGGCATACGGCGACCTTGCTCGACAATGGCAAAGTTCTCGTTGTGGGTGGTGTCGGTGCAAATGGATCGCCCAATTCAGCAGAAATCTTTATGCCCGAAGCACCTTGGGCAGCAGCGGGCACGATGGCGAGCGGACACGCTTTTCATCAAGCCGTTAAATTGCTTGATGGCAAAGTCGTCGTTGCGGGTGGCTTTGCCGCACAAGGTGATATGGCACCTCCCATTTCGGCCGTTGACGTCTTCGATCCTGCAACCAATGCATGGCAGTCCGCGATGCCCATGAATCAGCAACGAGCGTTTTTTGCTGCCACACATTTTGCAGGCACAAGCACCGTGGTCGCTATGGGCGGGATAACTCCAGGTGTAAACGGTGACAAGTCGACGAATACGGTAGAAATATTCTATCCGGCGGCAAATGAATGGAAGCCATTCCCGAGCATGCTCCATGCGCGAAGCCATTTTGGTGCTGCGTTGCTACCGAATGGTAACATCCTCGCTGCGGGAGGCGTTCTCGCCGCCGCTGGTACCCTGCCCCCAGCTGAGTTGCTGGCCTGCACCAAGGACGATGATTGCGAAGACGGTACGTATTGCGCCGTCAATCAAACGTGCAAACCACGCAAAGCCGATGGTCAATCTTGCGATGCAGATGCCGTCAAGGATTGCAAAGTTGACGGGTGTCGTTTTTGTGAATCTGGATTTTGCACCGATGGCGTTTGCTGCAACAAACCCTGCAAAGGGCAATGCGAAACGTGCGACGGTTCTGTCGTCGGTGCCCCAATTGGAGAATGTGCTCCCGTGTTCGGACCGCCCGTCGGCAATATCTTCGAAAAGCGTGAACCGTGCACGGATCACGAAGTCTGCGGTGGAGCATGCAACGGTGTGAATACGGAAGCATGCACATACCCCAGTGGCAATGCGTGCGAAACGACGTGCACTGCCGCGAGCAACAAGTTCGAGTCGCTCGGATGCGACGGAAGTGGCGCTTGCAAAACCGTCATTTTCTCGCAACAGTGTAGTCCTTTCCTCTGCGATGAAAAAAGCAAGCAATGCACGACGGGCTGCACACCAGCCATGAATGGAATGCTCCAAACCGGTTGCGACAACGACACATCGGTTTGCAACACGGACGGTCAGTGCGTGCCGGCTCCCACGAGCTGTATAGACCAGAACAACATGAAGCTCACCGATGGTACGTCGAAACCTTGTGGAAACTTCCGTTGCGTCGGTGTTGCTTGTCTCAATGTTTGCAACACTGCGTACGACTGCTTCTTGCCTCCGAGTGCAACGCCCGAGCAGACCGTTGTCTGCGACGATAGCCGTCAATGCATTCTGGTGGACAAAATGGATCCGGGTGGTGATGACGGCAGCGCGGATTGTTCGATATCGCCCTCCCATGAATCCTCGCGCTTCGGCTGGCTCGCCGCCCTAGCAATCGCCGGCGCCGTTGCCGCTCGTCGCAATCGCGCTCGCGCCTGATTCAGTTCTCCCCGCCTCGCCCCACCACTCGCATCAGTCCCGTATTCGCTTCGCCCGACGCATCGGACGAAACGAATACCATTTCGACTCCTATTGGCAAAATCCGCATGCTCGCCTGGGACTCGCCCAAATACGCGCGTAAGTTCACCAGCCGCGTATACATCGGCCCTGTCGGAAACAATGCAAACGATTGCATATCGTTTGTCGTGGCCAGCCCAATCGAATCATTACGTTCCGGTGGCAGATTCATGCCGTCGGTCGTTGCGGAAAAACCTTCGATACCGCGCGCCGTAAACACGATACGCACCGTGTCTTCCACGACCAACGCTTGAGGTGCTCCAACGTGTGTAACACCACGCCAAAAAATAGAATCCTCTACATTACCAGAAAATAAAATAGGGTTTGTCGAGATTCGTTCAGAGCCCTCGTCCGTGATTCTTGCGAGCCCAATACCCGCACGTGTCCCACCTTCGTAAAACAGATACGTCACACCGTGAAAATCAATCACGGATGGTGAACCAACGGATCCGTTTTCCCATGGCTCCTTGGCAACCAGAACGGGATCCATATCGACGACAAACGTTGCCCCCTCGTCCATCGAACGCGCACGAACGATACGCGATGGTGACCCCGTAGCAACGTAAAGCTCGAGTTGTGCACCTCGTCGAAGAATGCTTGGTGCACCAATGTAATCAACTTCCGCCATATCGAAGACCGCTTGCGCGGGTTCGATACGCCAAACATGGGGCGATGTGATCAATGCGCGGTAAATGGCGCGTTTTCCGACACGATCCAGGTCGACCAGTGCGACAGGTTCGTCGCCGAGATACGTCGGTTCATGGAGATCACCGATTTCTGCGACAGATTCGCATATGGATCCTGCACCGCATGTTCCTCCACTGCCGCAAAGCGAAACGACGCATACGTCATCCAGAGAATCGCATCGTTCACCGTAATGGCAATCGTTATGCATTTGGCATCGACGAGCGCAACCGCCGGAAATGCACCGTTCATTCGTGGAGCAATCGCCATCGACGGTACACGCATGCGTACACCGTTTTCCGCGACAAACCTGCTCGTTGGAACAGGCGGATCCTCCTTGGCAAGGCTCCACAATGCACCTGCCGCAGATGCATTTCTCGAGTCCTGTGCATTCACCGCTTTGGGAACACGGTCTCACGACTTGTTCTGACGGTACACACAATGCGGTCGCGCCTGTTGCTATGGCCGGAGAAATGACTCGCGCTGTTCCCAGGCAAACTTCGATGGGTGCAGCGTCTTGATATGCACCTGCGCCGTCCGCGGGAAAAGCTGCGAGCGGTTCGTCATTACCTGCCAATCCACAGGCAGCAATAGAAACAAGAGAGATGCATGCAAAGAAACGATTCATCGGAACGTTCCCTCCATCGAAGCGGTTCCGACAAACGTCTGACCCGAAACTTCATACGTGGCGAAAGGCAAAGATGAATTTGCCTTTCGTTCGGTTCGTGGCGCCAAGACAGACGCGCGTCCCGCCACATCGAAGCGCAGATCCACGCCCCAGAATCGCCCAATGCCCAACCCAGCGCCGAGGGCAAACGAATGGCTCGTAGAATCGGCGTAGCTGGTAAAACCGCGTTGTGGAGGCACTGGCGAAGGTTCGAGGGCGTATCCGGCGCGAGCTGCCCAGCGTATGCGGCGATCGTCGTTTCTCCGTGGACCATCAGGACGACCATTTGCTGACGTATATTCGAGACCTAGGCGCGGAACGAGAACGTCGTGAAATCGCGGCGCTAGAAATTCGACTTCGGTACGTCCGGGTGATGTTCCAAGGTTTATCTCGAGCGTAACATGGGCAACTGGCGGTGGCGCGTCGCTATACCTTTCCAGTTCGAGGGCTCCATGGAGTCTTAGACGCTGGTGCAAGAACACTGTGGTGCCAAGGCCAAACCGCGACGGTTCATAACCACTTGCGCCGCGGACGGCAATCGACGTCGTGCCATTTAATGGGTTTTCGGCGAGCGCGATACGAATGTCACTATCGACCGCGAGACCAATGGCCAAACCGCCGCGGTACGTCGCTCCAAACTTGAATCGGCCGAGGTCCAACGACAAGCCAACAATGGGCGCAACGCGGTAATCAAGGCGAATGTCCGATGCTGCGTCTGCGTAGGTGCCTTGGGCATCTTGGCCTAAAGAAAACGATGTTCCCGGGCCGCCCATGTCGAGGGCAAATGCGGCTCCTAGTCCAATGGCGAAGGGCCCTTTGCGGGCGGCCATGGCAAAGTCGAAGGTGGCTCGTTGCAAGACAGCTTCGTATCGGAAAAATTGAGGTTCGGTGCCGGGACGAAACCCGATATGTGCAATCGCCGCATTGGGCAAATGCGCACCCAACGCAAACCCAGCAAAAAATTTTGCCGGGAGGCGAAATCCGATTTGCGCAGCCGCATCGACTCCCGCAACATCTCGTAATGGCGCACGTTGATCATTGATACGTAAATACAAGACACCGTGAACGTATCCGAGACGCAGGCGCGTTCCTAGTTCTGTGGCTAATGCGGCATTCTGTACGGGCGCGGCCGTTGCGTCGCCGTCGGCGACATCCGCACGCAAGAGCGCCGTGCTGCGAGCTCCGTGGCCGAACTGCAATGGAGCGTCCGCGCTGGCTTGGTTTGCAACACAAAGCATTGTGACGAGACTGGACGTCCAGACGAACCAATTCATCAGAAATCCACCCCCACGCCGAGCGACAAAGTGAACATCGCGCCAGATGCAAACAGACTTGGATATCCAGGGTTCGTGATCCCGGCACTCGGGTCATTCGCATCGGGTCCGACGACGGTGGATTCAGGACAAGGTACGGCAGGACATGTTCGCTTGTCTTGTTGAAATGTGGAGCCGAATTGCCCATTTCCTCCGAGTCCGAAGCGTAGCGATTTTCCAACCAAATTGTTCACGATCCACGTGGCTCCCAAGCCGACCGTGAGTTTGTCGCCATCGACGAGGTTCGTGCGGCCTTGGATGTTGCCAGAGAGTATCGTTGGTTCGAATGCGATACCTGCGCGTAACACGAAGTTCGTTCTGGTACTTGTCGTCCACGTATGATTGGATCCCAATCGAAACGACATGGTATCGCGAAACAATCGGGATGGAAAACGCGACACGAGGTTGACGCCAGGCAGTGTCGATTGCACGGACAAATAGGGAGTTTCCCAAGCCGACCACTGAGCATACGAAACGTCGGCTTCTAGATTGGTTTGTCCCAAATTGATTCGGGAAGCAAGAACCAGCGTGAGTGGGTCGAACATGGCATAACGCGTTTGCAGACTCGTCGCGAGCGGGATCCCACCGATGTTCGCTGTCGTGTAGATATTCAAGGGAATGCCGAAGGCTTGGCGGAAAACGAGCGCGAGAGCTACGCGGCGGGCTGGTTCGATACGAATGCCCATGATTGTGGAAAGGACGGTATTGGCCGCCATATCGATGCGTGGTTCCGGGGCGCCAGTGGCCCCTTGTTCGAGTTTGGCGGGGCCGCGTACGCCAGCGAGAATATTGGCACCGATTCCGATTCCGAGCCACGGGGTCAATCGAATTCCCAAGGCGGGGACGGCGACCAGTCGTTGCGTACGATTGTCGTAATACGGGTAAAACGGCTGGTCGGGTGCACGTGCGAGCAAACGTAATGCTGTGGTGGGCAAGAAGTACCCCGCGAAACCAATTCGTAATCGATTGGCGAGCGGGCCTT
Source organism: Polyangiaceae bacterium (assembly GCA_031415295.1). Classification (GTDB taxonomy): domain Bacteria; phylum Myxococcota_A; class Polyangia; order Polyangiales; family Polyangiaceae; genus Polyangium. The sequence continues at coordinate 2,615 of JANORL010001327.1, read as the reverse complement.
CGAATGGAATGGTGGCAGCGGCGCTGAGCGTAATACCGAATGGATCTTCGAGTGGTAATGGTTTGTCTTGGGCGCGCAGCGTCGATATCGACAGCGTGGGGGCCAAAGAGAGCGACGTGGTACGTCCGAACGCCAAACCCGCGGGATTCAAGAATGCGGCGCTTCCGTCTTTGGCCGAGGCGCTCGTGGCGTTCACTTCAGCAATGTTTTCGGGGCCGATACCTTGTACGTCGAAAGAACTCGCGTGTGTCCGTCGAGCCACGAAAAAAAGCAGCATCACGCCAGCGGCGGCGAACAATCTTTGGTAGCCAAGCGTCACCATGGGCGACGAAATAAATACGGGCAATTGTTCGTCTGGTCAATGGGCCATGAGCGCGTGTTAACCAAAAAACCATGCTGTTCTTGTCGGTTTGACCGCGTAGCGGACAAACCGAAACAGGTCCAGCGCTAGCTGGTCCGGGTCCAGGGACGGATAGACCCTGGTCGGGTCTGGGCTGAAAGCCCAGTGAAACGCTGTTCAACACCCTTTTAGCGCGGGTTGCGCATAAACGCGGCCAGAGCAGCACGCGCGTTGGGGAGCGACTCGAGCCGACCAATGTCGACGCCCGCTTCGACGAGGGACGACGCTACGTCACGGCGAATGCCGACAATGACGCCTCGGGCACCGACCAGCTTGACGGCATCAATGATGCTAATCAGCCTTCGCGCGACATCTTCGTCCACTGAAGCGATGCCGGTCGAGTCGACGATGACGTACCTGGCTTGCCGAGAAACGATGTGTTGCAGCAGGGAATTCGATAAATGCTCGGCGCGTGCGGCATCGAGCACACCAAGCAATGGGATGAGCAATACTTTGTGCCACACTTCGAGGACGGGTGTGGACAAAATACGAATCTCTTGCGCTTGCTTTTCGATGATGGCAATTTTGTTGAGCAGTTCGCTTTCCGTACGTTTGATATCCGTTATTTCATGCCAAACCACGAGCAATGCGGGGCCGCTATGCAAAGTGACCGGAGTGAGGGTTACCTGTACTGGGAAATCTTCGCCGTCCATGCGGCGATGAATCCACTCGAACCGGTGATACCCATTTTTTCGCGCTGTCGCGTCCATCTCGATGCTTTTCTCAAAAGAAGTTCGACCATCAGGCTGATATTCTGGTGACAAAACAGCGGGGTGAATAGCGAGCACTTGATTCTTGTCCGTACACCGGAGCATACGAATCGCTTCAGCATTACAATCAATGATGCCTCCAGTCGCGACGTCAAAAATGAGGTGGGCATCATTTGAAAACTCGAACAGCGTACGAAATCGCTCCTCGGAAAGTTCGAGCTCCGCAACGCGTTTTTCCAGCGCCGCATTTTGCTCTTCGAGTTCACTCAGGCGGCTCGAAACTTCATTGACGTGTCCCGACACTGTATTTCCTCCGGGTTCATTCATGCCATTTGAAGGTAAGTAGGCTGATCACGAACATCGCGATTGCCCAACCACCAAGAAGGCCGAGTCCCCCAGCGAGATACGAAACGTCTTGAACTCCATAAAGCAAGACCGATCGTGACAAGCGCACCATTTCCGTCGAAGGCAAAATGGATCCGAATGCCGCGAGCGGTTTTGGCAATCCATCGAGTGGAAAAAAAATCTCTGAAAAGAAAATCAGAGGAAAATTGATGGCGCTGATGATGTCCACGAGCAATTCAGCATTCTTTATTCTGGACGCAATGGCGAAACCAGCACCGAGAAAAACCAGTACGCCGCAGAGCGTAATGCCCATGATCCACAAACACGAAACGATCGTCAGCGGCATGCCGAATGCAATATGCGCAATCGCCAACAGAAGCGCAGCCTGCACGAGCACCAAAATGGCTCGAGTGGACACGTTCGCGGCAATGAAGGTGTGTTTTCGTAGCGGTGTCGTGGCGAGTTTCTTAAGGAATAGACTTTGCCGGAAAAGGACCATGGGATAACCCATGCCAAACAAGCCAGCGGTCATGACCGAAAAAGTAAGAATGCCGGGGAATAGATAATGTACGTACCCAAAACGAGGCGCGCTTACGATGTCGACGCGAACGGGGACAGGTAAAACCGAGGTGAGTCCAGTGCCGAAGATGCGATCTCGTTCGCCGATTCGCAACGTGAGATCGGACGTGAGCGGCGAGGCTACGAGTACGGCGCTCGCCAGACGTGAGCGGAGTTTGCCCATCGCTTCGGCTTCCGTACGTTCGTACGTCACCCGTACCTCGTCAAACGTTTCGAGCCGACGCGTACAAGCATCAATGGCGCTGTTTTGACGGTCTGTCGCAACAATCGCGACGTAGCGCATCTCGAACGGATGACCGTTCATGAAGACGAGGCCGAGCACTCCGAGGAGCACGACGGGGAAGAGCAAGACAAACCCGGTCGAACTTCGGCTACGAAGTACGTCGAGCAGACGGATGCGGAGCAGGACGAGAAACGCGTTCATTGGGCGCGTTCTCCTACGTTGCCACCGCGTTCGATACGAATGGCGCAGAAGTGAAAAAAAGCATCTTCGACGCCGATCCCATGACGTTTGTCTTGCGGAACTCCAGCGACGAGTTCGTCTTTCGTACCACTTGCGCGGAGGCGTCCGTCGACGAGGA
>JANORL010001326.1:0-5983 GCA_031415295.1 Polyangiaceae bacterium | reverse complement strand
CATGTTCGCCCGGAAGACGCGCCTGCCCACGCGATCATGGACGCAGTGGTTGATCGGAGGCTGAAGGGCCCCACGGAGTTCACGCCCGCCGAGATCGAGACGCTCCTTCACCCCGCGCTCGGCCCGGAGCACCTGCTTGCCGCGCAGCACAAGCTTCAGAAGGTGGGCATCACCTGGCCCAGCTCGCCCGAACTCCCCGCTGAGGCGCCGCGGCCAAGTATCAACCCCTTTGTCGACGAATCCTATGTGGGGCCGGTGCCCTTCACCCGATATTTCGGCCCCGTCGTTTTCGACCGAGACGCCATCGTTCGTGCCGCGTTGCGCGCCTACGTTGAAACCAACCTCGCGCCACTCGACCCGCTGGCGCGCCATACGTTAATGCCCTGCATCGTACCGAAATGGACGGGCGACGTTCAGCGCGGCGCCTTCTTCAATGGCGACGGCTGCGGAGACTACGACGTCGTCGCGTGGACTGAAGCAGGCGTCGTCGGACTTGCGTACAAGCGCGGTCATGCGGGCATCGAGCAGCTTGGCGCGGCATTGCCAGGACTTCCCGATGAGCTTTTGCCCGCGCTGGAAATGGCCGCCGACCTGCTCGAAGCGGGAGCGCGTGGGGAGAAGCAGGCGACCATTGGCTTCTGGATCCATGGCGATCGCACTGCGGGCACGCTCTTTGACGATCCGACCTTGCCCGGTGCACGACGGCTTGTTGCGTGGGGTCAGGTTGATCGGCTTGTCCCGTGGGGCACGCTCGACAAAACGGGAACGGGGTGGTTGCCATTGTTGGGCGATCGAAACATTGCGGCGCTTGCAATTACACTTGCCCGCACGACAGCATTACCAATCCACGCGCTCATCGATGCGGTGACCGACCGCGCCCTGAAAGGTCCCACGGAGCTTTTGCCCGACGAACTCGCGACGCTTTTTCCCACGCCACCCGACCCAGAGGGACAGCTTCTCGCGCAATGGATGCTTCAAAAGGTCGGCATTGCTTGGCCGGGCGTGCCCGAGATGCCGGAGGCGCCGCAACGTGCGGGTCGCTCGCCGTTGTTGGCGTCGCCCAGGGCGATTGGGCGGAGCCATGCGCTCGGATACCTGGTCTTCGATCGCGAAACCATCGTGCGCGCTGCATTGCGCGCCTATGTTGAAACCACGCTTGCGAATCTCGACCCGCTCCGGCGCCATCCCATGTCGCCAGCGTGCGGCGACGCGTGGACGGGCAATCTCCAGCGGGGCGCCATCTCCGGCGGCATGACGGTGGCGTGGACCGAGACGGGCGTCGTGGGGCTGGCGCGCCAACGCGGATCTGGGCCGACTGTGTGGATCGACCTGACCGTCGACCTCTTCGCAGGCGGGCGGGACGATGTGCGCAGGACCGTGCCGGATCTTCCCGACGAGCTGTTGCCAACGTTCGAGATGGCGTACGAGCTATTCAATCCACGAGTCTCTGCCAGCGGGGGGAAGTCCATGGAAAAGATGGATGTTGTCGGCTTCTGGCTGTGCGGCGATTACGTCGGAGGCACGCTTTTCGAGACGCCAACCGCCGACGGCGCATGGCGTCTGGCCATTTGGGGGCGCGTTGGACGAGGACGACTGCCGCCTGGGTATCCGTGCGATGGCGCGACCATCACGGAGGATACCTTCAAGAAGGCCGTGCCCTTCCTCGCGGTTGTCGACGCGGTGGTCGAGCGCGCCCTTAATGGCCCGACGGAGCTGGCGCTCGGCGAGGTCGCGATCATTCTTCCCAAACCACCGCTGATGCCGTACCACTTACCCAACGCGCAACGCAGCCTTCAAAAGGTCGGCATCACCTGGCCCGGTGCGCCCCCGATTCCCGAGTAGGCGCGGCAACGCGTCAACCCGTTTGCAAGGCAACGCTTGGTGGAAGCACATCATCTCACCAAATAGGCGCGCAGTTCATCCAGCCGAACCACGATTCGGAGCTATTTTCTGGGCATGTATAGGGGAAGTGGGGAATCGTTTTAGCCACAAATTTTACGTTCCAGATTTGGAAGTGATACGTGTTCGTTCGTGGCACACATGATCGAGTCCCTCTTCGCCCGTGTGGGTTTCTCGCCGAACGACAGCCAGCGTCAGGCCATCGAGCACCTCGACGGCCCCCTCTTTCTCGTCGCCGGTCCGGGCTCGGGCAAGACCCGCGTCCTGCTCTGGCGCGTCGTCAACATGATCGTCTTTCATGGCGTCGCGCCCGAGTCGATCTTCCTCAGCACCTTCACCGAGAAGGCCGCAAAGCAGCTCCAAGACGGCCTCGTCTCACTGCTCGGCCTCGCCAGCGAGCAGACGGGCAAGCCTTATGACCTCTCGGGCACGAGTCGAGGAAGGCGAAGCGCCCAGGGCTCTTCGTCGCGAAGGTCGTCGGCAACTCGATGAATCGCGTGGCGCCGGACGGCGCGTGGTGCCTGTGGCAGCACGTTGGAGCGGCAGGCGCACCGGCACCCGCGCCCGGCGAGTACCTGCTGGTACGCCGCGCGGACCCGTACGATCCGCACCTCGGCGAATTTACGTTCAAGCGGTGGGAGCGTACGGTCAACGGGGCTCGTTTGTCGCCGGTGAGTAAAGACCCGAAGTTCAAACCCATCCTCCTTACACCGGACGACGAGAGCACCACGCACCTCGCGCGGTTCATCGAGGTCCTGCACCTCGACAATTCAGATATCACCGCATGAAGAAGGCGGGTATGCAGTTGCATGCAGTGCCGACATGCCTTCCAAACAAATCGCCGATCGTCAAAAAAGTGCAACGGCTGTTGTCGCAGCCATGAAAACCCATGGGTCTGCGGCGGCGATTGCCCGCAGTAGTATTAAGAAACTTGCCTTAGCGCAACAATCTCGCGTACCATCGTGCGGGCTGGGCATGGGGTAGAATTGGGCCGAGGGCGAAGGACGAACATCATGCAGGCACAGAAGATATTTGCGGGTTTGGCGGTGGTGGCTATGGGGTCGGGGCTTGGGCTGGCTGGTTGTGGAGGTGCAACGGGGGAGGAATACACGATGGTGCAGCATGCATCAGGTGGCGTCGCGGCGGCGAGCGATTGGTCGTTCCCGGAGTCGGTGGCGGAGCCGATGCGTGTGTGCATGAAGGAGCATGCAAATGAGTTGCGGACGTTTTCGCACGTGATGAAGGTCGAGGCGAAGGTGCCCGCGGGTGGCGGAGATGTGCAGGAGGTCACGCTGCGCAGTTCGACGTTGCATCACGAGGGGTTGGAGTCGTGTTTGATGAAGGCGTTGACGACGTTGTCAATACCGTCGTCGGTTATTCCGATGCGTTCGTCCGAGCCGATGTCGGGTGGCGAGTCAATGCGGGATTCGCGGGGACCGCTAGGGATCGCGCAAGTACTTGCAGGGGCGGTCGCGGTGGGTCCGGTCATCTTGATGGCGGCGGGCGTGACGCTGGTGGTGTATGTTGCGGCGGTGGCGACGGAGGAGGCGATAGCAGCGGTGAGACGAACGCAGAAGCTCGAAAACATGTGTCAAGCACTGTTAGTCGCATGTATCTCAGACAAGTGGCTGCCACCAGGCCATGAATACGGTGTAGAGAAGGACTGCAAAGTATGCAATTGGCGCTGCAAAAACGAAGGATTTTGGCCATATAACATGTGCCCGATAACGAATTGATGTCCAAACCAACGCGAGACGGAGACCCGTATGGAATCAGAGCATAACGAATCTTTAGCGTGTCCGCGTTGCAAGCAACGTCCCGCGACCGCGACCTACGCCGGTCGCAATGGCAAATGGACCGTGCATGTGTGCGGACTTTGTTTCGATCGACTCGAGATCCAAGACGCACTTGAATGGGGAACCGTGGACATGTTTCCACTGGTCGAAGAAGAGCGTTGGGACGAAATCCTGGCTTGGCTCGATGAATTCGAAAAAGCCAATGGCCATCGTGACCACGACGGCTGGATGGCACGAAGCATTGCCTCGCACCGCGAACTCACTTTGTGGCAAGCAGAACGATACGAGGAAGCCTTGCAAGCTTGTGAAAAGCTGGAGCAATTGGGGTTCGAGGATGACTGGTATCGTTATGCCGCTGGCATCGCCAAAGCTCGGGTATTGGATGATATGGGTAGACACGCCGAAGCCGTTGCCACTTTTGAGGAAGCACTTCGCTACCAAGATCTTAGCTACACGGACGGCGTGTGTAATTCGATGCGTTGGCTCGCCGTGTTTTCCCAAAACGCGGGCATACCCGTCGACGAGCGCTGGCGCGAAGTCGTGCAAAACGTCGCCGAAGGTTACGAGGTCGAAGTCCCTGTTCGTCCCACCCTGGGCGAATCCATTCTCGCGTTATTCGAATTGACGGAGAACAAGGTATCGAAATGGAAACGGGAGCAACAGGCACAGCAGGCGAATGAGGCGCGCTGACATTCAGTAACCGAGCCTGGCCCTCAAAGCATTGATGCAGCATTGCGAGGACCTATCGGTCTTCGAATATGACTTTCTTTACGATAACTCCCGCCACCTCCTGGCAATTGGTCACAATGTCAGCGAGCATCGACGCGACGCTAGTTATTACGACCTTCTCGCTTTGGAAGCGCATTTATGCCGTTTCGTCGCCCTCGCGCAAGGACTCCTGCCGCAGGAGCATTGGTTCGCCCTGGGGCGCCTCATGACCGCGGTGCGTGGCAAGCCGACGCTCTTTCGTCTGAGCGTAACCTTCCAGCGATGACCTCAACAAGCTCCGGTTCCTCAACGAGGGCCGCAAGCTTGTGCTCGCCGAGCGGTACTTCGCGACGCTCGGCATCGACTACCGTTTCGTGAGGCCGGCTCGTCGGAATTGAGAGATCCCCGCGATCCGGTGGTTACCACCCAGCAACTGTCCCAACCACACCCCATTTGCAACTCGCTCACCACGCGACACGTCCCAAGGGCACCTATGGCCATGGTCGGACCTGGCACAGCATGCCTTACAGACACCCGATCCCAGGTCCGACCTCGATGCAAGCAGAGGCCATGACTCCCTTCACGACGTTTGACCCCCAATGCAAGAGTCCCACCCCCTGCCCGCTTGGCACCTGATCCCCACTCGAGACGTCCGATCATGTCGCCGCTTCTCGTGCGACCTCCACCAAATGTGCGGTCTATATTACTCGTGAAGGTGGTTCAGTGTGGCAAAGCGTGACCGCAGGTCATCTCGCGCCGTGCTCGTGTTTGCATCGAGGTAACCCACGGTAATCCGAGCGCATGGTCGGACGGCATGATTCAAGATGTCAGGATATCCGGTGGCGGGGTGGGGTGAAGGTTGTCGACACCTCGGGACACCTCGATCGAGGTGCAACCCAGTGCGACGAGTTATTAAGAGGGTGTTTATCAGGCTGCTGCGCGTTGCGATGCGTCGGTCGGACTTACTCAGCGTACAATGTACGCTTCCGTCGTCCTCCCTAGCATCACAACGCTCGCAACGCCTGATAAACACCCTCTAAGGCGTCACTTCCGGAGGTGCAGCGCCGTCGGATGTGGCTTCGGGTTCTCCTGTGTCGGGGTTGATATCCACGACGGGGCGGCGTGCTCGGAGGTAGTCGCGGATGGCATCGTTCTGACGGAAGATGGGAGCCAATAACTTGCCGCGGGCGGCAAGGTCCGCGTCATTGTCGGAAGGATACTTTCCGAGAATGATGGCCACGGCCTGAAGCATGAGGCTTTGCCCACGCGTACGTGCAGCTTTCACTTCGTTAAACGCGAGCGTATTGGCGGGATCCGCTACGGCGCTGCGATATTGCGGTTCGAGCGTTTCGATACGCGCGACTCGGCGCGACAGACCAAGGGTGGAAATGACGGGCGCTCATTCAGGACTTTTGACTGTATGGAGAATCCGTTCGACTTCGGCGAGTTCGTCGATGTAATTGAGGCGCGTGACACCTGCAATGCCATTGGGATAAAGCGTTTGGCGCAGTGTTTCGGCTTGTTGACCAAGCGAGTCATCTGCCGCCGAGTTATTGGCTTCGGATTCCAGGCCATTGTGC
>JANORL010001325.1:0-19571 GCA_031415295.1 Polyangiaceae bacterium | reverse complement strand
AACGCGCAGCAGCCTGATGAACATCCTCTAAGACAAACAGTTCGTCAGGACGTACCCGTTGCCGAACACGTCGCACACGTGCCGTACATCTCGTGTTTGTGCGACGTGACGTGGAAGCCGTATCTCAGGGCGATCTCGTCTTGCAGCGATTCGATGCGCGGCTCCTCGAACTCGATGATCGTTCCGCACGAGACGCAGATGAGATGATCGTGATGGGCGGAAGCATCGTCTGCCAATTCGTACCGACTCAAACCATCTCCGAATCGGCGTTCTGAAGCGACGCCACATTCAGCGAGTAGCTTCAACGTGCGGTACACGGTCGCGTAACCGATGCCTTTGTCGCGCGAACGAACTTCGCTCAGCAGATCTTCGATCGTCGTGTGTGCAGCGATCTCGAAAAACGTGTCGACGATCAGGCGTCGTTGCGCCGTCGAGCGCAGCCCTTTCTTCAACATGTAGCTTTGCAGCCGCGCTCGCAGCCGATCGATGGCTACCTTGTCATCCGTCGCGGCGACGTTCCTCCCGCTCGTGCCCATGGCGCCACCTGACCTTATCGTATGTCAGTTATCTCGATGGAGTTTGCCGGCGTCAAGGGGCGGCGTGTTCGCCACCGAGTGGATTGACGCGTGAAGCAGGCGACTCTCGCGTGCGATGAATAGCGCGAACGTGCAAAACCGCCATCGTACTTCCGAGTAATGAGGCGAGCGGGGCGTAGGCAGGTGGCAACAAGCCAAACGCGACGGCCATTGCACCAATGAGTGCGGGCACTGCGGCGATGGCCAAACCCAAGCGGGCATCGATGCGTGATCGATGCGCGAGTGCCAACGCGAGCGAGGCATCGCGCACGTCGTCCGATGCGAGGGCGATGGAGAGGTCGCCTGATGCAGATCCTGCCGCATCGAGAGCGACGGCAACTTCAGCTGCGCCGAGTGCGGATTCGTCGGTGCTTGTGTGACCAAGAACTGCGACGGACATGCCGGCGTCGACGAGGCGACGAACTTCGGCAGCGCGATCGGCAGGAAGAACCTCGGGACGAATGTGATCGACGTCGAGCGAACGAGCGATGGCTTCACACGTTTCGCGCGCGTCGCCCGACATGATCACGGGTTCGATTTGCGCATCGATGAGATGTTGCACGGCAGCGCGTGCACCAGGTCGAAAGCCATCTTGAAGACCGAGCATGCCGACGAGACGTGTGCCGACGGCGACGAGCACAACGGTTCGTCCGAGGGCTTCGAGTTCGGAAATGCGTTGTTCTGCAGCAGCGATCGAGATGCGGTTGGCGAGCAAAAGCGCACGGCTACCGACACACAAGTCTTCGCCCGATGAAGCCACGGCAGTCACGCCCAACCCCGGCACATGATGCGCGTTGCGCACGCCATCTGGCCGGACAGACCTGGTCATGGCCGATCGAACGATGGCCCTCGCGATGGGATGCTCTTCGCCACGTTCTGCGCCAGAGGCCAACGACAACACGTCGAGGGGTGTATGTTTGCCGCCGATTGCTTCGAGTTCGGCGAGTTCGGGTTCACCGAGGAGCAACGTTCCACGAGCGCAAAAAACGGCGACGTTGACGTTGGCCGCGCGATCCCATGCGCCTTCGCTCTTGTAAGAGATGCCGCGACGTTGCGCGAGCAAGATGCCGCGTACGACGTGCAAGCTCGCGATGCAGGCCAACACGACGCAAGCGAATGCGCCGTGCACGCCGATGGCGGTCATCGCAATTTCGATCGCTCTACGTCCTCCGGCGATGAACGCGGACAGCGCTCCGATGGCTGCGGCGACGAGCGCCCAACGTTCCGCGATTGCGCGTGATGCGCGGGCGATGGGTGCGAGGGCATCGGCGCGGCGGCGTGGGTCGAGTAGCACGCGGGCAAACGCGCGGTCGTTCCCGACAAACGTACACCTTCCACGAAGACGACCGCGGACGACCGTTGCACCTGCAACGACTGGATCACCGGGGCGCTTGCGCACGGACGTGGTCGCACCGAGCCACGGATACACGTCGATGTCGCCAGCCGTGACGATGACGTCCACGGGGACCATTTCACCACGCTCGACGAGAATCTGTTCGCCCGGACGAATGTCGAAGACGCGTTGCTTGATCTCGGTAGCAGTGTTGTCGTCGGGCGCGCGTCTGCCGGGAAGCGCCAACGACATCGCGACGTAGGCACGTTCAGCCGCGCTCTCGCGGCGTGCGCTCTCGAGGATCCACGCGCCGATCGACGTCGTCGTGATGATGATGCCTGCGAGCGATGCAGCTTCCGAAGCGAGTGCGCGATCAGGTTGAAACGCGCTCCATACGGCAACGATGAGCGAGGCGATCGATGTTGCCAACAGCGGCGCTGGATGGGGATCCGATGGCTCGCGCGGTGTCGTTGCGGCTCGTCCAACGAGCATCCCTGCGCCTACGCCAGCGAGCACGATGCGCGCACCGATGACGAGAAGCGTGTGTCCCGCCAATCCCAGCACGACGGCGAGGATGCCGGCGATGGTGGCGATGACCAGCAACAACGCACCGATGTCTTGATGATCTGGCGTGTCGAGTTTGGCGGGTTCGTCCGTCAGGATCGGTCGACCAATGGGTTCGACCAACGTGCGATCATCATCGAGCGATGGAGCTTGCGGAAGCGTCGACTCGAGAGACGCGGGTTCGTGAAACGGGACGATGGGTGCGTCGAGACCAACACGGAGGATGCTCGGTTCGGTCGATGCTGTACTGCGAGGGGCAAACACGCCGAGCGGCGTTGGCGATCGTTGTTCCGTCGCATCGCCCGGGCGTTCACCCAGGAACGTCGAACGACAAACCCTTCGATCACAAAAGAAATGGAACTTGTTGTCGAAGATCGCGACGTGCCCAGCACGCAGTGGATCGAGCAGCTTGCTGCATCCAGAGCAAGGAACGGGATCGGCAACAGGTCCAGCGGGGCGCAACAGTGATGCCTCAACGCACCGGCTTGCGTGGAGCCGTCAGGAGGGAAGGGGCGTGGCCAAATCCAGAACCCAGCGATGCCCATTCGAGAAGTGCTTTGCTCGTATGCAAACGGGCTTCGACCGCTTCCCAAACGAAACTGCGTGGTCCTTCCAAGACATCCGCTTCGATCTCTTCACCGCGATGTGCGGGCAAACAATGCAACACGACCACGTCAGGAGACGCGAGCGACAAGAGATTCGCATCCACTTTGTACGGCGTGAGCGCTGCGAGTCGCGCTGCGCGTTCCTTCTCTTGACCCATGCTGATCCACACGTCGGTTGCCACAACATCCGCGCCTCGAGCTGCGAGAAACGGATCGTCGGTCACGGTGACCTTGCCGCCACGACGAATCGCCGTCGCAACTTCGTCCGGAGGCGGAGCAAATGCAGGAGGCGTCGCGAGCACCATGTCGAGTCCGAGCAAACCAGTGGCTTCGATCCACGATCGCGCCACGTTGCTCGCATCGCCCACCCAAGCCACTCGCAGGCCCGAAAGCGTTCCGCGTACTGCTTGCACCGTCATCAAATCTGCAAGCACTTGCATCGGATGCGCATCGTCGGTGAGCGCGTTGAGAACGGGCACCACACACGCATTCGCCATCGCGACAAACCGCGCCGTTGTGTTTGTCCGGTACGTCACTGCGGAGACCATGCGGCCAAGCACGCGCGCCGTGTCTTCCGTCGGTTCACCACGACCCATCTGCGACGAGTCGGGCGTCACGATGATCGGATGCCCTCCAAGCTCGTACGTCGCGACCTCGAGAGACAACCGCGTACGTGTCGATGGTTTGTCGAAGAGCAACGCAGTCGCGTGCCCGGCAAGGGGCTTCGGGTGATCCGATGTGCCTCGAACGCGTGCAAAAAATGCCGACCGTTCGAGGATGGAAAGAACGCCGCCGTCGCCCAGATCTTCAAGACAAGAGAAGTCGCGCTTTTTCACGACGCCACCTCGGCAATCGCTGCATCGGTCATGGCGAGTGCTTCATCGATCTCGTGATCTTGCACGACGAGTGGAGGGGTAAATCGTAGCGTGTTTGTCCCGGCAACCGTCAAGAGCAATCCTCGTGCGCGAACTTTGGCGAGCACCGTGCGACCGTCGACGCCTGGGGTCAAACGCAAACCTTGGAGCAAACCGCGACCTCGTTGTCCCGCACATACCGTCGGGTACTTCGCTGCAATCGCTGACAAACCATCGGCCAACCGCTGACCTTTCGATGCCGCGCCATCGATGAGTTTTTCCTCGTCGAGAACCGCCAACACCGTTCGAGCAGCAACCGATGCGAGCGCGTTGCCTCCAAACGTCGAGCCGTGCGTTCCTGGCGACAGCGCGCCTTGCAGCTCTTCGCGCACGAGCAATGCGCCGATGGGAAAACCTCCACCGAGTCCTTTCGCGAGTGCGATGAGATCGCCCTTTACGCCATCGTGTTCGGAGCCGAGGAATTTACCTGTGCGACCCATGCCCGTTTGGACTTCATCGAGGCACAAGAGCGCACCGTGCTCGTCACAAAGCGCTCGTAGTGATGGCAAGAAATTGGGAGGAGCGGGGATGACGCCTCCTTCGCCTTGGACCGGTTCGACGAAAATCGCCGCGACATCCGGACCCATCGCCGCTCGAACTGCGTCGATGTCTCCGTAAGGAACATGCGTGACGCCTTCGAGTGGCGGACCGAAACCTTCGCGATATTTGGGCGTACCCGTGAGCGCGACAGCTCCCATGGTTCGTCCGTGAAAGGCATTGTCGAACGCGATGATGCGGTAACGTTCGGGTTGGTTTTTCGTATAGAACCAGCGTCGAGCGAGCTTCATCATGGCTTCGTTGGCTTCGGCGCCCGAGTTGCAGAAAAAGGCGCGATCCATGCCTGAGCGTCGGCAAAGCTCATCGGCGAGACGAATGTTTTCTGCGTTGAAAAAGTAGTTCGACACATGCATCAGCCGCGCGGCTTGATTCGCGATGGCCGTAACCAGTCGCGGATGCGCGTGTCCCAACGAGCACACGGCAACGCCCGCACAAAAGTCCAGGTAGCGTCGCCCTTCGGTGTCCCACACTTCGGAGGCTCGTCCGCGTTCGAGGACGAACGGTGCTTGTCGGTAGTTCCCAACGAGGCGAGTTTCGCCGAGTTTTTCGAGATCCTCGCGCTCGAGCAGCTCGGCAATGGCGCTTTCAGCTCCATAGGCGGGTGCAGTGTGCATGCGGGCGGATCTACGCCGGTCATTCGCGCGGCGCAAACATCCGCCCTTGTCTTTGCCTTCCTGCAATCTTCGAGGGGTCGAGCCGTTGCCAGGTGATTTTGGAAGGTTATAGTGCGCCGGCGATGTCCGAGCCTGATACGACCCAGAATTCTGCCCCCAATGGCGAAGCCGTGGCCAACGATGCCACAGCTCCCGCCGAAGCCCTGACCGCCGAGCCGACGACTGAAGAGCGATATGCCAATGCTCTCGCCGAAGTCGCCAAGCTGCGCGATCAAATGCTGCGTACAGCGGCCGATTTCGACAACTTCCGCAAGCGGACGCGTCGTGAAGTCGATGATGCGCAAAAACGCAGCCGGGAATCGACCGTCAAAGACCTCTTACCCGTGTTCGACAATTTCGAACGCGCCATCATCCATGCCGAGAGCACCAACGAATCCAAGTCTGTGGCCGACGGTTTGCGGATCGTGCTGAAGCAGTTCGTCGACACGTTGGAAAAGATGGGCATCCAGCGCATCAACGCCGTGGGGCAGCCTTTCGACCCGTCGCTGCATGAAGCCATCCAGCACATGGAATCGGCCGAACATCCTGCCGGCGTTGTCCTTTTCGACGTTCAACCGGGCTACCGCATGGGCGAGCATCTCGTTCGTGCCGCGATGGTTGTCGTCTCGAAGGGGTCTCCCGCAGGCACATCCGCCGCGAACTAACGTCTTCATTGTCCAGCCGATCCGTTCGTCCGAGTGTTCAGTCGGCACGAGCGGTATCCGTTTTGTCGCGCGGGTTTGATATATGGTCTGACCTAATATGGGTAAGATCGTCGGTATCGACCTCGGCACGACCAATTCGTGTGTCGCCGTCGTCGATGGCGTGGGGGCTTCTTCCGCCGCCGAAGTGAAAGTCATTCCCAACGCCGAAGGCGCGCGAACGACACCGTCCGTCGTCGGATTTGCTGCAAGCGGCGAGCGTATGGTTGGGCAAGTTGCTCGTCGTCAAGCCGTGACAAACCCCCAAGCTACGGTGTACGCGGTCAAGCGACTCATGGGTCGCAAACACGCTTCACCCGATGTCGAACGCATGGCGTCGTTCGTGCCGTTTTCGATCACGGCATCGGACAACGGCGACGCGTGGGTCGAGTTGCGTGGCAAAGCGCATTCGCCGCCCGAAATCTCCGCGATGATTCTCGCGCAGATGAAAGAAATCGCCGAGCGGTATCTCGGTGAAACCGTGACCGAAGCGGTCGTCACGGTGCCCGCTTATTTCGACGATGCACAACGTCAAGCAACGAAGGATGCCGGACGTATCGCGGGCCTCGACGTGCGACGCATCATCAATGAACCAACTGCCGCAGCTCTTGCCTATGGTCTGGATAGACAAACAGACGAAACCATCGCCGTGTATGACTTGGGTGGCGGCACCTTCGACATCTCGATCCTCGACATCAGCGGCGGCGTGTTCAACGTCAAAGCGACGGGGGGCGACACGCACTTGGGCGGAGAAGATTTCGATCAACGCATCATCGACATGCTCGTCGGGGAGTTTCAACTCGAGCACGGTGTGGATCTGCGCAAGGATCGGATGGCCATGCAGCGTCTCAAGGAAGCTGCGGAAAAGGCCAAACACGAACTGAGTTCGTCACTCGAAACCCAGATCAATTTGCCGTTTGTCGCCGTCGGTTCGAAGGGCGGTCCGTTGCACCTCGAACGCGCGATCGAACGAAGTGAACTCGAAGCACTGACCCAGGATCTCATCGCGCGGACGACGGGTGTTTGTGAGGACGTTCTTCGTGACGCGGGGATCAAAGCGCAAGGCGTCAGCACCGTGGTGCTTGTGGGAGGCATGACGCGTATGCCGGCGGTGCAGGAGGCGGTGAAAAGACTGTTTGGACGCGATCCGCACAAAGGGGTCAATCCGGATGAAGTCGTGGCCGTGGGTGCAGCGCTTCAAGCCGCTGCGCTTGCAGGTCAAGGTCAAGACATCCTCTTGCTCGACGTCACGCCCTTGTCGCTTGGTGTGCAAACGGGTGGCGGCATCATGACGAAGCTCATTTTGCGCAACACGACGATCCCCACGTCGAAGAGCGAGCTGTTTACGACGAGCATCGATCATCAGGCGTCGGTGCCTATTCACGTATTGCAAGGCGAACGAGAAATGGCCGCAGATTGCCAAAGTTTGGCGCGGTTCGACCTCACCGGAATCCCGCCTGCGCCGGCAGGCATTCCCGAAATCGAAGTGGTCTTCAACATCGACGAGAACGGGCTCTTGAACGTTGAAGCGACGGATCTCGGCACCAAGCGTATGGAGAAGGTGATCATCAAGCCGACGAGTGGTTTGTCGTCGGATGATGTCGATCGTCTGGTGCAGGAGGCTGATCGGTTCAAGAACGACGACGTCAAGCGGCGAGACGCGGCGGAATTGCGCAACATGGTCGATACGCTGCTCTTCGCGACGGACCAATCGATCGAGGGGTACGGCGAAATGATCGATGAAACGTTACGCGCCGGTGCTCGTGAAGCGGCCGTGCACTTGCGCAAGCTGGTCGACGCGGGATCCGATACGGCGACGATTCGCGAGGCTTATAGCAACCTCGAAACCATCGTTTTCGTCATAACCGAAACGCTGTACAGCGGCGCCAAGTCGTAATCGCCAAAGCTTTGGATCGCGATGCATCGCGCAGACGAGCAAAGTCGTTTGCATTGAAACGAAAATCGTTTGTCTGCGTAATGAACGGTGGACGAGTCGTTATGCGCCGTCGCCTGCGAGTTTTCGTTCGAGAGCTTCGATATGGGCGCGCACATGGGGATCGGTGTCGCGTTGTGCTTCGATCTTGCGAACGGCGCTCATGACGGTCGTGTGATCGCGGTTTCCGAATGCGCGACCGATCTCGGGAAACGAAACCTTCAGGCGCTGCTTGCACAAATACATCGCGACATGCCGAGCGAACGCGATGCTCTTGTGGCGATCCTTTGACGTCAAATCGATCGATCGCAGGTGAAAATGGTGGCAAACGGCGCGTTGAATGTCTTCGACGCTCATGGTTTGAGCACGAGGGACTGCGGCGGTGATCTCGGCGCGCGCGAACGCGAGATCCACGGGTCGGTTGGTAAGTGACGACTTTGCAGCCAGGCGAATCAGCGTGCCTTCGAGTTCTCGGACGTTCGATCGAATGACTTGCGCGAGAAACAACGCCACATCGTCGGGTAAATCGATTCCTTCGAGCGCGGCCTTGTTACGAACGATTGCGACCCGCGTCTCGAACTCCGGCGCTTGAATGTCGGCAACGAGTCCCCAAGAAAAGCGGGAAACGAGTCGTTCTTCCATCCGTTCGAGGTTCTGCGGGTACTTGTCGCTGGTGACCACGATCTGTCGATCGAGTCCATGCAGCGCATTAAACGTGTGAAAAAACTCTTCCTGCGTCTGCTCACGGCCAGCCAAGAATTGGATGTCGTCAACGAGCAGCACGTCGCAATTGACTCGGTATCGAGTGCGGAAGTCGTCCATTCGATGATGCTGGATCGCGCTGATGAAGTCGTTCGTGAACCGCTCGGCCGATACATAAATGATGCGGGCACTTGGACGTTCATCGAGAACGCGATGCGCGATCGCGTGCACGAGGTGCGTCTTGCCAAGGCCTGTTCCGCCACAGATAAAAAGTGGATTGTAACGACGACCAGCTCCGCCAGCGGCGGCTACAGCTGCGGCATGAGCGAGCTGATTGGAAGGACCGACGACGAACGTCCCAAACGTATGTTTGGTGTTCAAATCATCAGGAAACAAGGCCTTGCGTGGAACGTTGGTCACGGCGATAGGAGCACGTGGAGCCACGTCGGTGCAAACGGGAGGCGTTGACGAAGGACGTACGGCAATGGCCCGAGGACGCACGGGTTGCGAGGGCGGAACGTTGGTAATGGGGCGCGTGAGATGTTGGTCGATGGTCCAGCAGACTTGAACGCTCCAGCCTGTCGATTCTCGGATCTTGTCAATGATCGTGGGCAAGAAGTTCGCTTTTACCCACTCGAGGACAAATTCGTTTTGCACCCGTAGCGAAAGGACGCCGTCGGTTAGATCGTCGTATTGCACTCCGCCAAACCACTGACCGAATGTCGCAGGGGAAAGTCCCCGCGTATATTCGACGGCTCGGTCGAAAATCTCTCGTGCGTCGTCAATCGCCATCGTCATTGCTGCCAAAAATCCACTGCGAAACCATCCATCGTGGAAAACAACAGGGACAAGCCCCTGTTTGAACATTTGGAGTTGCGGGTCGCCTTCAGCGTCCCTCGCTCCAAGCCCCAGTTTATCCACACCCTCTACCGGTCCATCGGTTCGCTATCTCGTTGATTCCAAAAAGAAATTCCTCCTACTTTGATCGTTGCTCGAATTATCCACAGCTTATCCACAGACACGCTGTGTTTTCCCGAGGTCACGGATAATGTCTGGTTGTTCGACAGAGACTCGCGTTATGACTGCCTTGATTCCAGGCATGCTCTCAACCTGGATCTGGCGCCGACACGACCTCGTTGGATCGCGCTTCGAGCCCATCAACCGAATCTATCCGAATCTATCCTAGTGCCTCGTTACGTAAGGCTTCGATGAGATGCCGGCCCTTGGTCTATTTCCGGTGATTTTGCGCACAAGTTATCGGCAAAGATC
This sequence comes from Polyangiaceae bacterium, assembly GCA_031415295.1. Classification (GTDB taxonomy): domain Bacteria; phylum Myxococcota_A; class Polyangia; order Polyangiales; family Polyangiaceae; genus Polyangium. Next base: position 9,764 of record JANORL010001325.1, on the reverse strand, counting down.
CCGAGGCCCGACAGGCATTGCAGGGGGCGACGGCAAAGACGGAACGGAGGTAGCACCGGGTTGGGGCGGGCGTCCATCTCGAACTGCGTGGATCTCGATAAACGGCGGAAATCGCAATGGTTTTTCATGGATCAACTCGCTGCATAACCATGTTCGCGTTGGTTGACGATCCCGTGACGGCGTGATGACCCAGTCAAGTCTCGTGCTTTCCAAGGTGGATCTCGCCTGAACGGCATCGATCAGCGTCCCGAACGACATTACGACTTCGTCAAGGGGGAATATTTGTCATTCTTTCCGGGACTTCGAGGGGTCGATGTTTTGGGTCGAAAACGTTCCTTGTGGTTTTTCACAAGAAGTTGCCCTTCGCTGCGATTTGTGGCTATGCCCCCGATCATGCGGATCTCGAGCACGGCGGGCGCTTTTACGATCTTCGTCGCGCTGACGGCTGGATCTTCCATCAAGAGCGCGTGGGCTGAAGACATCAAGCTCCCTCCACCACTCGCTTATGCCTACGGAGAGAATGAAACGGCTCGGAGCTTGGCCATGGGGGGTGCTTTGCGAGCGCTCGGCAATGGAACGACGGCCATTTTCCTAAACCCCGCCAACATGCCCCTCACGCGCCTGTATCACATCGAAGCGAGTGGACAGTTTACGCCCGAAGCAACTCGAGCCTTGGGGACTGCCACCGCCGTCGACTCCATCACGTCGTCGACGCGTGTTTCAGGCGGCGCATCCTTTACGGGTGGCCTCATTGATCCCGACGGTATCAATCGCCTCTACACCGATTTTCGATCCGCGGTGGCGTACCCCTTTGGGGATCGCTTTTACTTGGGCGCCAGTTTTCGTTACCTGCGCATGATCCAGGACGGCTTCGGCATCCTCGATAACGCCACCCCTAAAAAGTACAGCCCCGTTTCCGGGGGACTCGTCGACACCGCAGGAAACCGTGAAGCCTTCGTCGACACTTTTACGTTCGATGCGGGGGCCACCGTGCGTCTCGGAGAGTTCTTCAACATTGGCGTTGTCGGTCAAAACCTGACGCACCCTGGTCACTCCCTGCTTCCAACGACCGTTGGAGGAGGTCTTGGGGTCGGGACCAAAGACTTTTCGATCGAAGTTGATGGCGTTGCCGACTTCGATTCGTGGCCCACCACCACCGCTCGGGTCATGGCCGGTGGCGAATACCTCGTCGCCAACAAGTACCCCTTGCGACTTGGGTATCGATACGACCAAGGGGCTGGCGTGCACTCCGTCTCGGGAGGGCTTGGTTATGTAAGCACCGAGTTGAGTGCCGAATTTGCCGTGCGTCGCACGTTGTCCAGCACAATCAACTCCACCATGATCGGGATCAGCCTGACGTATCACCTCGAGTCGAGCTCTCTTCTCAATGGTCGCTCGAACAACGCTCTGTAAGTCGTCCCTTCGCTTGGCTGCCCCTCCGTCGCGACCCGTGCCATACCTTCGCTCGCCGTGCTCTGCCTGACTCAACCCACCGATCCACGCTGGGCGGATATTGCCCTGTCGAATCTGCCGCTGCTTTTGCAGGACCACGCTCATTGCGAAATGAAAGCGGCATCCAACGCGTTGTCGCTCGCCGCTCGCTTCCCTGAATACGGCAACGTGGCGCGTGAACTTGCGTTGCTCGCCGAAGAGGAGCTGCGGCACTTTCGCGCGGTGCTCGACGAACTCACGCGACGAGGTCTCACGCTGGGCAAGCCCGAGACCGATGTCTATGCCGCCGAGTTACGTAAACTCACGCGCGTTGGTCGTTACGGCGCGCCCGAAGATCCACTCGTCGATCGTTTGCTCGTCGCTGCCATTATCGAAGCGCGATCTTGTGAGCGTTTCAAGCTCGTCACCGACGCGCTTCGAGTTCGTCAAGAAGAACCTGTGCTGCTCGCTTTTTACGAGGACCTGTTTGCCTCGGAAGCGAGGCACTATCGGACGTTCGTGGACCTTGCCGAATCCGTGAAGGGCGATCAAAGCGTTGTTCGGCAGCGTCTCGAAGGCATGGCGCGCGCTGAAGGCGAACTTGTTCGACGTCTTGGAATCGGACCGACCATGCACGGGTGATGCCCATGGATCTTGCACCGCACGAAATCGATCAGCGAATTGCTAAAGCCGCAGGACAGTGGCGCGTTGCTGTTCGAGCGTTGCGCAAAGACCCCGACGCAAGTCGTCACAACGTTCTCGAAGTACACCGAGCGGTCACGACGCGATCGATGTGGATCGAACTTGGAGAGCGCGCGAAGGATCCGATCCTCGGTGCGTCGAGAGCCTGGGTGTACGCGTTGGTGCTCGAGCGCGTCTGTTGGCGCCAGCGGGTGCTCGTTGCTGATGCGTTACACACACCGGTGATTGCAGTCACGGATCACGAAGCTGCGTTTTTGTCCCCACGAACGGCATTCGACCGCGTGCTCACTGATAGCGAAGCGGGTCGTCGTCGGTTTTACGCCGACGCATTCGCTCGCGGTACAGGAGACGTGCGAGATGCTTTGTTTGTCATGGCGGAACGTCGTGCGGAAGCGATCCGCAAGTTGGGTGTCGACGACGTCGACGCTCTCGAAGTGCCGCTTGATCCTTCCACGTCGCTCATGCGCGTGGCCGAGCGAGTGCTCGACGTAACCGAGCCGTTTGTCCCGCGCGAGTTTCGTCGTTGGGATGAAGTGCTCGCGTTTGGTCTTGCGCGTGATGCCGGTGAAGGGTGGCCGTCGCGTTTGTCTTTGCGTTGGTTTACGGATCTTTTTGCTGCGACCGGTCTGCTCGATGGCCTCGTTCTTCCAGCGATTGATCTGCCGCCGTTGCTCGGAGCCGTTTCGTTTGTCCGGGCACTCGCGCTTTTTGGAAAGGTGTATGCCGAAACGGACGTCTCACGTTCCGCTCCGTTTGTGTTCATACGATCGCCGTTTGACCTTCGCGTGGCTCGACGAGCTGCACTGTTTGGAAGTTTGCCGACCGATCCCATTTTCGGTGTGCGTGCACTTGGACTCGGTCGTGATCGAGCGGTGGATCAAGCGCGTCAGATCGCGCGAGCGCTCATCATCACGTTGCGCATGGATGCACTCCGTGTGCTCTTGCGGGGGATCGAACTTCTTTCTCCGCGCGTGCGGCGTGAGCGCTTCGAGGAACATACGGCGCGCGCGTTTGGCGTAGCGTTTCCTGCCGACCTTGCGTTTGTCCTGCCGCACCTCGGGCCCAACGACCCGACGCGACTTCTCGGCACGCTTTTGGCGATTGCCGATCGTCGTTCACTCGTTGAACGATTCGACGAAGATTGGTTTCGCAGTCCGCATGCAGCGTTCGCGATCCGCGCAGAGCAGGCCGAGCTGCCTTTGAAAAAAGACGGCGGCAAGCTCGATGCTCAGCTGGCGCTTCTTCCTTTCCGAGCACGCGACGTTGAAGTGGATGCGGCTTTGAAGGATTTGGAGCGTTTACTCGCGGAGCTTTTCGGCTGAGTCATTCCATGACGACGGGTGACGATTGCCACTCGATCCGCTACGTATGATCTTCGTGGTGCAGAAGTACGGCATTCCTTTGGCGGACTTACCCGCACATTGCCTCGATGCGGTCGATGCAGCCGAGCGTTCACGAGCTCGTTGCGTCGTCACGCGTGATGGGCAAGCCGTTGCGGCGATTGTCCCAATCTCGGACCTCGATAGAATCGAACCGCCGGATCCTGCGCTTGGTGGCGTTGATCCTTTGCTGGCCCTTTGCGGCACTTGTCGACACGACGAGTTCGTCGACTCGCTCTTCGTCGACATGGCGAGCACCAGTCTTTGGAGTCGAGGCTAGTCATGCCTTACCTCTTCGACACACCTTCGTTGGCTGAAGTATTGCGGACGGTTCCGGCGCCGCTTTTCGTCAAACGTCTTTCGATGGTTCCGACATCGGATCGTTGGACGACGGCGATTACCGTCAGTCAGATTTTGATCGCGGCACGACGTACAGGAAAAACCCGACTCATGCAGGACGTGATTCGTCTCGTTGCTGCTGTGAAGGTTGCGCCGTTCGACATGGCCGCTTCGCAGTCCTTCGCCAAATTTCGATGTACGGTCGCGGCTGAAGCGAGCACGGACGACGTCATGATCGCGGCCATCGCGGTCACCCACGACTTCACGCTCGTCACGCGCCGAGTCGACACATTTCGGGCGTACCCTCACCTCCGTTGCGAGGACTGGACGTCATGAAATCGCGCATTCGTTGCGTGTTCGTCTCGACTTGATCCATGCTGCGTCCTGATTGAAGGTGTCTTTCGTCAAAGACGCTTTCCGTATTCCTGTCCCTGTGCTAGTTGGGCCCGCGCCTCACGAGAGGGGCAGCTCGCACCTCTCACGCCGTTCGTATCGCTTCAGAGCAAGCCAAAGCGATCCAAGCCTTGGCTTTTGCATTCAGCGGACCTATGGCGAGGGCACTTCTGGAGACTGTCGGATCCCGTGAACCACCTTCTCGCAGCCAGACTTTTCGCGTCGATCAGCGTCGATTTTGATGCGACGTTCATCGCGCAGTTCATTCTCTTCACTGCGTTTATCCTCGTTCTGCGCCCGCTGCTTTTCGATCCGCTCCTCAAGGTGTTTGCCGAACGAGAACGGCGCACCCAGGGCGCGCGTGAAAAAGCGCGCACGATGGACGCGAAAGCCGGTGACCTTTCGCAGCGCTACGAAGCGGAACTCGACAAGGTGCGCATCGAAGCGAACCTCGAGCGCGAACGACTTCGTCGTGAGGCGAAGGAGATCGAAGCCAAGATCATGGCCGAAGCTCGAACGGACGTGGCGCGAATTCTCGAAACCGGCAAAGCGCGAATCACTGCGGAAGTCGACCAGATGAAAAAGGACTTGTCCGAGACGCAACCGGTGCACGCCGCCGATATTGCCTCGCGCGTGCTTGGTAGGGAGGTCAGCCGATGACCTCGAACGGGAAGTTTTCGTTTTCTCGTCAACGGCGTTCGTTTGTCGCTGGCACCATCTTGATGATGGCGATGGGTCTTTTTGCGGCGAGTGCGCAAGCTCAAGCGCCGAACCCGAATCAGGGTTTGCCCGCGGGCCATCCGCCGCTCGATACACCGCCGCCTGTGCGTCGCCTTGATCCCAATCAGGTTCGTCCGGGTGGAATGCCTAACGGTGCCCAACAGGGACGACCGGGGATGCCTGGTGTTGCGCGTCCGCAGCCGCAAGTTCATGTGGCAGCGCATGATGATAACGCCGCAGGTGGTCATGCTGGCGGGCATTGCCCCGGCCATGGTCCCGACGATGCGCCGCATTTCGACCAGATCAACTGGTGGCACGGCATGATCGGCGTCAACAACGAGAAGTCACAGTCGGCAAACTTCGTCGACAAACTCTTGTGGCGTTACCACAACCCGACCAACCCTTGCGATGAGAAGAACCAGCAATCGCCGCTTTTTGCCTCGATTCTGAACCTCGCCGTACTTGGTTACATCGTCTATCACTTTGGACGCAAACCAATCAGCGAAGCTCTCGTCAAGCGCAAGCAAGACATCATGTCCGAGATCGAGACTGCCGCGCGTCTCGAGCGTGAAGCGCAAGGCCGTTTGGACGACCTCGAAGGTAAGTTCGACCAGATTCACGAAACATTGAAAGTGCTGAAGATCGAATACGCCGCGCAAGCGGAGGTCGAGAAGAAGCACATCGTGGCGGAAGCGGAAGAGCGTCGGGCGCGTATGCGTCGGGATGCAGAGTTCCGTGTCGAGCAGGAATTGCGAGCTGCTCGCATAACGCTGATGCAGCAAGCGGTATCGGATGCGACGTCGGCGGCCGAAGAGATCATTCGCAAGCGTACTGCTCAAGCGGACATCGATCGGATGAGCGAGGAATACCTCGCGTCGCTTCGTTCGGCGATTGCTCATGGTGCCGTGAACGCACAGCTCGGAGGCAAACAATGAGCACCGAAGCGATTGCCCGGCGTTATGCCCGTGCCGTGTTCGAGCTCGGGAAAGAGCAAAAGAATTTGCCCGTGATCAGCCGTGATCTTGCGGATTTCTCGACTAGTTTCGAGACATCCGACGACTTGCGGACGGTCTTGGGAAACCCGCTCGTCAGCGAAGCTCAACGTGAGGCCGTGCTCATGGAGATCGGCCAGAAGATGAGCATGTCGCCGACATCCATGTCGACGCTGCGCCTTCTAGCGCAACGTCGGCGTTTGTCCGCGTTGCCCGAAATGGTTCGTCAGCTCCAGAAGCTCGTTGATGAAGATGCGGGAGTTCTCCGCGCAGAAGTCACGAGCGCAACGCCTCTCACTGAAAGTTTTCTCGCCAAACTTCGCGCCGAAATCGAGAGCGCGACCGGCAAGAAGGTCGTTGTTTCTCACAAGCAGGATCCGTCGCTCATTGCGGGAATCGTCACCCGCATTGGCGACCAAGTAATCGACGGAAGCGTCAAGGCACGCCTCGAAAGCTTCCGCGATTCACTGCTTCGTACCTAAGCCCCCCCGGGTTTCGACTATTTCGACTACCGCCCCCGGATCGAGGACCGCCCCATGCAGCTCAGAGCCGAAGAGATTTCCCAGATCATCAAGAAGCAGATCCAGAACATCGATAAGGCCGCCCTCGTTTCCGAGGTCGGCACGGTGCTCACCGTCGGCGACGGTATTGCTCGTGTGTACGGGCTGAGCCGCGCGATGGCCGGTGAACTTGTCGAGTTTGTCGGAACGGACGGCGAGACACTTGCCGGCCTCGTGCTCAACCTCGAAGCCGACAACGTTGGCTGCGCGATTTTCGGTGACACGAGCGTCATCAAAGAAGGCGACACAGTCAAACGCACGGGCCGCATTCTCGACGTGCCTGTCGGCGAAGCCGTCATGGGTCGCGTCGTCAATGCGCTCGGTATGCCCATTGATGGCAAAGGCCCCATCGACACCAAGGAACGTCGCCGTGTCGAGGTCAAGGCGCCTGGCATCATCGAACGTCAAGGCGTCAAAGAGCCGCTCCAGACCGGTATCAAGGCTATCGACGCCATGATTCCGATTGGTCGAGGACAGCGCGAACTCATCATTGGCGACCGACAAACCGGCAAAACGGCCGTCGCCCTCGACACGATCATCAACCAAAAAGGCAAAGGCGTTTTTTGCTTCTACATCGCCATCGGGCAGAAGCTCAGCACCGTTCGCCAGGTCGTGGACAAACTCGAGAGTTTTGGCGCCATGGAGTACACGACCGTCGTCGTTGCGGGTGCCAGCGAGACCGCTCCGCTCCAGTACATCGCGCCGTATAGCGGTGTCACGATGGCCGAGTTTTTCCGGGACACCGGTCGTCACGCGCTGTGCATCTACGACGATCTCTCGAAGCAAGCCGTTGCGTACCGTCAACTCTCGCTGCTCCTTCGTCGTCCCCCGGGTCGCGAAGCGTATCCCGGCGACGTCTTCTACGTGCATTCACGGTTGCTCGAACGTGCCGCAAAAATGGCTGACGTGATGTGGGTCGTTCGTAAAGGAACCTCCGCGCCGCCTCCAGGTGATCGAACGTTTCGCGGCGTGGACGGCAAGATCCACATCGGCGAACTCGGCAAAGAAGCCGCGAAACACAGTCTCGAAACACTTCAGAAGCAAGGTGGCGATTACGAAATCATCAAGGACGTCTGGTCCGGTGGTTCGCTCACCGCGCTTCCCATCATCGAAACGCAAGCTGGTGACGTGTCGGCGTACATCCCGACAAACGTGATCAGTATCACGGACGGACAGATCTTCCTCGACACCGATCTGTTTTTCTCAGGCGTTCGTCCCGCGATCAACGTCGGTATTTCCGTCAGCCGCGTCGGCGGTAACGCGCAGATCAAGGGAATGAAGAAGGTCGCTGGCACCCTCAAGCTCGACTTGGCGCAGTACCGCGCCATGGCCGCGTTTGCGCAGTTTGCCTCGGACCTCGATGCAAGGACGCGCAAGCAGCTCGACCGTGGTGTCCGTCTTGTCGAAATCCTGAAGCAACTTCAGTACGTGCCGCTTTCGGTCGAGAAACAGGTTCTCCTCGTTTACGCGGGCACCAACGACAACGGCTACTTGGACGATCTGCCCGTCGACTCGCTCGCGCAGTTCGAGCAAGAGTTGTTCGCGTTTGTCGAATCGAAACACAAGGCTGTGCTCTCCGACATTGTCGAAAAGGATTTCGACAACGACCTCAAACAGCGGATGAACAAGGTCATCGAGGCGTTCAAGAAGATCTTCGTTCCTGGTGGCAAGTCCAAGACTGTCGTCGAGGAAGCAGCGTCCTCGGACGAAGCCAAACCTGCACAAAAAGCCTCGAAAAAGGCCAAGAAAGCGAAGTAAGCCGTGCCTTCGCTCAAAGCCATTCGCAAGCGCATCACGAGCGTGCGTTCGACGCAGAAGATCACGAAAGCCATGAAGATGGTTGCTGGCGCGCGTCTCAACCGCGCCCAGCAACGCATCACTGAACTGCGCCCCTACGCGATCAAAACGCAGGAAGTTCTTCGCGGCATCACCAGCGCGGCGCATGCGTCGACCGATGGTGGTCCCGAAGTATCCGAAGGCGCTCTCGATCAGTCGCTGCATCCGTTGCTCGTCGAACGCGCCGAGAAACGCGTGCTGCTCGTCGTGCTCACCAGCGATCGCGGTCTTTGCGGTGCGTTCAACACGAACATCAACAAGCGCGCCGAGCGTGAGTGGAAGTCGCGTGCCGAGCAGGGGCAAGAAGTTCGGATCATGGTCATCGGTCGTAAAGGCCGTGACTACATGATGCGTCGAGGTGCTCCGGGGCTCGAGTTCTTGCCGGGCGTCTGGGACAAACTGAACCTCGAAACGGCGGAACGTGTTGGCGCCAAGATCCTCGAACCCTTCAACAAGGGCGAAGTCGACAGCATTTACCTCGTCTACAACGAGTTCAAGAGCGCGATGACGCAGCAAGTCGTTTGCGAACGTCTGTTGCCTGTGGCGCAAGGTGAAGCGCAGCCCGAGAAAAGCGCGACGACGCTGGAAGCTGTCGAGTTCACGTTCGAGCCGAGTCCGACCGCGTTGCTCGAAGTGCTCGTGCCTATGTACGTGGACATTTCGGTGCTTCGTGCGCTGTATGAATCGATGGCCAGCGAGCTTGGTTCTCGTATGACTGCGATGGATGCGGCCACGAAAAACGCCAAGGAAATGGTCGAAAGCCTCACGCTCCAATACAACCGAGCTCGTCAGGCGGCGATTACCAAAGAACTCATGGAAATCATTGGCGGCAGCGAAGCGCTCAAAGATTGAGCCTTCTCGCCTGTCCGATCGATCTGTTCGACAGACCGTCTGTTTATGCATTTGGGGCTTCGCCCCCAACCCCTTCCACCGCGCACTTTCGGCGCCACTAGGACAACGTGGCTGTCCTGTTCCCTATCAATCCTGATCATCCCGAACCGCGGAAGATCAAACGCGTCGTCGAAATTCTCGAAAAAGGCGGCGTCATCGCGTACCCGACCGACACCGTCTACGGCCTCGGTTGCGACTTGATGAACAAGCAAGCGATCGAGAGCCTCTACCAAATCAAGGGCATGCAACGCGACAAGAACCTCGCGTTCATTTGTCCTGATCTCGCGGACATCGCCAAGTACGCAGTCGTCGAAAACTCTGTCTATCGGGTGCTTCGTCGGTTCCTGCCTGGTCCGTATTGTTTCATCCTCCAAGCAACGCGCGACGTACCCAAGATGGTGCAGATGAACAAGAAGACCGTCGGCATTCGCGTGCCGGCGAATCTCGTCGTTCAGGCCATCGTGCGTGAACTCGGTCGGCCCATCATCAGCACCACTGCAGCTCGTCCAGGCGAGGACCCC
>JANORL010001324.1:0-1938 GCA_031415295.1 Polyangiaceae bacterium | reverse complement strand
GTTGCGGATATTGGGCAAGGCCAATACCTCGTTACGATGAGCGACGGGCGCCAAGTGTGGGTGCCCGAAGCGTACGTTGCCAGCAATGCATGAGTGATGTCGCTAGGGCCGTCCTGACGTCTGGGACAGACTTCGAGTGGGGGATGCTTGCGTTTTTCTTGGATGCACCACGCATTGTGAGTAATCTGTCCGCGTAGTAGGTCTTATGGCGAGTCTTGCGCAAGTGCCCCGCGACGGAAAACGACGTATTGCGACCGAAATCCACGATAACCTCGTTGCCCGTTCGACAAGCGGTCTTCCCGATTCCATCGACGACGAATGGCATGAAAACGTCCACGACGAAAAGAATTAAATCCTCCTGGCACGGATTTCGTTATGCGAATTCGCTGGCGCATGGGGTTACTGGCAGCGGATGCGACCGTGAGACTCATTTGGCCCTTGCTACTTATTTGAAGGATCGTTACGCTCGAACAACATGGAATACTGCGAGCAGACGGATGGATGGCTACCGCTCGGATTTCATCGCTACAGGGTGAGTGACAGCATCTTGTGGTTTGAGAGCCATGGAGAATTCACGAAGAATGACGTGGACGAGTACGCCGTGATCCTTGATCGTCTCCTGGCGATAAATCCTGGTCTCGGCATTCTTGCGGACGTGCGCGGCGGGATTTCCTCCACGATTGAGGTCCGCAAGCACGCGTCCGAGGTCCTTCGGGCAAAATCGCGAGGCATTCCCATTGCCATCGTTGGCGCGAATATGACCATTCGCACGGTCTATACGCTGTTTGCCAAGGCCCAGCAGCTCATCTGGGGGACGCCCTCGTCGAATGCTTGCTTCACGAATCTTTCCGATGGAAAGGCATGGATTGAGCGGCAAGTCGCCGATCGCGGCCGAGCGCAGGCCACCGCCTGCTAGCAATCGTCACAGGGCGCGGCCATCCAGAGGCCTCGGAGTTCACGACCAAGTCTTCTTTGCGGTTGGGTTTGTCATGGAACGATAACCGAATTCCACCCCGACAAACAGCTCTGTTGCTCCCATATCATCATGATCCGTTTCACCGTCCTCGCGACCGAGGCTCCGGCCTTTTTTTGACGATTCGCCACGGTCTTGCAGTCTTGTCGTGCAGTGAAATCAAGACGCTTGGCAAAACCTCAACACCAAGCTACGATGGCGGCCCATGCGGTTTACCACCGGTCAATCCGTCGGTCGATATGTCATCGAGTCTTTGCTAGGCGAAGGCGGCATGGGGGAAGTGTATCGAGCGCGTGACACGAAGCTCGAGCGCGCCGTTGCGTTGAAGGTATTGCGCAACGATACCGATGCGGCGAGCCAAGATTGGGAACACGCGGTGCTGCGTATGCAGCGCGAGGCTCAAGCGGTTGCTGCTTTGTCGCATCCGGGGATCGTCGCGATTTATGACATCGGCGAACAAGACGGTGTGCCGTTTATCGCAATGGAACTCGTTGGAGGTCGACCATTGCGTGAAATCATTGGCCAAGACGTACCACTGACCACGCGAATGCGCATTTTGCTCGATGTCGCCAAGGCACTTGGCGCTGCACACGAAGCGGGGTTCGTGCATCGGGATATCAAACCGGAAAATATTTTGGTGCGGCAAGACGGCGTCGCGAAGATTCTCGATTTTGGTATTGCCCGAAAAACGTTGCTGCATGTGGAACAAACGGCGCAAACGCTCGATGCGCAAAGCACGATGGCACACACGGCACCCGTGGGAATGACGGCGGACGGAGCCCTCATAGGAACACCCGCGTACATGTCACCCGAGCAATTTCGAGGTGAAACAGCGGATGCCCGATCGGATCAATTTGCGTGGGGCGTCGTCGCGTATGAATTTTTGAGCGGAAAACATCCATTTCAAGCAGAAGCGGGAGCCATTCGGCTCATGGCGGCGATTATGGCGGATACGCCTGAACCAC
>JANORL010001323.1:0-3655 GCA_031415295.1 Polyangiaceae bacterium | reverse complement strand
CTTTCATCTCTGGTGGGTGAGGCGAAGCCTCGTCGGGACTCTCCGCGGAGCATCGCGACGGGGAGAGCGGGCCGGGGGGGTGAGGCGCGCGAATTCAACCCGGCGGGGGAATGGACGATTCAATGCCTAAAAATACGTCATCGACGCCGAAATCATTGCCATTCGGCTCGGTATTCGCATTGACGAGTTGGAGGATGACGGAGTTCGTGCTTCCTGAATCCCACGACGTACTCAAGCCTTCCCAAACGCCGAGTTTCGACGAAGTTCTGGTCCCGAGAAGCTGCCCATTCGCATAAAACGACAACTCCGACGGGCCCACGGGCGTAATGCCATTCCCATAAGGCGGCGGACAACAAGCATTCATGACCCAAGCTTCGAAGTAATATTTGGTTCCGGGACTTATGGCAATCGGCTCGGAGTACCAGACACGGTCGGGCGTTGCTTTGCCATTACCAATGAACATCTGCCCGGCGCCGCTCGTGTGATCGCCGATCATCAGCAGATTGCCATTAAACGCCTGCGGATTCGTACCTACGGTGTATTCCCCCTCAGCCGTATTGAATGTAGCGTACGTATAATCGGAGAAGAATTGCGTATTGCCCGCTTCAAAGTCGCCATTGGGCACCAAGTTCGGCACGGGCGGCTTTGATGCATCCTGGGCTCCTCCGCCCGTCCCAAAACCACCGTCGAATAGGTCCCCTCCCGACGAGCTCCCACTCGTTTGGGAGGCGCCTCCACCACCCGATCCCCTGCCTGCGCCTGTGCCTCCAGCACCGGCGTTGTTCGACGGCGGCGCCCCGCACCCTAAAAAGAAGGCTGCGGCAATGGCGATTCTCGCTGGGCGCCACATAGAAAAGCCAGGAACGGACCGAGACACGGAATCATTTTGAACGGTGTTCATAGAGTCGACCTCGCTATCAGCCATGAGACGTGAAGTGACGGATGAAGTCAATGACGCGCATGGTTCCTTGTTTCAAAAGTGGCTGGCACTTTTCTCGGGCACTGGCACTTTTCTCGGGCACTTTTCTCGGGCCGCAGCGTTCAAAGCTTGATGGGTTTCGACGTCCACACATTCGGCTGCGCTTCGGGGGGCAGATCGGAATCCCACGCGAGGGTGAAATCCAAGCCTTTCAGTTTGGCTTGTTTCCAGCGTTGGATGAAGCGATCGGAGAGGTAAACCCTGCCGAGTTTTTCCTGTACTTGCCGGAAAACATCGACGCCTTCCACGACGGAGGGGATGAACACATGGTTACCTGGTGAATAAACTCGACCGTTTTCGTGCCGCGACCCCACCGTCCGCTCATGATCCAACGCTTCGAGGGCACGCGGATTGTAGACATACAACTCCACGCCGCCTTCGTCTTCCAGCGGCAAGAGTTCGCCGTGAGCGTCGAGTATGTCGCGAAGCGCGTCGACGGCGGAACGACGAAAGATGAGACAAGCGCCAGCATACGGGCTGTCCGCGGGTCGAATGCCTTCCCGGAGTGATGGCCGAACCCGCCGGACCCGAACGACGGGCTCCCACTTCTTCGTTCGCGGCTCACCGTTGAGCTCGCAGAAGGCTTCTGATTGCAGGCGATCGACACAATTGATCTGCTCGTACCCCCTGCTGCTTGTGAAGTCATAGAGGCGCATTGAAAAATGTTCCGTTTTCTAGGGTTTCTCCGATTCGCCGGAGCCTTTGAAGCACCTCCGCTGGGGATTTAGCTTTTTTGAGATACTTATGCATCGTCTCGTAGTAAGCATCGTTGTTCCCCAGGATCTTGTGCACGATCGAGCCTTTGGGATTGGGCGACTTTTTGTATGCTGGTAGAAACACGCCGTTCCATGCGTCATCGACGTTGATCTTGAACTTGTCCAGGATGCCTCGAGCAATTTTAGCCCGGTCATCTCCATGCGCGATCATATGGTGCAGCGATTCACCAGCCTGTCTCAGCCGATTGAATGGCGGCGCTTTCATCGCTTTCTCCAGCCAATACCGATGCATCCGAGCGGATAGCGGCTTCGTTATTGCGCCGAGCCGGACGGCCCCTCCGGCGCCACCCGCCGCACCCGGAATGAAGATCGGGATGTTCTCCAAACGCTTCATTGCCGCAGCTAACGCTTGCCCTCCTTTGGTCGTCGCTGCATTCAATAACAGCGATCCTTTGCCCGCTACGACGGTGACCGCTTTCGTCCCTTTGCTCACGGCGGAAGCCACCAATTTTGCCCCGCCCAATGGGCCAAGCGCTACTTCCATCGCGGCAAATTCTATGAGCATCACGCCCGCATCAATGGCAAAGAGTTTCGCCTCCACCTCGAATTTGCCATTGTCAAACCCGGCGTCAAAACCAAGCAAAGCGATACGGTCGAGTTCCGGATCGTCATACTCGGGCGGTGGCTCGATCGAATTCAACGTATCCGCCAATCGCTGCTGAATCTGTTCAATCGAGCCAGGATCCGAAGTAAGCGCCTGTTTCAACCACGAATCGCTCTTGTTGATCACTGCCTCCATTTGGGAGCTAGCAAGCGTCAACGCCTTCGCAGTCTTGTGGGCGTAGTCGTATGATTGTTGAAACGCCTCGTTCCTAGCCCGTAACAGAATGAGTTCTTGCGTAGTCGGCGCCATCCGTGCTGGCTGGTTGCAAAACAACGGGCTCCGATAAGGCACGCCCTCGGTTTGCCCCAACATGTTTTTCGTGGCCGCACGCCCATCCGGCATCCATGCGGCCGTGGTACAAGGGTCGAGCAGTTTCAGAACCGCTTCATCGGTAGGCTTCGGAATACGCGAACACCAAACATCGACGCGACTCAGCGGAAGCAATCGCAAGTTTTCTACCGGTGCGTTCCACACGTATTTGTAGACGAATCCACGCGGTTCTAAGCCCCAAATGAATGCCGATCGCTTCTTGCTCGGTATCGCCGTGCCGTCTCTGGCAAGTACGAAATAATTGGCGTCGTTGTTCGCGTCGTTGTTCGCGTCGTTGTCCTGGTCGACATCGTCGAATTCCGACGGCTCCCAACAAACCTCACGCACTACATATTGCGAAAGGTCGAGCGGCGGCAACGTTGCGGTACGCGACGACGTTGCCGCAGTTCCCATGATCGAGCATGCGCACAAAAGACTTGAAAGCCACACCAGAAGCAGAGGTTTACTACGCCACAACCGCTCGAGGAAAACCGTCAGCAATTGCTTCATTCTGATACTTTCGCCGATCAAACGGACGGCTGTCAACAGCGCTGCAAAAAACGGCTCACACTTTGTTTGCACTCGGAGGCTAAGTTCCAGACTCATCACATCTGATCCTCCCGAAGACGGAGCATGATCTCATCACACCGTGGCCAACACGGCGAAAAATGGCCCCTCAAAAAAGCTTGCCACGAAATACGCGACTTATGACAAAATGCTTGTGGGAAAAGTGTACGCGCTTACCCGCGAACCCGTAAACCACTCGCGGGTTGTGTTGCTAGCAAGCCGCGAACCTCTTGCACATTCATTTCGACGCTTCTCGGCACAGCGCGAAGGCAAAAACCATTGCAATCGAACGAGCGCGGCGAGCGACAAGGCGTCACCCAAGTCCATTAAACCGTCCGATATAGTCTAGGACACGTTCCACGTCGCCGTAGACGCGCAAAAGCTACCCAGATCACGAATCCGCCTCACCCCCAGCCCCTC
>JANORL010001322.1:0-6854 GCA_031415295.1 Polyangiaceae bacterium | reverse complement strand
TCCCCTGATTGCGGGAAGCGGGTGGGACGCCGCGTGGAATGGGAGTTTGCCGCTGGATCAAGCTGAGTTAATAGCAGCGGTGAAGTGCAACTCGACATTACAAGCGTGGACGGATACGGCTGGAGCGAACGAAAACTTGCCCATCAATTGCATCAGTTGGTACGAAGCGTTTGCATTTTGCGCATGGGAAGGCGGTCGATTGCCCACCGAAGCCGAATGGAACTACGCAGCAGCAGGCGGTAACCAGCAACGTTATTATCCTTGGTCACCGAATAATATTTCGATGCTCATCGACTCGACGTACGCGGTTTATCTGTGCAATGGAGATCCAATGAACGGTGTTTGCGACGCATCCGATATCCTGCCTGTGGGCTCGAAATCACCTAATGGTGATGGACGATGGGGTCATGCTGATCTTGCCGGCAACGTGTATGATTGGACATTGGACACTGAGGTGGGGTTGCCCATGCCCTGCACCGATTGCGCGCAGTTGCAAGAGACCGGTAATCGCACGCTCCGAGGGGGTGGATGGAGAGTTGTTGAAACCGTGGTAAGCACGACTTTCAGCGTTTCTTTTCCTGCATACACCGGCAGCGACCTTGACGGCTTCCGCTGCGCGCTTTCGCTTTGAGTTTTACGGCGCAATGCCTCGCATTTCAAAACTTCCCACGAATACGTAAACCCGCCGGCACCACTTCAATCGTTGCCGCAAGTCCATCCGGTAGCGCCTTGGTTTCTTTTCCTTTTGCTTGCGACGTCGCCACCAGCACCACCCCGCCGAGCGCCAGCGCCCCACCCACGACAAACGCCGCCGTCGAACCATTGCCCAAGGCAACGGCATCTTTCCGTAAATCAATGCCTTCGTACGTGCAAACATCATCGGCATCACAAGGTCCGTCGTTCGCCTCGGCATTCGTTTGGATCGCCAAACCTCCAAGGATCCCACCGGCCAATAGACTCGCCCCGCCCATACCGATCAGCGCGAATCCAAGCGGTCTTTGCCACGGCCTCGTCGCAGCTTGAGGCACGTAAACAATCTTGGCGGCTTGTTTACGTTCTTCAGCCGCTTTTTCACTCTGATCAATGGGCGGCGCTTCCACCCGAATCTTTACGCTTTCGCCATCTTTCGCGATTTTAATCTGCCGCGTCCATGACTTGTATCCCGGAGCCGTCACGACAAGCTCGTACGTACCGACATCCAAGGGCAATGGCGTGAACCATTGCCCTTCCCCCACCTGCACATCCCCGCGCGTAATCGTTACTTTCGGAATCACACTCACGGCTCTCGGCACTTCAATGGTCACGTGCGCGAGTTTGCCCTTCAGCTCATTCGCTTTTGCGCTCGCATTCGCCGCTCGTTCCTTCTGCCCTGCCCGCTCCGCCATCGATGCAGCAACGGCATATTGCGACCAAGCGCTCGCCCATTTGCCGCTCGCTTCAAAACATTCGGCCAACGTCAGTTTCGCGCCAATACCTTCCGGGACCAGACGCACCGCTTCAACAAGTTTTGGACACGCCTTCGCGTAATCCTTCGCGTCCATCGCCGCGACCGCTTCGTCGTACAGAGCTTGCGCCGCGGTAATCTTGTTGGCTTCGTTCGGCTGCGCAAAAGCTCCGCCCTCGAAACAAAACGTTCCGACAACCAAAGCACTGACCAACGTGACCATCTTGCGCATGGTTTGTCTTTCTCAATCCTTGACGCTGCGCACTGGTAACTCGTTACCAACATTCCGTTCAACGTCGCGAAACGCGCGCGAGCACATCCGAAAACACGCATCTTGTCAAGCCAGGCGTCAACGCGTTGGTTTACAATTCCCCGAACCGCACGTTTCAAGTTATCGTCGTGCATCATGACGGCACCCTTGACTGTGGGCGATGTGGTTCTCGGTCGATACCGAGTCGAACGCGTTCTGGGACAAGGCGGCATGGGCATGGTCGTCGCTGCGCGGCACATCGCCCTGGGCGAACTCTTTGCGATCAAACTGATGCTCGTCCCCGACGGCATTGTAAATACGCAGGCGGTCGATCGTTTTTTACGTGAAGCTCGCATCTGCGCCAGCCTCAAGGGCGAACACGTCGTCAAGGTGCAAGACGTCGGGCAACTCGAAGGCGGCCAGCCGTACATGGTGCTCGAATACCTCGAGGGACAAGACTTGAACGAGGTGCTCGAATCGCGTCGAGCGTTGCGAATCACCGACGTCGCGAACGTCATGCTTCAAGCCTGCGAAGCGCTCGCCGAAGCACATGAACAAGGCATCGTGCATCGCGACATCAAGCCGGCGAACATGTTCTTGATCCGCAAACCGAACGGCAAACTCAGCCTGAAACTCCTCGATTTCGGCATTTCCAAACGTATCAATTCCGAGTCGAAAGCTCTGACGGGCGCTGGTTCCATGCTGGGGTCGCCGCTGTACATGTCCCCGGAACAACTTGCCGATCCGCGATCCGTTGGACCCCAAAGCGATATCTGGGCCATGGGAGTTGTTCTTTACGAACTCGTTACGGGAGTACCTCCGTTCGGCGGTGAAGTGATCGGGCAGGTCGTTCAATCCATCTTGAACGGCACGCCTGCACCATCGAGCACCCATCGACCAGGTTTGTCCGCGGAGGTTGATCGCATCGTCGCTCGTTGTTTGGAGAAAAATCCGCGGGATCGTTATGCAACCGTGCAAGATCTCGCGATGGACATTCGCGCGCTGAAATATGCACCCGACGTGTTAGCAGCGGACGCATCTCTGCCCCAGTTGACCGTGGAGATCCGCGCGGCCGGGACAAACACGGACGACATTGCCCTGGGTCCAACGCTCGCGAACACTCCAAACGAAAATGCAAACGAATCTGCAAATCCGCGCGCTGGACGAGCAGTCGCCGCGGGCAGTGGTGCAAACACGAACGCTTCGGTGTCCACGAGTGTCCCTCAGCGAGGTTCGTCGCGGTCGACTTTGTTCACGACGTTGGGCATCGGCGCGGCGTTGCTCATCGTGATCGGGGGCCTGGCGATGTTTGCACTTCAAACCAATTCGCCACCAAAACCACCGACAACAGCTTCCGAAAACAACAAGCCAAACGCGGCTGTTTCACCAGATACGCCCAACATGAGTGGTGCACCGATCGCGCCTGCGTCCACGGTCGTAGCTCCCGTTGAAGCTCCAGCCGCAGTCGTTTCGACGACAACGTCTGTTCGAGTCAACACAGTCGACGCAAGCAAGGCGCCAACGACGAAGAGCACGTCCACGGTGACTGCGACAGCACCGACGATCAAGGCTCCGCCGGTGACGACGGCGACGGCGACGACCACGACGAAGAAGAAACGCGAAGGTTTGTTTTGAACAACGGTTGACGCGAGTTTGTCGAGGGCGGGTTTGTCAACGGCGTGGTGTTTGTCTGAACGTATCGATCCGTTGCTATCGACGGCCCCGCCAAATACGGACACAATCGCGGAAACGTCGGGCGCGGTTATCGTTGTCTTGAATCTGCAACAAAAACAACGCGCGACCCGGCATCGCTGCGGAGCAACAAATACACTCCATATTGATTGCCCGATGCCATTGCGATCAGCTCGGTCGGCAATGCAGAAACATCGCCCAGGGTAATCGTGCGCATCACCTGGCCATCAGCATCCCAAAGAACGACAGCGCTGTCCAAAACGCCGCAAACCAACGCACCACAACGGGACAAAGTCGTCTGTTCAAAGGCTTTGCCTACGTCGACCAGTGTCGTGCCGACATTCTCGCTACCGTTGTTTGTCGTGCGCACGAGCGCAAAACCGCAATCGGGTGTGATGCCTTGGGTGCCATGACATGTCCCAACACCAACGGACCAAAACGTTCGATCGTCCGCCAAAACGCTAGGCATTTGTTGCCAAAGCGAATCGGAAGGCGTCAGTGTTTCCACCAGGCCGCTTTCCGTCACCGAAAAAATCCCCGTCGGGCCGCAAGCCGTGACCCACAATGAAGTTCCTTTTGGCGAAACTCCAAAATTCCAAATGCCGCGCCCCGCATAAACCACCTCGGAGATGTTGTTCGCAAGATCGACTTTTGCAGCCGTGCTCGCTCGACCTTCGAAAAAATCAGGCAACATGGTGGAAAGCAAGGCTGGATCCTGCGTGCGCGCCGGAAACACGTAAACATTTCCCGCGTCGTCAACGTCGAGCAACGAAGCGGCGGCAATCGGCATTTGGCCGACGGCGGAAAGGTCGCAACCTATTCCAACAGTACGCTGGAGCAAAAACGTGGGATTCTCCATGCCCGCCATTGCTGTCGCAAATACCACGCCCCGCTCGCTCGCGACGAGGGACGAGACATTGGACGGCGCTGCCACAACGCAGCTTTGAAAGAGAGCGGCACCAAGATGATCGTCTATCGCTTCAACGTCTTGCGAAGCGCAACCCAACGAAAACGACAAGCAGAACGAACCAAGAGCAACCGTAAAAAAACGCATGGGAAGATCCTTTCGAGACCAGGGATTTCCTAGGTAGTCCACTCCTGGGTGCAAAAGAATGCCCAACGACGCGCCTCGATCGTGCATAAATACACAGCCATGAACTGGGACGATCTTCGCTTCGTACTCACCGTCGCCAAAGCAGGGTCTTTGGCGCGTGCCGCAAAAACGCTTCAAGTGGATCATACGACGGTCGGTCGTCGCATCGAGGCAGCGGAGGCCGCGCTTGGGGTGCGTCTGTTCACGAGAACAACAACGGGTTATGTGCTCACGGCCGACGCGGATCACCTGCTCCAGCCCATGAAACAAGTGGAAGAATCGGTGCTCGCGGTAGAGCGAAGTGCGCATGCGCAACAATCGGGTTTGGCGGGGACGGTGGGCGTGACATCGCCAGAAACGTTTGGTGCTTGTTACCTAGCGCCACGCCTTGCCGCATTTGGACTTCACCACCCAAGCATGAGAATCGAGCTTTTGGCAACGGGCGAAGTGCTGGACCTTGGTCGGCGAGAAGCGGAGATCGCGGTGCGGATGTTCCGGTCCGATCATGAAAACCTCGTCGCAACACGTGTGGGCGAAGTGGCTTATGGGCTCTATGCATCACGGAGGTATCTCGAAGAACATCCGTTTGAAACGAAAGATACGCTGACGGAGCATTCACTGCTTTGCGCGCCCGAAAAGAACGCCATCGAAACGGTATGGCTGAAACGGCTGAATCCACGCGCAGAAGCGCGTTTCTCGAGCACCTCGTCGCTCGCGTTGTTGGCAGCCGCTACCGCGGGCGCAGGAATTGCTGTATTGCCGCGGTATCTAGGGGATGCAGAAGCAATGCTGAAGCATATCGAAATGCCGGAAGAGCCGACAGAACCGATATGGCTGACGGTACACCGCGATATGAAAAAGACGCCGCGGGTAAGGGCGGTGCTGGATTTTTTGAAGGAAGCAATGAAGAAGGATGCGGCCGTGTTGCGAGGGTGACCGCACCAACAGTGTGACTACGACGGTATGTTAGCCCCTATGGGCTGGAGATTGACGCTAATCGCGCTCGTCAATCCGTCACGGTTTTTTGCGTTTTGCGCCGACATTCATAAAGAATGCGCGCACGTAAACCTTGTCGCGCGGGAATCGTTCGAGTAACCGTTTTTCCAGCGTATACAATGCGTCGGCGCCTTCAGCAATCGCATTCGCCAATTCGTTATCCAGGTTCGCTTCGACGCGCTCCGCTGCCTCGCGGTCATCGAAGTTTTTCTTTTGTTGGTTCGCACGACCCGTCAAATCGGCCACGACCGCATTTTTGCCATCAAATTCAGCATTGGCCACCAAACGGTCCACGCATTGCAACACGAGCGCCGGTTCGACGTGACGCTCAGCATCGACAATCTCGGAAATATCTTCGCCGAAAATACCATCCGCCGTTTTGGCATTCGTTTCGAGCGTAACGCGCTTCTTGTTCCGTCGACTACCTCGGTCGAGCACCGCATCACCAATGACGACTCGCGCCTGGTACTTTTGACGTTCGCGCAAATCGTGCAGGAATACCGACCGATGCGCCGTCTCGACTTTGTCGAACACGGCATCGATGGTCGCCTTTTCCAATTGGAAAAAGGCACGATCGGCGTCAGTGCGATCGACATCCAGAATGATGGCGGCGTCGAGCGCATTGCTTGTAAGGGCCAACGCCCCGAGCATGGTTGGACCTGTATTATCTTTCGTAGAGCGCACTGACGATGATTGGTGCGACATTGAGCACTTGCGCGGGTATCGCCTCCGCGATTCTATCGAGTTCGCGGCTCGCGATCGAACCACAGACAGCAACGGCGGTCGTGGCAGCCGGTGGTGGTATCATTACCATCGTTACGCAAGCCATCGGCGAACCCGCCGGAGAACTGCAAACATACCAGCGCAATTTGGATCACTACAACCGAGCGGTCGCCACGGCGGAGAGGATCCGCTTGAGCAAGGAATCGCAGTTCTTCGAGCCGCCGGAGTGCAAGAGCACCCCTTCCGCCAACAGCCCAGAATGAAATGCTCAAGAAAGTCCGCTGGTCGGTACCTGAAGGATATGAAATGCCCTTCCAGTTCATGCCGATTGGCAAACCGAGAGACGGCCTCCCTGTGCGGATTGCAGCGATTTGACAGACGGCGTGAATTTCGTCCTATTGGAAGCAAACCGAAGGACAAGAGCTCAGGGTGACGGGATGCGTTCTTTGGAGAATTGATCGCGCCAGCCGCCAGGCTCGATGTACCGCGTGGCGAGATTGCCAGCTTTTGTCAGGTCCACGGTTTCGCCATTTTCGGTGACGAACGACAAGGGCAAGAGGCCCTGATCAATGGCGCGCAAAAATGTAAAGAGCGTTTCGTCGACGCAATCGGGGATGAGGACTTCTTGGGGGACTTTGCCATTAAAATCGATGGCC
>JANORL010001321.1:0-10279 GCA_031415295.1 Polyangiaceae bacterium | reverse complement strand
CAAAGACCGCGAACCGTCCAACCGAGTGTCAAAACAAATGAGCTACGACGGTTGCTTCGGTCTCACGTGATGTTGGTATCGAGGGGTTTTTCAGAAAACTCGTTTCCGTCCCTTGACGCAGACGGAGCGCTCCCTAGGGTCTCGGCATGCCACGCACAATATTGATGATAGGAGGAAATTCGGGAATCGGTCTAGCGACGGCGCGATTGCTGCAAACGCAGGGAGTTTCTCTTGTCGCAGCAGTAAGAAATCCAGGGCCACTCGCCGAGCTAGGCATCCCGGTGCAACACTTCGACGCGATGCATCCTACTGCCCTCGAACTCCCAGCGGTGTTGGACGGAGTGGTTTATTTTCCGGGAAGCATAACGTTGAAACCATTCCTCCGACTCACAGCAGAAGACTTCCTCAAGGATTTTCAGGTAAATTTCCTCGGCGCAGTCGCCGTTCTGCAAGCGGCTATGCCGGCGCTCAAAGCCGCGCCGCTGGCATCGGTGGTGCTTTTTTCCACGATTGCCGTCAACCAAGGATTCTCGTTCCACGCCTCCATCGCCGCCGCCAAGGGCGCAGTGGAAGCACTCACGCGCTCACTCGCTGCCGAGCTAGCGCCGAAGATCCGCGTCAACGCCATCGCTCCCTCGCTCACCGATACGCCTCTCGCTGCACATTTGCTGAATTCCGATGTCAAAAAAGAAGCCGCCGCGAAACGCCACCCCTTGCAAAAAGTTGGCGACCCAGCCGATATTGCCCAGCTCGTCTCCTTCTTGCTCTCCGACGCCTCCAAGTCTTTCACCGGCCAAATTCTCCGCCCTGACGGCGGTTTTTCCTCCGTGCGGACCTTTTGAAATGCAAACCATCACTGCTACCGATATCGCGGGTATGGAGCAGCTAGCTCGTGTCCAATTCGCGACTTCGCTCCCCGGCGCCAAGCCGATCACCCTGATCGGAACCATCGACTGCGCTGGACAAAGTAACCTCGCCCCATTCTCGAGCATCCTTCACCTGGGTTCTTCGCCATGTCTGCTCGGAATGGTAAGTCGTCCGGATTCAGTAGATCGCCATACTCTCGCAAACCTCACGGAAACACGCGCTTGGACCATGAACCACCTTCACCCGGCAATACTTGATGCTGCTCATCAATGCTCGGCTAGGTATCCCAAAGAAATCTCAGAATTCGACGCCACGGGTCTAACCGCCTGTTATCACCCAGGGTTTGTCGCGCCCTTCGTCCAGGAGTCTCGGTTCCGAATCGGCCTCGAATTGGAAGACATCGTCCCTATCCCTGCGAATGGGACCAAATTGATCGTAGGTCGTGTGGTGCTCGTGCAATTGGCCGAAGAACACTTGACGGAGCAAGGCGGCATCGATTTGGTCGACCTGGAGTGTCTCGCCTCCACCGCACTCGATACCTACTTCCAACTTCAGCCACTTGCTCGTCTGACGCACGCCAAGCCAGACAAGTTCACCCGCCGAATGTAACGCGTTGCCAAATGTCCTCAGCAATTCTCATTTTTCCCCATCAGCTCTTTAAACATCACCCAGCTCTCGCGCGTGGTGGTGAAATCTATCTTATCGAGGATCCTCTGTTCTTTGGCAATGATCCGTATTGGCCTACGGCGATGCATCAGCAAAAACTCATGCTTCACCGAGCGTCGATGAAAGCCTACGCCGCAGAACTCAATGCGCGGGGGATTGCCATTCATTACATCGAGGTGCCCGAGCATTCCGCTACAGACAGCAGGCAGTTGCTGGAACAAAGCTTGCCGCAACATTTACATACGATTCACCTTGCGGATCCTGCTGATGACATTTTGATGAAGCGAGTCAGGCGCTTCGCCTTGGATCGAGCGGCACAAGTCGTTGTATACCGTTCGCCCAATTTCATCACTCCGCCGGATTTTCTCGAAATCCATCTTGCTTCCAAGAAGAAGCCTTTTATGGCGAAGTTTTATGAGAACCAGCGAAAGCGAATGAATTTGTTGCTCGAAACGGACGGCAGTGCTCTTGGCGGCAAGTGGTCATTCGATACCGAAAACCGTGTAAAACTCCCCCAAAGACACATTCCGCCTCGTGAGCCAGTGAGCGGCGCCAATGCGTACACCCAGGAAGCTTCTGGGTACATCGCCCGTAAATTCCCCAATAATCCAGGCTCACGGAAGACGTTCCGCTGGCCGGTGACTCGGAAGGATGCAGAAGCATGGCTGAATCAATTCATTGACGAGCGATTGGTCAATTTCGGTCTCTATGAAGACGCGATTTCCACCCGGCATGCGACTATTTATCACTCGGCCATTACGCCGATGTTGAACATTGGGCTGCTGGATCCGCAGGATGTGATTGACCGGGTGATCGCCAAGGCGGCCCATTGCGAGATTCCGATGAACTCACTGGAAGGATTTATCCGTCAAGTCATTGGCTGGCGCGAATTCATGCACGGTATCTATCAGCACCGTGGGACAGCGATCCGCAAGGGAAACTTTTGGGGCTTTACGCGTACGCTGCCCCGCTCGTTTTACGATGGGAGCACGGGAATCCGGCCGATCGACCGGGTGATTCGTCAGCTACTTGCGGACGGCTATTGCCACCACATCGAGCGGCTGATGGTCTTGGGGAATTTCATGATTCTCTGCCGAATCAAGCCGGATGACGTATACCGTTGGTTCATGGAATTGTTCGTGGATTCCTACGATTGGGTGATGGTCCCCAACGTTTACGGCATGTCCCAGTTTGCCGATGGCGGAACGTTCACGACCAAGCCCTACCTAAGCGGTTCTAACTATATTTTGAAAATGTCCGACGAGCCGAAAGGCCCGTGGTGTTCGATCTGGGATGCTCTTTTCTGGACCTTTATTGGCGACCATGCGTCGTTTTTTTTGAAAAACCCACGGTTATCGATGATGGTCCGAAACTGGGAAAAACAATCCCCTGAAAAACAAGCTGGCTATCGGAAAACAGCCGATGATTTCCTGGCCGGACTCAAGTGAGCGCTCGTGTTGATGACGACGATCCTGCACGATCCGATACTTCTCGAACTCGCTCTCGGCAAAGGCGTTGGTGACCTCCAGGCTGATTTTCCGCATCGACGGTGATGCCCATGGCGTCCTCGTAGCCACTACCTTTGAGGTCCGTCGAGTAGGCGTAGCAGCGATGACGCCTTCTTCATCCTGATCCTGCGAAGATATCGTCAAAAAGCGCCGTTCGGGGGCGATATTTTCCCTCCGCGCGAAACCTTCAAAGCTCCGGTGGCACCCAGGTCTGACCCGACCCGCACTCTGCCATGGCCGTTGCCTCGTCCGGGTACTTGCCATCCCCCTTGTAGTACCAGTTCGTCTGTCGGTGGCCGTCGATGCCGCTCGACTGGCAGCCGCCCCAGGCTTCGGTCAGGTCGCAAACAGCGCCTTCCTCGTAGGAACCGCTCATCGTGGCGACCTTCAGTGTCTCGCAGACGCCCTCGAATGTGATGAGCGAAGGGCCCTTGAAGTTGCGGATGTCCGTGCACTGCTGCTTCTTGGGGCGGAGCTCACATCGGGCCTGCTTTGTGCCGAGCGGCGATTGATCGAGGATGTCTCCGCACGCGAGGGAGCAGAGGATTGGGAAGAGAAGAAGAAACGTTCGCATGGGGCTGTATCGCACGGTCCTGGGCTACGCGTAAAGCATTCAATGCACGGAGGGCGCTCGTCGAAGGAATATGTAGCGGTTGTCGTCACAGTTCCTTTTATGAACCTAGTCTTCAACGATCGACCTTTGTCTAGTTTGCCGCATTACAAAATGGATGTTGGTTGAGCGCGAAGTATCGGTGTAATGTCATCGTCTTTTCCGTGCATCTGTGATAAAGCGTGTGAACCCATGAACTCTCAATCGGATCGTTCAAAATTTCAATCCAAACTGCGCTCGTCGCACAAGATCACCGTTCTCACGGGTGCGGGTGTTTCGGCCGAGTCGGGCATTGCCACGTTTCGCGGTGCGGGTGGATTGTGGCGGCGTTACCAAGCCCAAGACCTCGCCTCACCCGATGCGTGGGAACGCGATCCGGGCATTGTCTGGGAATTTTACAATTATCGACGAACGGCATCGCGCGATGCCCCGCCAAACCCGGCGCATCAAGCCCTTGGCAATCTGGAAGCCCGATGGCGCAAGGCGGGCGGCACGTTTACCCTGCTCACGCAAAACATTGACGACTTGCACGAACAAGCTGGCTCCCAAAACATTGTTCACTTGCATGGATCGATATGGCATGTGCGTTGTTTGGGATGTGGTGAAGTCACGCCCAATCGGAATATCCCCATTACACCGGCCTATGAAGGCAGTGGTTCGCCCGACCCGGAGACCCGTACGCGTCGTTTTAACGAAAGCGAGTTGCCCCATTGCCATTGCGGCGGAGTGTTGCGCCCGCACGTGGTTTGGTTTGGCGAAGCCCTTGAGTCGAAAAACTTGATTGCTGCAGCAGACGCCATTAACAATTGCCACCTCATGTTGGTTGTTGGTACATCGGCCGTTGTGCATCCGGCCGCAGGTTTCGTCCTTTTGGCGAAACGATATGGCACGAGTATTGCCGAAGCGAACATCGAAGCGAGCGCTGTGAATGAAGTGTGCGACTATTTCTTCGAAGGCAAAGCTGGCGAGGTGCTGCCGTCATTACTCGATGTTGAGCCAGCGTGGGCATAAGGAACGCTGAAAAGGGTATTATCGAGTCGGTGCTCCTATTGCTGAGACCCAAACGAGGCCATCGACCAGAGAGGCGGGCGAGAAGCAGAGCCGCATGAGAGCGGCCCAATCTTCTACGGAAGTGCTGGACGAAGGCGCAATACAAGCAAATTGCCCTGCTTGAGCATAACATCAGCCAAGCCTTCTTGCACCCAATTGTCTCCGTGTTCGCGAAGACGCGCGTCACTCGCATCGAGCACGAACCACACGATTCCTTGTGCCACGTATTCCGCCGCATCGGGCGGCAGAGTTTTGAGGAGGCGTTTGCGTTTTGCGATGACCTGCGCGTCGAAGCCGAATACGGCGGCATCTTCCGGCCAGGAGGTCGCTAGACCGCCCCATTGACTGTATGCTTTTGCCTTGACGAGCGACCGATACACCCCTTCGCCGGGTTTCATGTGGCGTCGCAAGTAGGTAATGACGAACGCATCATCGTGCTCGATGGGGATCGGCGCTTCGTCGAAGCCCGTTTTGGGAATTCCGAGCCAAGCGGCCGCGTGATACGACATGCTCCATCCAATGCCGCCAACGAGAATGCCGCCGGCAACGATTTTCGAGAAAGCCGACCCGAATCTGCCGGTTCGATAACGTTCGACGAGTTGTGTACAAAAGGACGCTGTGCCCAGCGCAAGCGCAATCATCGCGACGGTACCAAATTTAACGATATCCCATGAGAAACGATAACGAAAGACGTTTGGCACAAGCAGTGCGCCGCACGTTACCAAGCCGATAAATAGTTTTTCTCGGCGCATGCGGTAGATCCCGACCAAACCAATCGGCAATAACACGCCATAACTGCGTGCAGTCCAAATCAAGGTTCCCCATAAGTGGTCGGTTACGCCCCAATGCAACATCAATGTTGACTGCGTGCGATATGGTGTTGGAGTAAGAAAACCGCCCAACATTGCGGCGATTACCCATGCACAGAGGACACACGTGATCGCGCCCGCAGCCCGGTGAAGTGCGATTTTTTGCTCGTGGAAAGTTTCCGCGACGATAAAAGACGTCGAGCCGCACAAAAATAACACGAACTGAGTTTGTGAAAGGGCTGCGAATAGAAGGGCGAACAGCGCATACCTTTGCCACCGCGCCCCCAAAGCTCGATCCGCAAGCAGGGTTGGAATGGCCAAGAAAAACGGAATTCCCAAGCTCAATGGATGCTGGAAAAAGTAACTTCCCAGAGGAGGATTGAGCCACATCTCGTCGACCGAGCAAAACCCGATGATTTTGTACCCAAGCGGCGCTCGATCGGGTGCACAACCCCAATGAATGCCGCCTCCAAAAAGTACGAGCAATCCAGCAATTGCGCCCCAACGCGCCCCACCCAGTCTTCGCCCCAAAAAACAACCAAGCCACGCCGTATAGAGCCACCCGAGTGTGGTTGTCAGATCAATGGCTCTTGCTGGCGACAAGCGCAGCATGGTGCCCCATGCGGCCGCGATCACATTGAATCCAAAATGATAGGGAAGCTCATACGAGGGAAATTGAAGGAATCTCGGTGGAAATATGCCGTTTTCCAATTGCCCGACCAGCGACAAATGGCCTCCAATGCTCAGTTCGTCATGGACATAACTATTGACTGCGGGCACGATGACGACGAACGAGCAGAAGGCAACGACGACATCGATTTTATGGCGCACGACAAGGGGCAAAAGCTGCTTTTTGCATGACAAACGATGATGAATATGAGCGACTCCCACGAGCGCAACGGCCAGGGTGCCCACGACGAGCCCCGTGATGAAATGGTGAAAAACCCGCGCGACGGTTTCGATGGCCAAGAGCCACAAGGCCATACCCGCTGCCGGGGTGAGCACCCTTCGGGTTTCGGCGTCGGCGGCCGCCCGTGACGTCACCCACGCTCCAGCGTAGGCGACAAACGGAGTCGCAAGGACCAACCCTACGAGGGCCGGCGACGACGGCAACGATGTATCCATGCGCCGCATGAAACATCGAGAAATCGATCGAATCAAGCGGTATGAACACTGGAGCCAACATTGGCTTCGGCCCCTTCGCAACGTCGCCAATACCGGCCGGAAGGTGCGAAGGTAGGTGGAAGGTGCCAGGCACTTTTGTGGAAGGTGCCAGGCACTTTTTGTGGAAGGTGCCAGGCACTTTTTGTGGAAGGTGGAAGGTGCCAGGCACTTTTGTGGAAGGTGGAAGGTGCCAGGCACTTTTGTGGAAGGTGCCAGGCACTTTTGCGGCCGGCTAGAATTGCCCCACGATCGACAAGCCACGTCTATTTCCATCGATCATGGGAACGATTGCCACGGATGAAGGGAGCAGCAGTCGACTGCCTTTTTTTGGGCTTTCATCAACCTCCTCGGTAGACAAGGCTGCAATGTCGAGGATTGGGGCGACGAAGTAGCCAACGATCGCGAATGTAAACATGTAGCCGGAAGATCCAGCGCCGGCGTCTACCCCAGACCCGATAAGACCACTAAGCAGGGGCAAACCAATATTCAGGCCCAGGCTACCGAAACCTTTCCCAATATGCCCATGTGACCAATGCACGATGGGACCGGTGACGACATGGCCACTCAAGCCAACGAAAAGGAAAGCTCCCCCGACGGAACTACCGAGTGCGGTGAGGGCACCACCGACAGCGAGAAGGTCGCTGCCAGCGACGCCAATGATCGTTTTCCATCCGTACCATTTTGTGACTTTCTTCGGAGCAAACATGGGTACGCCTTGCGAGTAGTCAGATGGCTGTGCGTTCAGCTGTCCCACCGAATACGGGCGCAAATGGGACGGTGGGAACTCAGCCGAGGGGGGCGGCGGCAACGGTGCACCAAGAAGAGCTGTGAATTCGGCATTGTGAGACGGCTGCGACGCTGCTCCTTGCGCCAAGACGTTCGTCGAAGCGAACAGGCCTAGAGCGAACGCGACTGCGAAACAATGGTAGCGCATAATTGTTCGAGGGTAACACACGCAATGCGGGTCGTGTCAACGATGATCCATCGACAGCAGACCAAATCGTTTCCACGCGTCTTAATGCTTTCCTAACGAATCGTGCTGCAAGTCGTGCGGAAAATGTCAAGGAAGTCGTCCGCTCGATCCTACCTGCAAAGATCCGAATGGTGGCCTGGCCCCGGCATATTCGAGCCCCACTTCGGACGCGAGAATAAAGGGTTACGAATCGCGAAGGGGCGTGTTCAAGTGGTTGGCACCTTTCCCCCCACACCTTTCCCCCCGCCTGTTACGGCTTCCAGATAATCTCCACCCGCTCTGCGCCGAGCTGACGCACCAGCGAACGTATCTGCTTTTCAGCCTGCACCTTCGCGCGTGTTTTCATCTCCGGCGTGTCAGCGGCTTTACGAATAGCCGCAACCGCTTCGCGTCTCGCTCGTGTTTCAAGCTGCTCATTTCGTCTTGCTAACACGCTCGTTGTACGAGTATATACATAAGTGGCATTCTCATCGAGACCCACCTGAAACACTTCCGGAGCAGGCAATCGCAACGTCGCGGTTTTGCTGCTCGAGTCCATGGAAATGTCAGCTTCCGCGAGTTTGGAGAGATCAACCCCCAACGTAGCTTGACCCACGGCGACGAGAAGGATCGCATCGGTGGCTTGCACCAAACCGAACATATGGCTCTGAGTATCGGTTAAATCGATTACTTTTTCCACATGAACTTCCGCCGTCTCCAGGCGCGCCATGTCTCGCACGGCGACGAGGACGTTTGGAGTTGAGTGAACCGTCACGACGCTGGTCGAGGCGGGTGGAGGCGTCCACGAGGCAACACCAAGGCCAATGGCCCCTGCAATGGCGACGATCGCTGCCACCAGCGCCGCGTTGAGCTGCCACTTTCGCCCGGCACGAGCAGGACCACGCGCATACGGATCCTCCAGGGGGCGCTCTGATTCCGGCTCATGAGGATGTTTGGCCATAGAAAACAGTATAACGCATCTGCGCGCGATTGCGCGGACGTAGGTTTTGTGGAGTCCGGTTTTGCGGAGCCCAAAAGGCTTTGCTCCCCATTTGGCTTGAGCGCAGGCGGATCCGACGCTCACGTTGGATCACCACGGGTACGACCGCGAGCACCAGCAGCTCATCGGGCGGAGGCGCCACGGTTGAGGAATCGTGTGCTGCGCTTGCGGCGGGCGTCTGCAAAAAGTTGAATGGCTGCACCTCGGCTTACGCTGCGCCGGGGTCGACCACGATACCAGAAATCAACATAGCGTGCAGTGCGGCAATGGCGGGAATTTCCTGCGATGACTTTTTCGATCGGAACTTCGCAGCCGCATGTAATCCCAATGAGGGGACGCTGGTCAATGGCATTGCGCGAATCCACCTTTCGGCAAGGTGGTTGGCACCTTTCGGCAAGGTGATTGGCACCTTTCTGGTTATCACGAGCGGCAAACTGGACCGTTGACGAATGCAGAAGAGAAACAGGCTGCGCCAAAATCAAATGACGCAAAGCGCTACTCTGGTCCGCAGTACGGATCGTCGACGGTGACAATCGGCGGCGTCACCGCCGCGCTCCCAAAACCGAAGCTTCGGTTCTGATCTAATCGTCCGATGGGGGGTCGGGCGTTTGGAAAGATAAACCGCGTTGATCAAGTTTGATCAGTACCCCGATCGGAGGTCAGTGCATGTCTGATCGGAGGTCCCCGATTTCCGGCAGGACGTCGCTGATTTCCGGCAGGACGTCGCTGATTTCCTGCAGGACGTCCCCGATTTCTGGCAGGACGTCGCGAATTTCCTGCAGGACGTCCCCGATTTCTGGCAGGACGTCGCGAATTTCCTGCAGGACGTCCCCGATTTCTGGCAGGACATCCCCGATTTCTGGCAGGACATCCCCGATTTCTGGCGGGACATCCCCGATTTCTGGCGGGATGTCGCCGATCTCCGGCAGAATATCGACAGTGTCCGATTGGCGGTGGATGTATTTCTGGTGGGACCCTGCTGACCACGAGCAGAACGTTGCCGATGTCCACATAAACATTGCACAGATCACCAAACTACCGTCAAACGCCACGATTACGCACATTTCCATCCTTTCCCACGTCCTCAATTAATTTCTTGTTGACGGCAACTCTGCTGGACCCGTACACTATCCCACACGCTTGTGGCAAACTTTTCGATGATTGCGGAGAATGTCAAACGGGCCATTGCCCGCAAAGATCCGAGCATTGAAGCGCCGTTCGAGAAACTCTTGAAATACGTCGCGCAAGTAGGTGTCAAGGCAGCAGCTACGCGTCGCAAGAATGAAGCCGCCGAGAGCGACACTCCGGCCGCAGACGGCAGCAATCAGCCTGGCAATACGCCAGGCTGATTCGCAAATGGGTTGTCGGGTTTGCTCATCGTTCGATGCACCGACTCGCGCTTTGGGCGCCTTGTTGTCGCTCATTCCGAATGCATCGCCGACTGCATGACCAAGTCCACAAAATGGGACCATTCCTTCGGCTACGCCAAGCACGCCACCCGCCAGAAATTGAGATAACGATTCCTCCGCCCGATCCAATTCCTCGGCGTCTTTCAGCTCTTGAATGATTTCGCCAGCAAGATCGCCCGTCGTGCCCACGTCGGTTGGCGGAGCGGCCGTCGAGAATTGCAATGTGATCGTCGATTCGATATCG
>JANORL010001320.1:0-3475 GCA_031415295.1 Polyangiaceae bacterium | reverse complement strand
CGCAGGATCCAAACGACCCGGCGAATCAACAGAACCAATACGGGCAATACACGCAGCCTGCAAACACCGGCACGACCACGGGCGGCTACACGCAACCCACGACGACCACGACGGCAGCTGTTCCGCCAAACCCAGGCACGGGCGCTGCGGCCGGCAACCCTGCCACACCCATCGCGGTTCCCGCCGCTGCGGCAATTCAGCCGCTTCTCACGCAGCTCGCGGCGGGCGAAGTGCAAGGCATGCAGCCCGATGGCACCGCGTTCGCGGGTAACTTCCAAGAGGGCCAGGTCCTCGAGCAACAGTTCACGATCCAAGCCGGCAAGTGTTACTCCGTCGTTGGCGCAAGCATGGGCATTCAAGAGCTCGACATTCAGCTCGTGTTGAATCCGGCCCCGCTTCCGCCCCAGGTGCTTGCCCAGGACAATTCCCAAGGCGGCACCGCTGTGCTTGGTGGCAAGTCCACTGGATGCTTCAAAAACGCCCTTCCCTTGGGCGGACCCGGCAAGATCATCGTCAAAGCCACGCGCGGCACGGGCCTCGCTATCGCCCAGATCTACATCAAGTAATCGCCTCGGTTCCCACACCTGCCTTCTGAAGCTCGTAGACGTGCACGAACTGCGCACGCCTCGCGGCCCAATCTTCGCAAGCGTTCCTTCGCCAATACTTCGATCGCCATGGCGGGGCGCGGAAGATGCAAACACACGGGTTGAATTCACCTGGCCCGTCCCTTCCTGGACACAACGACAAGCCCCACGACCACGACTGGAAGCGTGACGTCACGTTCCGTATCGACGGTTTGTCATGTCGTCATTGTGCGACACGCGCTGCGGACGCTTTACGAAGTTTGTCCGGCATTCTCTACGCTACCGTAAGTTTTTCCACCGAAACTGCACGCGTTTGTCATGACGCTCGCTTGACGCATGAACGCGAGATCATTGCGAATATGGCGCAACGAGGTTTTGGTCTTTTTCCAGCATTTGGAACGTCCATCCTGCGATCGTCGTGGTTCGATGCTCCGCGCCTCGGCATCGTTCTCGCTTTGGTCGGAAACCTCATCGCACTCGCGATGTGGAGGTCTGCACACTCGGCACCAAGGCTTCCTTGGGTCGAATTTGCCTTCGCCCTGCTCTTGCTGATCGTTGCCTCACCGCCGCTCTTCTCACGCGCCTACTCGCTTGCAAAACGAGGCATTTGGGGCGCCGAGTTCACGGCGCTCGTGGCTGCGTTTGTGTCTGTGCTCGTGGGCATTTTTTGCTTGCTAGTCCGTGGCGAGACAATTGCTTTGACCCCCAACTTTTTGCTTCGATTTGGTCCACGCCCGGATGGAACGACAGCCGTCGCGTTCGAAGCAGCAGCGGCGATTGTTGGATTCGCGTTTCTGGGACACAACGTGCATCAGGCCGCCATGAGCAAAACGTTTGCCGACGTTCATCGCGGCATACGCGCGAGGTACGCTCGGGTGCGTCGGGTCATGCCCAAAGGAGGCGACGGAATCGTACCGTGCGCGGTCCTATCGCTCGGCGATCGCTTGCGACTCATCGCCGGCGAAGTGGCGTTGGTCGATCTGACGCTCGACGTAGCGGCGCGTATTGCTTCGCGTACGGGGGGTGTCGAAGAGCGGTCGCCAGGACAAACTATCGTGCGTGGTGAACGGCTCGTGTCCGTTGCGGCAACAGGACGTATCGAGCGCATGCCGCGACTGGATTCGTTTGCTGCCGCCGATGCCACCGTCGCGCGCGAAACAAGTCGCATCGAAGAGCTGGCGCTGGGCAGTGAAGGCGTTCGAGTCGAAAGCTTGGCCGCACTTGCATCGACCGTAGCCACCGTGTGGTTTGCCCTCTTTGCGATCATCGTTCACGCACTCGCAGCGCGCCATACGCTGCTCCCTGGCGTCGTACTTGCTGGTGTCGCCGTGCTCGCAGGAGCGTCATCTACGGCCTTTTTCGTCGGAATTCCACTCGCTCGTATCGTCGCCCTCACGCGTGCACACGCGATGGGATTCGTCGTCAAAGACGTCGCCAGCCTTGAAGCATTGGCGACAGTCGACTTCGCCTACTTCGACCTTGGGGATCAAGTGCGTCCTGACGCACCCGATGTTTTTCGTGCGTTATGGCATCGCTCGATCGCGTGTCGGATCATCAGTCAAGATGGTGCCGACGCTGTCCTCGAACTCGGACATCGGTTTGGCGTAGCAGCGACAGGGAATCTCGATCCCGACCAAAAGGTGCGCGTCATCCGCGAGACGCGCGAAGCGGGTGGACGAGTCGTGCATGTTCATCAGCCCGACACTGCACAGATGATCCCTGTCGACGTTTCGATCGTCGTTGCTCCGGAAGCTCTTCCCGACGACCTGGCTGCTCCCATTCTCGTGCGCGATCCAAGTCTGAAGTCGCTTGTATGGCTCGTCGATACAGCGCGTGTTTTGCGATCGCGGACGCGTCTGTTGCTAGCTCTCACGCTTGGTTACGACGCGATCGTCCTTCCGCTTTGTGTCGCCGGATTCCTTGCGCCCATCACGGCGGCGGCGTTGTCGTTCGGGTTGACGGTGATCACGTGTTTGCTGGCATCGCGCAACATGGTAAAGCCGCGAAGATCGTTCGTTCGAGACAAACTAGTTCACCCTCAAACGACGACGTTTTTCGCTGGTTTTTAAGCGTTTCGTCCATCTGGTGAGCCGCGTGGATCCCCCTGCTGACGGTCGCTGAGTCGGTTTGACGGAGCGTACGAGAAGCATGTTCCCGACCAACGTCGGTGATGACGAACCGCAAAAACACGCAACGGACCTCGCCGGGGGCAAATTTCAGCGGTAAGCTTTCTGCAAATGCGCTTTGCTTCTTGGGTTTGTACTTGCTTACTCGTCATGGGAGGGAGCCCTATTCTGGGGTGCAACTCGGCCAGTGACGCTCAACCGGCAATGTCGGTACCCACCGAACATCCACAGCCGGAAGTATCCATCGCTTTTGATCAAATCGGATCGCTCACCGTTGGTCTTCGCGAAGAGCACACGTTGAGTGTCATCGTCGATCCGCCGGAACATCAAGAGGTCAACTTCGTCCTCCTCGGCAGTCCACTCGATGCAACGCTCGATCACGCGGCTGTCGAGACAAACGATGAAGGACGCGCGAGCATTACGCTTCGAACGCCGAATCAATCGACGAAGTTTCGCATACGCACGTGGATCATGCGGGGCCCTGCGGACGAGATTGAAGTGGCGGCTGTTGGGGATGGGTTTGCCCCTGTGGAGATCATTCCGATCTACAAAGGCAATCGACCCATCACCGAGTGGACAGCGAGCATCGTTGCGCGCGCGACATGTGCCGACATCTCGCCGCTCTTGCCGACAACTGTCGCTGGCGCGATCCCTGGGCACGGGTTTGTCGGAGAACCATTGATCGTACCGGACGCACCCGTTGGTCCAAGTCTCGCAGTTACTGTACGAGCTGGCGAGTTTGCCTGGGGTTGTTCAGATGCGCAC
>JANORL010001319.1:0-1874 GCA_031415295.1 Polyangiaceae bacterium | reverse complement strand
GAACTTGTGCAGAACGTGTAGCAAGTTCATGTTCGATTTCGAGCGCGCTTGCTTTTTGGATTCCTTCGAGCACCGAGATGCGGTTTTCGTATTGATCGCTTTCGACTTGAAGCTCTTTGAATGCGCTTTCCGCTGTCCGTGCTCGATTGCCAAGTTTACGCAAAGCCCGCGCGGATTGACGATGACGGTCGACGAGCAGGCGCACGAGCGGAGATGATTGTTCACGTTCCAAGATGGGACAATCGGTGCACCGTGACAAACTGTCCAGAAAATCGTCGAGGGATGGTGCTGCGCCGACCTCGAGAACGCATCGCTCGCAACGCATTTCAAGCTCTCAGTAATGCGATAGTGAACGTTTCGTCGTGGTGCATCGTCGTGCCCTGGACCGGGGACAACTCGCCGAACGTATAGAAGCCAATTTTTGGTAATTTACTGCCGAGTTTTGCGAAGGTAGATTCGAGTTCTTGCTTGTAGCGTGGTCCAAGAACGACCTTGCGGGCCATGCAATTAAAAACAAGCGCAATCGCGGGGTTGGGCATTGCCTGGAGAACTTGATCCCCCGCACGATTGGCTCCGTCGATGACGTCTTCTTTGGTGGCTCGTGTCATTCGAATGAAAGCATCTTGCGGAAGATCGCCACCGAAAATAATGGCGCGCCGCTCTTCGTCGACTCCTTTTAATGCGCGCAAAACCAAGATGTCGTCACCGGGAGCCCGCAACGTTCCGGGCAAACCATCGACCACACCCACAGGAAAATCGACGCTGACACCAGGCATCTCGCCCACTCGATTGCCCAAATATTCTTTGTAAAGATCCAGTGCTGGTCGAGAATCGATTTCGAGCAAAACATTGCCAGCTTCGACTTTCGTTGCTTTACGCGTCGCTCCGACCGCCATCCAACCCGATCGCGCCGCCGTGACCAATTCAATGGGACCCTTGAAGGCGAGTACGGCCGCTCCACCCGTCAGAACATCGCGCCCGTGATATTCCCATGTTTTCGCAAAATCTCCGGCATCCGCGGCAATACCGCCGACGATGGGAAATTGCGTACCGAGTACGTCTTGCAATCCGAGCAAGAACTGCGTGCCATTGACGCGCATACCATCGGGAAATACCATCAAAAGACTCGCACCGAATTCCTTTGCTTCACGCGCCAAACCGCGTCCGAAATCTCGACTATCGCCGTTGATGAGTTGGCCATAGGTTTGCACTTCGAGCCCCTTAAGGCACATCCCCATCATCGTTACCGATTTGCTCAATGCTTCACGAGAATTAATTTCCGCATAACTCGAACACCCCACGAGTTTTGCTGACGCATCGAGGCGACTCCAAACGCCAGCGAGCAACTTTTCGTGGTCATAATGCGCGGACGCAAACATAATGACGATGTGCGGTTGCTCACCGAGTTCGTCGACCAGTTCATCCGCGGCGTCACGGCCAGCAAGAAAGGAATCCTCGTGAACAATGGATACTGTTGCAGCGTGAATCATGGGTCACCTCGGTTGGGGCAAGAACCGCGCATCGCGAACGAACGCAAATTCAAGGATTAAACACGATTCGACAGCTCATTGCAAGCGTTTTTCGTGCTGCAATGACTTCCGTTGCGTTTAACGACGACCCCCTGGTTTTGTGGTATCGCTTTGGTTCGAACGCCCGAGGGCAAGCCCGTCTGCAAGCGAGCGTTTAATCGTAATCCCCGACAAATTCTCATCGGATGTCGCGAGTTTACGTGCGACGTTTGAACGAATCCCGGTCACAATGGGATTACGCAACCAAATTCAGGCGCATCCCGTGGGTGTACTTACTCTCATTGCTCAGCAACGTAGCCAAACTGTCGTGGTGGGTTACTTGAGGACGCCACCTTTGGGCTTGTG
>JANORL010001318.1:0-42485 GCA_031415295.1 Polyangiaceae bacterium | reverse complement strand
GGGTGGGGGGGGGGGGGGGGGGGGCGGGGGGGGGGGGGGTGGCGGCGGTGGCGGCGGTGGCGGCGGTGGCGGCGGTGGCGGCGGTGGCGGCGGTGGCGGCGGCGGCGGTGGCGGCGGCGGCGGCGGCGGCGGTGGCGGTGGCGGTTTGACCTCGGGACGCGGCTTCGGAGGCTTTATTTCGCGACGTTTCGGTGGCTTTACCGCGTCGTCGTCTTTGTCCTCATCTACGTCTTTTTTCGCGTCGTCCTTGTCGTCGTCTTCGACCTTGGGCTGGTCTTTGACTTCAGGCGTGGATGGCAGCTCGATGTCGACTTCGAGCGGATTGTTTTGCGGGCGCAACCCTTCGCGCACCGATTCCACGAGCGAACGAATTTCTGCGCGATCCTCGACAACCTTCGCAACTTCTTCGGCGCCCCGGCCACTCATCACATGGACGAGCAGGGCCGTCGGGATCCAAAGGAGCAAGGGAATGTTGGGTTCGCGCGACATGCCGGATTTATGGCTTCTGTACGGAAACCAAGCGCCCGAAAAACCAGTCCGAGCCCTTGGACGTCAAAGGAACGAAATCCCTAGGAACGAAAGTCGAAAGTAGCATTCGACCCTCGCAGCAGCAACGGCCCACACCTTAGAAACACAAACGCTTACATCCGAAAACACGCACCGTCCTGCGCCGAACCCCACAAGGGTCGATGCGTGGACGGATAAGAATGGTTCTGCGGTGCGTAACGCGGCTCAAACCTTGGTGATGGACTCCCAATGATCCGCGATCTCCTGCGCCGTCCACGCAGCGCCTTCGTCTTTGAACTTACCCGCGCTCTGAACGACCTTGTAGGCGAACATCTGCGATCCAGTGACAGCGAGCACGTGTCCGGTCTTGTCGCCGCACAGATCGGACGCAAGAAACAGCGCCGCTGGGGCGATGTGCTCAGGCGTGAGGGAATCCATGCCCGCACGAAACATCGGCAAGTCTTCCGTCATGCGCGTCTTCGCAACGGGCGCGAGAGCGTTGACCGTGATGCGATGTTTCTGCAGCTCGATCGCAGCCGTCCGCGTAAAACCATAAATCCCCGCTTTTGCGGCGGCGTAATTGCTCTGTCCGAAGTTACCGAGCATGCCCGAAACGCTCGTGGTGTTCACGATACGTCCACCGCCGCCCTGGGCAATCATTTGACGTGCAACAGTTTGTGTACATAGGAACGTGCCCCGCAGGTGCACTTCGATCACGCGGTCCCATTGCTCCACTTCCATTTTGAGCAACGTCTTGTCACGCAAGATGCCGGCGTTGTTCACGAGCACGTCGACGCGACCAAATGCATCGAGCGCGGTACGCAGAATTCCGTTCGCCCCTTCTTCGGTCGCTACCGTGTCGAAGTTCGCGACGGCATTGCCGCCAGCCTGCTTGATCTCATCGGCAACGATACGCGCCATCGCGTCGTCGGAACCGCTGCCATCACGCGTTCCACCCACGTCATTGACGACGACACTCGCACCTTCGCGAGCGAAGAGCAGCGCCTCCGAACGGCCAATTCCGCCCCCTGCACCCGTGATGATGACGACTTTGCCACTGAGCAGACCCATGTGATTCCTCCTCGTCGGAAACGCCGATCTCAAGTTCTTCGGTGCGCGCAGAATGGCATACGTCGCGCCACGTGATCGGGGCTTTTCAACCACGATGCCGCACGAAAGCTCGCGCCGAGCACGCCCATTCCTTGCCCCTACCCCCTGCTGCGTGTAACGACGACGCCGCGTGACAGCCTTGCAATCAAGAACCGAACGACCACCCGCTGGTCTCGAACGAGGCTTCTGGCCCGCTCCGCGTTGGGCTGTTGCCGCGATCGGAATCGCCATCATCATCGGCGCGTTTGGTTACCTGGTTTGGCGAATCAAACGCTACCGAGCTCGCAAATCTGGAGCATCCAGGTGAACAAACTCACGCGTCGTGTGTTGTCCGCGATGCTGCTCGGCGTCTGCATCTACGGCGCCTTGGTGCTCTATCGCGACACCAACGCGATCGCTGCACTGCTCGCACGTTACGCTTGGTCGACGTTCGCACTCGCCTGCGGTCTTGCCTTCGGTAACTACCTGCTGCGCTTTCTCAAGTGGGAGTATTACCTCGCGCGGCTCGACATCCGCGGAATCCCCAAATTCGATAGTTTACTCGTATTTTTGTCTGGGTTTGTCCTGACAATTACCCCTGGTAAGGTCGGGGAAGTTTTCAAATCGCTGATTTTATTTCAGCTCAAAAAGATACCGATCGAACGCACGGCACCGATCGTCATCGCCGAACGCGTCACGGATCTCATTGGCATCGTCACGATCATTGCGATCGGCAGCGCGAGTTTCCCTGGCGGACTCATCTGGGCCGGGTTTGGCGCGGCCACGGTTGTCGCACTGCTCGTATTCATTGCGTTTCCCGCGGTGAGTACGCGGTTCGTCAAACTGCTCCCCCGTTTGCCCGGACCGATTGGACGCATGGGCGAACGTTTGGCGCCGAAGATCAATGATGCGCTCGGAGGACTCCGCACAATCGTCGCTCCCGCACAACTTGTGTGGCCCACGCTTTTGTCCATCGCTGCGTGGTCGCTCGAAGGCATTGGGTTGTGGGTCATCCTGCGGGGTTTTGACCAGATCTCTTCGCTTACCCGCACGATGTTTTTTTACTCGACGGCTACGCTTGCTGGTGCGCTCGTACCCGTTCCGGGCGGCCTCGGTGTCACGGAAAAATTGCTCGAAGAACAGATGGCTCGACTCGGTGGCGTGCCTGCTGCAACCGCGACGGCGTCGATGATTTTGATCCGTTTTGCGACGTTGTGGTTTGCCGTCGCGGTGGGCTTCGGAGCACTTGCGCTTCTTCGCGCCAGACATGGTCGAGCCGTTCTCGGCGGCGAACCCACGCCGCCACGCGAACTCGATGTCTCGCATTCTGTTGCCTCGACGCCTAATTCGTCCCGCCTGGATGGCCCGTCAGATGCCAGCTAGCCCAAACTTCGGCTTGTTGAAGCTCTTGACAGATTGCGTCTCTTGACGATCGGCTGATACACACCCTTCACGGGCCATTACTCCCAAGGGCACCCGAGGAATCGCCCCCCTTCGCGGGCATGCTGAGACACCATGGCAACCATCGAACGAGGCATCGCACTTGTGCAGCGGGTTATCGCGGCACACAAGGCCAAGTCGTCCGGAGAAGCCGTCGTCGGAGCTAGCCCGGCCGCGCTCGACGCACTCGAATCGAAGCTCATGGTGGAACTACCGCCGTCGCTGCGAACGTTTCTTGCCTACGACTTCACGTTTGCCAGCTTGGGTAAGCGCTTCAAAGGGCGACATCGCTTCGGTACCGATCCTTGCGCGCCAAGCCCCAAGATGACGTCCGTACGTAAACTCGCCGAAGCGATGGTCGAGCTTGGCTGCACCGACTCGCGCATCCGCGGAAAAGTCGTCCGTTTGCCCAACAAGACCGGACAACCCTGGAACGCGCTGTATCTCGGAGAAGCAAGGCGCGACGGCGAACTCGTGATCCTCGGGCTCGAAGCTGAAGAGACGAACGTTCGCGTTTTCCCGCGCTACACAGGCTTCGACCTGTACCTCATCCATCAACTCGGTCTGGCGCGTTTGTCCGAGAGTCAGCTTCTCGATGATCTCGAATCGCACGTCGCGCACAATCCCGAACTCATCGCTGCCGGCGAAGAAGAAGACGACGACAGCGCGGATTATTGAGCCCTGCCGTGCGACGCACTTCCCTCGTCCCTCCTCGAAGCCTGGATCCCGCGCCGATCTCCATCTCCAAAACATCAGCGACTGCGGCTTCTTTCACACTCGTCGTCGATCCTACTGATCCTCGCGATCGCCTGGACAAACTCGTCGTGCGTCTTTGCGAACGAGCTGGTTGTCCTGCATCACGTTCGGCAGTGCAGCGATGGATCGTGAACGGTCGAGTGCTCGTCGATGGCGAACGCAGTCAACCGGCATCTTCTGTACTCGTCGGCGCACGTGTTTACGTTGAGCCGCAAGGACCGGAGCCAACGAAGGCCGAGCCCGACGCATCGATCAAGGTCGATGTCGTTTACGAAGACGAACACCTCTTGGTCGTGGACAAACCTGCGGGTCTCGTCGTGCATCCGGCCAAAGGGCACGCGGATGGAACGCTCGTCAACGCGTTGCTGGGACGCGGTGGATTCGAACGTGCGGACGCGGACCCACTCGATCCGGAGGGTCATTTGCGTCCGGGCATCGTGCATCGCATCGACAAAGACACGAGTGGATTGCTCGTGGTGGCGAAAGACTCGGCCACGCGAGAAGCGTTAAAAACACTGTTCGCGGCCCACGACATCGAACGCGAGTACGTAGCGATCGTCGTGGGCAAGATGGAAAGCGCCACGTTCGACACGATGCATGGTCGCCACGCGACCGATCGTTTGCGCTTCACGTCGCATGGTGAAACAGGGAAACGCGCGGTCACGCACGTGCAGGTGCTCGAGAGGTTTGTCGGGGCAACGTTCGTCATGTGCCAGTTGGAAACAGGACGAACGCACCAGATTCGGGTGCACTTGGCAGAACGGGCCAAGGCACCGATTCTTGGGGACTTGCTTTACGGCAAACCGTGCAAGGATCCGAAGCTTCGCGCGATTGCCGATACGCTCGGAAGGCAGGCTTTGCATGCAAGGCGACTGGGGTTTGTCCACCCCATGACGGGCCAACGTTTGTCGTTCGACAGCCCGTTACCGCGAGACATCGCGCAGGCCTTGGAGAGCCTGCGCGCGCTCGTTACCAAATCTTCGATTTGATGTGCCCCTTCGACTTCACGAGGATGTCGACGATGGCGCGGTCATAGAAGTTTTTCGCATACAGATCAGGCGAAACGCGGCTTTTGAACAGCGCTCGACCTTCTTCGATTTCTTCGGCGAGCACTGTGAAGAGATCATCATTCTGGATCCCTCCAACGATCTTCTCTTCATTGTAGAGCGAGAGATCGCTCGCGATGGCGCGCGCCAATCGGCGAGCTGCTTCCTCGGTCTCGATCAGGGGCATCGGGGTCTTCCTCCGGGTGGCCGCGGCTAGAATGCTCGGCTTTGCTTGGCATGTCAAAAGTCACGAAGCGCTCGACGTAACAACGTTGCCTGGACCGACATCGTCACCCTGCGGTTGCTTCGGTAAGAGCGCTAAAATTGCGACACCTGCGAGCAACGGGAACGTGACCATTCCGTAGCGCCCCGCACCGAAAAAGACGGCATGAACGACTGCCGTCATGCCCACCACGATCACGGTGCAAATCGCAAGTACGGATCCACGTACGAGTTCTCGACCTCGCA
This sequence comes from Polyangiaceae bacterium, assembly GCA_031415295.1. Lineage (GTDB taxonomy): Bacteria > Myxococcota_A > Polyangia > Polyangiales > Polyangiaceae > Polyangium. Next base: position 37,179 of record JANORL010001318.1, on the reverse strand, counting down.
GCAGCGCGGCAACAACAAACGCTACGTAACTCACCCACGCATGCGTTTGGACGACGAAGAGGATACCAAAAAGCGCCACGAAAACGCGCGCCCATGATGCCCACGAGGCTTTCTGAAGTTGGGACCGTCGCCAGGAATCTTTTGCGGTCCAAACAAGTGCGAGGCAAAGCAGGAGACGCTCGTAAACGGTCTCCATGCTTCCGAGCACGAGCTTGCACCGGTCATTGCATGCGGATGCGTTCGACTCGTGGAGATACCAGCCTGCGGCACCGCAATAGTCGAACGTTGCCGCGAGTTTGCGCGGAACGAGCTCGAGCCATGCCGTCGGGTTTTGCGCGACGTACCGCCTCGCGGCTCGACCGAAACATTCATCTTTGGCTGCTTCATCCCAAACTTCGCGACAGTCGAACGGAACCTTGATGGGTGACCACGCGCCGGTGGACTCGGTATCCGCGCCGATGAGGAGGTTCCATCCGCCGTTGTAACTGACGAGGGCGCATCGCCCCATGCGCGTGCAGTTACGCGCAGTCCATGGAGCGAGCAGGACAAACACCGAGATCGTTGCTGCTCCAACAGACAACACGACACGTTTCCACGAAGATTTCGACACCCATCGAGAGACTCCGACGAGAGCAAAGAGTGGAGCGAAGACAATGTTTTGGGGTCGGACGAGTGTCGCCAAACCAACGACGAAGCCGAGCAACACGAGCCACTTCCACATGGGGCGCATGGAGTCAGCTTCGGAAACGTCGCGCACACGCGCCGTTATCCACGCAGCACACGTCACGAATGACGCGGCAACGCCTTCACTCATGAGCGCCGGCGTGTACGCAACGAGTCCCGGATGCAGGGCCACGACGAGACCAGCCAGCAGCGCAAGACGAGGCGTCGATGCTCGTAGAGACAAACGAAATACGGCAACGGCTGCTAGTGATCCGATAAACGCGTTCATCGCCATCGCGACGCCAGGATTCGGTCCGAGCAGCGCGTATCCCGCCGCGACGAGAGCCGGATATCCCACTGGATAATGGCCGGCGTACGTGATCACGCCGTCGGGCCAAAGCCACGTGTAGCCATGACCTGTGGCCATACGCTCGGCGATGCGGTGATAAAATGTGCCGTCGGCAGTTGGAGGAAAACGCGACGCAGCCCAGAGAACGACAACAGCGCGTACAGCGAGGGCCACGCCGAAGACGATCCACGAATCTCGTCGACGGCTCGTACTGTTCACGATGGCTGCGTCCGCGGAAAGCGCCCCAAGAGACCTACGCGCTGCAGCGCCGCGATCACTTCACACGCGGGCAAACCTACGACGTTCGAATATGAACCCTCGATGCGGGACACGGCAAACGCGCCAATACCTTGGATCGCATAGCCCCCTGCCTTGTCACGCCCCTCTCCGGTGTCCACGTACGCAGCGATCTCGCTCTTATCGAGTGCCCGAAACTTCACTCGTGTGCGAACAGTTTCCGCGTGCAGAACCTGCGCAGGCGCATCTCCTGATGACACCGCAAAACGCGTCCATACCTCGTGAGCACGACCGCTGAGGCCCGCGAGCATCGCGAGAGCATCTTCACGTCCCACGGGTTTTCCAAGCACGCGTCCATCAACGATGACGCTCGTGTCGGCAACGAGCACAGCTCCACAACCGCCCGCATGGCGAACGGCTTGAGCGAGTTTGTCCGCGGTGATTCGTATGAGATAATCGTCCGCGTATTCAGCGTCGAGCAAACGTTCGTCCACATCGAGAGAGACCACCCGCAGGGGCAAACCTAGTGTCGTCAAAATCTCTCGCCGCCGGGGAGACGCCGATCCCAGGAGTAACGGGCGCGTTTCGTCGATCATTTCGACGCTCCATTTTCCATGCGCGAGCCTCGAATGGCCTTGCGCGGCGCCTTTCGTATCACGCTCGTCGGGAGGCGCGAACGTGACGACACTTCGCCTTTTGACTCTGCGCAAAAACGAAGTAGACGTCGTGCGAAACATCCGCTCGGTGGTTCGATGCAAAGGCAACATCACCCACTGGTTGTACGCTCGCCATGACCGAAGCATTCGCCCCCAAGTCACTCGCGACGACATCGCACGGGGCGCGACACGCGCTGGCGTGCTCCGTTGCTGTCGTTGCAAGCGTTCTCATCTGCTCAGCTTCGTCGGCACGTGCTGCCGACTGTGCTGCCACAGCGTCTTACAGCGGCTGCATCAACGCCGACAACCTCTGGCCTCACGCAGGTACAGGCCCGTTTCTGTCGCTCGGCAGCCCCATCACGACGCCTGATGGCAAAGCATCGATGGGACTTGTTGGCAGCTATTTGTCACGTCCCATCGGCTTACGCGTCGCTTCGACGGATCCTGACGGAACCGTCTTGTCGGTCATCGACAACGCGGTCAATGTCACGTTCGTCGGTGCGTTTGGAATAACAGACCGCCTCGAACTCACGATTGCGGCACCAGTCACGGTCTACCAAGACGGCACTGGACTTGGCGCCATCCTCGGAAGCGACGACGAACTTCGTCGCAGCACACTCCGTGACACGCGTTTTGGCGTGGCATTTGCGGCCCTCCCGCGTCCTCGAGCGGGCAATCAAAACGGCTTGAGTCTCACGGGCAGGTTCGAGTTTGCCGTGCCCGTCGGCGAAGCCGCGGCCTTTGCCAACGCGCGAACACCAACATGGTTTCCATCGGTTCTCGCGACGTTTCGTCGCGATCGATTCCAGCTCGGTCTCGAAGCGAGCGCGCGACTTCGCGGAGAAAGCCAACTCGCGAACATTCGCATCGGCTCGCAAATCGGCGGAGCGCTCGGCACATCGTTCGACATTCTTCGCGACGGATACCTCACCGCCTCCGCAGAAGCGTTTGTCTTGTACACAGTGGCGAAACAAGAGGTACCATCGACGGCTGCCGAAGGAACAACAGCCTCCGCGCACATTCCTGCTGAATGGATCGTGTCGGCAACAACGGCACCGCTCCTTGGTGGTGACGTGTCGTTCTCGCTCTATGGCGGTGGACCGATTCCCTTCTCGAGTGAAGCGGCTGTCACCACACCTCGTTTTCGCTTCGGTTTGTCCGCGCGGTACGCCCCAACGGGAGGCGATATCGATGCGGATGGCGTGCTCGATCGCGACGACGCTTGCCCGAAGGTCGCCGAGGATCGAGATGGATTCAAAGACGAGGACGGATGCCCGGATCCTGATAACGACAAAGACGGCATTCCTGACAACGTGGATCGGTGTCGTGATGCTGCGGAGACCGTCGACGGCTTTAAGGATGACGACGGGTGCCCGGATCTCGATGACGACGAGGACGGCATCAACGACGAACTGGATGCGTGTCGCAACGACGCCGAGGACAAAGACGGCTTTCAAGACGACGACGGATGCCTAGAAGCAGACAACGACAAAGACGGCATCGAAGACGCCAAAGACAAGTGTCCCAACGGCGCCGAGGATTGGGACGGATTCAAGGACGACGACGGATGTCCGGATCCCGATAACGACTTCGATCAGATTCTCGACGGTGCCGATCAATGCCCGACGGCGCGTGAAGATCTCGACGGCTTCCAAGACACCGACGGATGTCCCGACCCGGACAACGACGAAGACGGCGTGCTCGATGCAAAAGATTCTTGTCCCATCGAATCCGAAACGATCAACGGCAACAAGGACGACGACGGTTGTCCCGAGCCAAACGCTCGGTCCCTCGTCCGTTGGTTGGCAGCGCGTATCGTCACTGAAAGTGCACCACGATTTGGAGCCGGTTCGGCAACGCTGACCAAGCCGATGGAAGAAACGATCCTTCAGATGGCGCAACTGGCCAAGGGTCGGACTCCAATCGCCAGCATCATTATCGAAGGGCACGCAGACCGCGTAGGAGACGAATCTCCGCGCGCGATATCGCTCGCCGAGAAACGAGCCCTTGCCGTCAAAGCCATCCTCGTCGGCGCAGGTTTGCCCGAGGATCGCATCGTCGCCGCAGCCGGAGATCAAACGGAAAAACGAGCACCGACGGCGGCGCATTTCGAGATCACCGTGCAGCAACAAAAACTCAAACAGCCCCCGATCGAAAAGCGGGCTCCCAAGCCCGACTCGAAATAACGTTGCAGCACAAACAGTCTGGAAAAATTGATGAACGTCGCTGAATCGAAACGTGTCCGTCGCCTCGTCCTTCACGTGGAACGAGGTGAAGAGTTGCCCGTGGCACTCATCCGTGCGCTCCACGATGCCGAAGCAAAAGCCGCAAGCATTACGGGCGTTGGCATCGTCGAAGCCATCGAACTCGCGAGCATTGATCCTCGAGGCAAAAGCTCAACCTGCCGCATCGACACTCCCGCCATCGTGGTCTCGCTCGTCGGCAACGTCGCGGTCGAAGATGGCACGACAAACGTTCATCTTTACGCAACCGTGGCGCGACAAACCGACATCGGAACGCAAACGTTTGCCGGCCATGTGCGATGGGCGCGAGCGTCGGCGATGGACCTCATCGTCACCGTCTTCGATGACCTCGTTCTCGAGCGATTGACGGACGACCAAGGTTTCTCGAGCACGCTTCTCGCAACGACGCGTGTTTCTGCCAATGCGGCGCGTGTCGTGACCGTGGTGGCGGAAGAACCAAAGCGAGAACCAGCGGCTGCACCAGTTGCCGTGACGCCTGCTCCGGTTATCGCGACTCCTGCTCCGGTTATCGCGACGCCTCCTCGAGTTATCGTGACGCCTCCTCCCGCTGTTGTTGCTGTTGCTGCACCAAAGCCCGTTGCGAAGGAAGTCGAAGTAGAGACGAAACCGACTCTCGAGCGTCCAGCACGCATCGCAAAGCCCGAGGAAGACCCGAACGAGATTTATCCCGAGATGAACGACCTCGTGAACCACTTCAGCTTTGGCGACTGTGAAGTGGTCAGCTCTGACGGTGAACGAATTCGGCTGCGGCAGATCAAGGACGGGCGAGTTCGTGAGGTGTCTCTGGAGATGCTGAAGATCGAACGACCGACGACCGATCCCGCTACGAACATTCGAAGCTTCAAGCTGTCCCGGAAAAACTGAGCGGTTGTCGAAACAAACCGCACGTCATCCCTAGAAAAATATCTAAAAAATTCGCTGCGCGACGTTGATCGAGTCGCCCGCTTGAAGCGGGATGTCGGGCATCAGGTTGTCGATGATGTCCTGAACGCTCACGGTCACGGCGCGCGTGCTGCCATCGACCTGACGACGCACGGTGACTTTGTCTTTGGCCGCCATTGGCTGGAATCCACCAACAAGTGACAAGGCTCGAAGCAGCGTCAAACCGGGCTCGAATCGAAGCGAACCAGGTCGTGCGACTTCGCCAAGAACTTCAACACGCTTGGAGTTGTATTCCTTGACGCTGACACTCACCATTGGGTCAGTGAGGTAGTCCTGCTCGATGAGCTGAGTTCGAACGATCTCGGCAATCTTTTGAGGTTCGAGACCCGCGACACGCACGCGCTTGATGTAGGGCAAATCGACCGTTCCATCGGGAGCAACGGTGAACGATGTGGGTAGGTTTTCCTCACGCACGATGCGCATCTCGAAGACGTCACCGACGCCGATCGTCGTGCTGCTCGTAGGCGGAGGAAGCTCGGCGGGAGGCACACGAGCTCCACACCCGACGATCATCATGATCATCACGAGCGTGAGCCAACGCGTTACATGAGCCAACGTGCACCCAAATAGGCCTCGAACTGCGACCACTGGAGTTTGTCTTGTGTTGCTTGGCCGGGGTTTTCAGAATCGGGTGCAATCGGCAGCGTCTCATCGCTGATGCGCGTGCCGTAACGCAGGGTCGCATTGACTCCGAATGCGTCTTTGAATCGGTATTCCGCAAAGCCCGCAGCGTCGATACGAATGTCGGTCCAGCCAGCTTTGTTGGGAATGTTTGGCGTGTTGATCGACGGATTGACCAGTGCTCCAGCTCCTGCATCGAGAATGATGGAGAACTTTCCGCCAAGAAAATACGTGAGCTTCAAGTAGCCACGATCGCGCTCGAAAAAGGATCCGACGAAGGCATCGTGAAAGTCACGCGTGAACCCCAGCGCAAAAGATGACGTGGTTGAACTCATCGCCGACGGATCCGACGATCGATTCGGCGAGAGGAAGTACCGGATCTCGGCTTGAGCAATGACGCTATCGAAGTCCTGCACCGTCGCTTCCGATTCAACGCGGTTTGGGTCGTAGAAACTCGAACCCCACCCAACCATCAAGAGGGCGCCAAAATTCGGGGTGATGAGGCCGTTGTAACCAAGCTGCGCACGGATAGGCATCGAGCCAGTCTTGTCACCTGGGTTCAGGTAGTGGATGAGACTGAAACGAGCGTCGTAGAGCAACGCAGAGCGCGGCAAGAATCGCCATCGACCGCGCATCTGCAACGTGTGGTTGAAGTTGGTCAGGGGGTCGAAGCGATCCGATTCGAAAACGGTCCCAGCGAAGTTGTATCCGAGGCGCCAATCGAGCATCCCATTGTTTGGGGTCCAAATAAGTTCCGCGCCGGCAGATGGAACCAACCGATTAAATCCTTGGCCCACGGTCCCATCTTGGGAAGGCTGAATCAGCCGAGCCAACGCACCTGAAACTGCTCCAGCCCAGGGATGGCCCGCGTTGATCGCAAGGCGAATATCAGCTTGGCCGCTGATGTTCCGCTGGTCCGACATCTCCTCTCGTTCCGTGGCATTGCCGGACAGAGGGAAAAACTCGTTGTAGGTCGCGGACAAACCCCCGAACACTTCCAGGGGTGAAGGTGCTTGGCTTGCGGTACTCGCTCGTCGTTGTGGACCAAGCGAGGAGAAGGAAAACGAAGGAGTGAGTCGCAACCTCAGCGCCGGACGCGGTGCACCAGCAGCATCTCCTTGACTAGCCAGGAGGAAGAAGTTCGAGTCATAACCAAATTCGGCGGCAAACCCAGGGTGCAGCTCGAAGTTGCCTACGCGATAGCCAGGCCCAATGGTGAACTTGCGATCCGCAAGCCAGGGTTGGTCTTGGCTGAATGCAGGCGTAGGTACGAGCACCGTGAGAAGCACGGCCAAGAAAAGGAGGCCACGTATTTTCATCGGATACTCGGTCAGAACTCCCGCTCGACTCGGTCAAACCTCACTTGATGACGCTTCCGGTGGGAGGAGGTTCGATGATGATGATGCCTGGCGGGTAGTAAGCTGGTTCGTCCGCGATCGAAGGATCGACAGAGGAAATGACGGCCGCTTCCCCAAGGATTTCGGCTTCTTTGCCGATGCATAAATTTGCTTCAGCGACGAGTTGTTCGCTGCGTTGGCGAAGCACTCCAAGAACCGTGAACTCGTGGCTCGCAAGATCGGCATCGTTTCGCTGGACCGCTCCATCGATCGCGCCCTTGCGATCTCGAGCGTTGCGCAGCGCGACATCGATCTGATTGAGTTTGTCATCGAGGCACAGCGTCTTGACGACATCGCGTTGTGCGCGCGCTTCTTCGAGCATTCTGCGCACCGTACCGCGTGAGGCATCCATCCGCGCGATAGCCTCTTGTGCTTCCGAGGCTTGCTCGGCGGGGGACAAACCCACCTTTTGCTGCAAACCAAGGTCGACAGGTGAAGGAGGAGGTTGAGCAAGTCCGGCCTGCGCAGACGCTACTCCGTGCAAAACAAGCAGCGAAAGTGCGAAAACCGCGCTGAAGCCAAGCATCCGTTCCCGTCGCATCGATGTCCTCCTAAAAGCAGACGCCAAGAGACTCTAGAAGAGTAACGGCAGATGTGTCAACGCGCCCGCGCATCCACAAAACAACAAGGACGCACAGAAGCGGACACCAATAGCTTCGTTGCACACGACGCGTCGGCATTCACGCGATTTTAGTAATTTTCTGCGCTCGATTCGTGCGGTGAGGTGCCAGTCATTGACTGACGAACGAAACGGGGATGACGACGGTTGCGCCGCCACCATCTGGAGGTGCGAATTGCGCACTCTGCACGCGGGAGACGACACAACCGATGACTTCTCCCGACAAACCACCACCGCCCGATGGGCTGGCCGAAAGGACTTCGCCGTTCGGTCCAATTCGAGCGGTGATGCGCACCGACCCTTTCATCGTCGGATCGGTCTGGAGACCACGGTTGTAACAACGTCGGAAACCGGCACCCATCCCAGCGACGACGCTTTGTGCATTAGCGACGTTGCCCGTGACCGCGGCTCCACCAACTTGCGCGCTGCCCACCGGCCCCTTGACCGTCTTCGTTCCACCTGCGGCACTGGCTGCCGTTGCTGCTGCAGCTTGCGTATCACCGATGTTGGCCAAGCTGTTCCCCGCAGCGCCAGGACGAACCGCGCCGCCTGAATCACCGAGGCTCAAACCCGCCATTCCACCAAGAGCCGATGCACCCGCGCTCGATGATGCTGCGTTGTCGAACAAGCCCATCGGCACATCACCACGCTCGAGAACGCCCGCGGTCGCATCACCCATGGTGTTGAGAGCCCCGAGCATTTGCAAATCGAGCTGTTGCAGTTCGTTGCTGATCTGGGCCGCTCGCGTGTCGCTTACTTTGCCACCACTCTCAGCCTTCGCAGCAGGCGTCGGCGTCTTCGGAGCTTCAGCTTGCGCTGGCGTTGGCGCTGTTTCGGCCGTGTCCTTGGGGTCTTCCACAGGCGGCGGCGCAGGCAGGTTCTTGATGGACTCGAGAAGCTGCGCAACGTCAAACTCGCCACTCACCGGCGGATCCAACCAATCCGAGTACATTGTCCCGACCAACCCGAAGTGCAAAAGGAACGAAAAAGCGGCGATGATCGTCGTCGACCAGTCGATCGAATGGCCAAACCCAGCTTGCACCGACACCGGCATTTGGACCTTTGCCGTAACAACAGGTGCCGTGACAAACTGAAACAAAAACGTCACGTCACCAACGACCACCTTGCCGCGAGCATCGTCACTGAGAGCCACTTGGTACACAGTGACGTTCCCGACGCTCGTTCTCGAGGCTTCGTACTTCAGGCCATCAAGGTCTGTCACGCCAGACTTCTGCGCCAAACGCCCCGTCATGTTGTCGAGGAAGTTCAGGACGTACGCGTTGCCAACGAGTTCGAAAAGTCGAAAGTTCGCCGGGACGTTTTTGTTTGGAGTAACGAACGTGCTTTTTTCGCTTGGGCCAATCGTGACGTGGGTGCGCTCTTTGATGACGCGCTCCTCGATCACTTTGCCGCCCATCACCAAACCCACGCGCAAGACTTTCGGTCCAGCAGCCTGGTCCATGGCCCGCATGACTGCGGTCATCTGGCCAGGTTTCGTCGACGACTGCGATTGCGTTTGCTCCGTCATTCCGAGGCCTCCGGCAAGTCCTGCGATCCTGCTCCAACGTTACACATCAAGTACGTTTCGAGCTCCACGGAAAAGATGCGCGATCGCTTCCGTGTTTTTGAACTCGACGTGTATTGACGCCCAAACATGGAATAAGTTTCACGAGCCTACACGACACTGTGCAAACGGTAAAGAGCTCGGGCCTTTTTCATGGATTCTAGCGACGATGACGCGATCGGCGGTCGGATCGACGCGCAGAACTGGGCCGGCCACGGACATCGTCCGCACCACGTACGGCAAGCACGTCGACGAGGGCATCGAGGCTGCGCCGAATTTCGGTCGAGATGGCGAGCGCCCGCCGCTCCAGCGTTATGCAGGCGAGCGCCGAAAGAATGCCGATCACGAGCAAAAGGACGGCGACAAACACCTCCAGATGTAGCGATATCGCGAGCGCCATCAAAAGCACTCCGCTCGCTCCTGCAATGCGTATGGCGGCACGTGGCCATGTCGCTCGTGCTTCGAGTTCGAGGGCGACTTCGGCCAATACCGAATCTACTGCAGCCGCGCGAGACGTTTCATCGACGTGCAATGCATCGTCTGCAATACGCCATTCGATACTTTGCGGAGAAGCTTGACGCCGCAGTTCACTCATTCGATCTGCCGCAGGCAAACGGGCAATTTTTTTCGTGAATGAACTAGTTTGTCCTGACGATAGCTTGGAGACGCGTACGAGATGCGCTCGGGCCATCGACAACGTCGCAATAGAGACGACGACGCTCATGGCGAGGAAAAGAATGGATGTGTTGTGAAGGGGAACGAGCGGCACGCGCAGATCAGAACGGGCTCTTGAAAATGGCCTGTTCGATACGATCGAGGAATGGTTGACGAAGCTCGGCGAGCGTCAGTTTAGGTTGAATACGAGCAACATCGACCGCGGCGATGGGTTTTTCAATGCGGCCAGTAATCGTGACTTCGGTGAGCGTAATCGCCCCGCGCGCTTTGTCTTTTTCTTCCTGAGCCGCCGCAGGCATTTCAGCAATCGAAAGCGCCAATAATCCGGTCACCATCATCATTGCTCGTCGCATGTTTTGACTCCTTCATCAGAATGCCTCAAAGAATTATTTCCGTCCACAAATTCATGGCGTCTCAAAATGGCGCCTGACTGGTCGATGTGGGAGCAGGCGTCGGCGCAGGTCCCGAAGGCGGTGCCCCCGTAGGTTGCGGATTCGGCGGAGCCCCGGAACCAGGCGGAAACGTCGGCGAAGGTTGCGCGGATGGGTCTGGACCAGGCGAAGTTCCGGGTGGAATTGCCGGTGGCGGTTGCGCAGGTCCCGGTGCAAATGCTGTGGGCGTACCCGGCGGAGGCATCATGGGACCAGGCGCGCCGCTATCGGCCATGCCGCCATCGTCGGCAGTCGGCATTCCTGGCATCATTGCCACGCCACCGTCGCCAATTCCACCATCCACGACCGCAGGCAATGGCGCCGGAACTTCGGCGGCTGCCGCAGCCGTGATTTCGCCTTCCTTCAATTTGGCTCGTTGGAGCAATTCTTCAGAATCGTCGCGATCGCTCTTGCGCCGGACGTCCTGAAACCGCTTCAATTCACGAATGGCTTCGGCAACCTGCTGCTTGGGCGTCATTCCCGGAATACTCGGAGCAAAAAGATAGAGCAGTCCGAGGTTGTAATGAATTTGCGGCAAATTCGGTTCACGCGTCACGACCCATTCGAATTCACGTTTGGCGTCCGCATAGCGCCCAAGCAATCGATAGGTATCGCCCAAACCGAGATGAATGGGCGTACTGTATTGGTCATACTTGACGGCGCCTTCGAGCAGAATGAGCGCCTCTTGCGCATTTCCGGCTTCGAGCAACATCGTCGCCAGTTGCGTGCGAGCTTCGACGAAATCGGGACGTCGCTGTATGACTTTGCGGAATTGATCCATCGCCACGGCACGAAACCCCTGCTCGCGCAAAATGAGTCCTCGTAGCAAAAATGCCTCGGGATTGTCCTTGTCGCGAGCGGGATTTTCATCACCGAACCCGTCGAGAATTGCCGTCAATGCATAAAGGGCCAAATCGAGACGCCGATTACGATAATGATCCCGTGCAATAATGACCATTGCGGGACGATAATCAGGATTGATCTTGAGCGCTTCTTGTGCGAGTCGTTGCGCAGATCCCGTATCCTTCTGCAAACTCTTGACTTCCGCAAGAGTCGCTGTAATTGCCGCACTTCGCCCTATCGCCGATCGTTTTTCCGTAAGCATTCGTTCGGCATCCGCAAACTTGTTGCGCCGAATCAACAACAGTGAATACGAAATGATCGCCGGCTCGAATTTAGGTGCAAGAGAGAGCGCCCGCTGATAGCTCGCTTCAGCATTGAGATCCCGCAAGCGTTCTTCCACGACGCCTAGCGCATGAAACGCGTGCGCGGACGTCGGATCGGCAAGGGTCGCTTCGCGGTAAAACCCTCGAGCCGTCTCGAGGTCCCCGGTGACATACGCTCCTGTGCCTTGCTGCATTGCCGTCATACCCGCAGACGACAAAACTGGCGCGTCGGGCGCAGGTGGAGGAGTCACAGGTTGGCCCGGCACACTCCCTGGAGGCGCATTGGGATCCTGCATGGGTTGCGCCCCTGGTTGTCCGGTCGGCAGCATTTGCTGCATAAATGGATTGGCGCCGAATCCTCCATACGGAGCGCTCGGCTGCGGAGCTACAGCCGGATTCTGCTGCGACGTGGAATCCGTACACGCCACCACGACGCCCTGAAATACCGCAATGGTGAATACGCCGAGTGCAAATCGAGTTCGATGACTCATTGGCTTCCCACTGGCAGCGGCACGGGCAATGTATCCGGCACGAGGATCGGGGACATTCCTGGACGTGTGCGCAAAAAATAGCCGTCTTCGTAGGCGAAAGGCCGCTTGGTTTCTGGATCGACGATTCCTTGGGACATCTCACGCATTTTGGTATCGCCGAGGATATCCGTAAAAAATGCAAGACGCTGAATGGCCCGATCGATTTCTGGTGTGCGAATGTTCCACGCTCGTGCATACACGACCGATTGCACGTAGAACTTCACCATTGCGCGGTCGGCGTCGTTGAGCAATCGTTCACGTGCTGCGCGCCATTGTTCGCGCCGACGCTGACGAATCGCGTCCGCCGTTTCTTGCAAGTCCTCACGATCACTGGATTCGGCCAACTTGAGAAGTTTTTCTTCTCGATCGGTATATAGCTTCAATCCTGGCGGGCGCGTATTGTAAAGTCCTGTGCGACACGAATCATAAAGCGACCCTTGACGCGCAAAAGCAGTCACCGATTGCGTTCGGGACTCGAATGAAGTCACCACCGACTGCAAATCGCTAAAAAACGAATCGCCGGCTTTCTTGAGATCATCGGTGTATTCTTTGATCACCTTGTCGATGACGCCCGCATAACGATGGTGATTCGTATCGTAATCCCACGCTTGCTTGAGCTTTTCATCGACGGCGGTATACGCACATTCAGCCGCCATATCCGCTTGCATACTGCCCAGCGCCTTCTGTCCTCCAGAAGAAAGAGACGCCGAGGTGCGGAACTTGTCGAACGAACCAATGGTTGTACGACACCAATCCGCAGCTTTGGCATCACTTCCTGCTCGGTACAACTTGGCCGCTTGATACGCAGCTTGCACGAGGTACGCTGCAGCCGACGAATTGTTACGATTCGCCGTGAAGTACTCCTCCATTGCCGAAATCGCCTTGAGCCGCGCAAACTTGTTGGCTCCGTCGTCGATTCCGCGCTCGTCCCATACTTTCAGGTCTCCGGACGCCACGAGCCAATCAATTTCCGCTTTTTGCTCGGCCGGCGGATCCAATTCCAAAAATTTCCCGCGCGACGCGACCATACGATCCCGCTCACCCACATTCGAATACAACAATACGGCATTCTTGGCTGCCGCTCGACGCGCTGGTTGCTCGAATCGCCCATTGCGGGAAATCGTATCATACGTTTCCGCGGCCGCTCGATAATTGAAGAACAGTACATACGAAGCACTGAGAGCATCGTAGGCTTTCTTCAAATATTTGACGCGTTCCGCCAATTTTTTCGGTTGCGCAGGCTGCGGAGGTTTAGCAGCCGAATCGCCTTTGTCGAGTTTTACCAGCCGCTCCTCATTGCCATATTCCTTGATGAAGAGCGTGTACATTTCGATCGCCTGATCATACTCACCCACCTGCTTGTAACAATAGGCGCCATTGATCGCAGCTTCCGGAGCCTCGTCGCGCGCTGGCGCTTTTTCGAGGGCCACGCGATAAAGCGCCGCCGCCTCGCGCCAAGCCTGTACTCGCTCGGGCCCATCGGGCAGCTTTTCAGCCTTCTCGAATTTCACCGCGGCATCAATGTAATAGCCGCGCGAAATCGTGGGTTGCGAAATGCCCTTTTCCTTGAGCTTTTGCTCCTCACCAATGGCGCAGCTCTTGATTTGTGCTGCTTCCGCAAGCGCCCGTGAACGTGGAATGTCGTTCATCAGGTTCGCCATGGTCGTGAGTTTTTCCCACGCTAAGTACCCGAACGGACTCTTGCCGCATTGTTCGGCATAAATGGGCTCAAACCGTCGCTGCGCTTCTTTGAAATGCTGGTACAGAAAGAAAAACTCCGCCGATTGGTAGGCGTAGAATTCACTGTTTTTCGTTTCGGCGCCTGTTTGCGTGTCCTTCGTCGTCAGATCGCTCGTCGGAGGAACGCGCTGAATGTATTCGTCGCGCGCGGCAATGGCGGATTGGATCGCTTTTGGAATTTCTTCTTGGGTTATTTTGGGCTGGTCGTTCTCCATCACGACATTCAAGCCCGTCCGCATTTCGATACCTTGTTGGCCACTGGTGCGCTTGAACAATTTGTATTGGTCATTCAACATTTGCTGAGCCGTATCGACGACCATGAACGCCGCCGGCTGCAAATATCGATCGTCCTCGTTCGAATCACGCACGTCAACAGCCGCTCGTCGCGCCGCTTCGACTTCATCCGCCGTTGGGGACCTGTCGAGGTCCACTTGAATCACAACGATATTGTGGCTCGCATCGGCCAACCAATATCGACTTTCGTAGGCATCAGGCGCGTTGTCGTCCTCGGTGAGCACACCCATCCAACCCATCGCCGCCATTCGGTATTCGGAAAGCGCACGCTCATAATGCTTCGAGCGCATTTGATCATCGCTGGTTTCACGTGCCAAATTCATGAGTGCACTTCCACCATTCGTATGATCCGCCGCAGCACGCCGCAATCCTCCACGCACGAGTTTTTCCGCGGCCTGAATCGCTTCCGGATCATCTCGATTCGCCTGCACCCACGGGGTATTGCCGACGTACGCCGCTAATTTCGTACGCGCATCGAGCGCTCTTTTGGCGTTTTCGGCCTTTTCTGCCGTACCCTCGCGCGCCCGACTGGCCAGCATATCGTAAATATCGGCAATCTGCGCTTGAAGCACCGGCGCGTCACGATCCATCGGCCAACGCTTCAAAATCATCTCGCTCACTTCAATCAAGTTGCGATACTGATTGTATTCCTTGAATTCGCCGACCAACGCCTTGTAAATCTCGACGGTCCATTTGCGATCTTGCGGAATCAAAGATGGATTTTGCACGCGTTCAATCGCCACGCGCATTTTCTGTTCCGCGATCCGCACGTCTTTCTCGAGATCCAGAACGTCACTGCGTGGAATGAAGGGTTCGTCCGCTGCAGGACCCGTGAAATCCAAATACGTCAACGCTCCAGCGACGTACGTATACGCCTCCGTACGAAAATCCGCCCCCGTATCTCCCGTCTTCTTTTCCTGCTCGTCCGCGTATTTCAAAAGTTCGACGAATTGACGAACGCTCGTTTCATAACGCTGTTGCTTGAAGTAGGTCCACGCTAACTTGTACATCGCCACGCCGTACACCGGCGGGTTCTTGAATTGCAGCGACCGCTTGTATGCCGCTTCGGCACGATTGAACGTAAATGGTCCGGCGTCGTTGTCCAGTTCATTAAAGTGGTAGTCTCCGATGAGCCACCACACTTCCGCCAAATATCGCGGCTCCGTGCCTTCTACCAATACCGGCATCTTTTGAATCGGCTTGCATGAATCGGGATATGGATTGACGAATACCGTTTCTTCCGTATCCGCAATCGCTCCCTGGCGGCTCTTGAATTGCCCAATAGGCTCGGGATGCCGACCTTCCCACGCATTCCAATACGCGCGGTCATGATCCTGCGGGAGTTTACCAATCGTATCTTTCGCCGCGTTTTTAGGGTCCGGTTCGACCGGGTACGAATACTGATTGTGACAAACAATCGACCGGAATACTTGCTGCGCTTCGGGAAATCGCGCCGAATCGTGCAATGCATGCCCAAGGTAATAATAGACGCCAGGAATTTCTTTGTATTCCGGAAATTCACGAATGATGCGTTTGTACAGCGCAATCGCCGGCAACAACGTCAGGCTGAGATCCTCGGACAAGTCCCCTTCGTCGCGAGCGCGTTCTTCGTAAAGCGC
Source organism: Polyangiaceae bacterium (assembly GCA_031415295.1). Lineage (GTDB taxonomy): Bacteria > Myxococcota_A > Polyangia > Polyangiales > Polyangiaceae > Polyangium. The sequence continues at coordinate 21,412 of JANORL010001318.1, read as the reverse complement.
CGCAAGCCGGAACATTGCCGTCGGCGTACTTTCCGGATGTGCCGTTCGCCCCGAATACCGTTCGACGAATTGCTCGAGCCGCCGAATCGCTTCGGCTCGCGCGTCCTTCAACCCAAGTTGCTCGATGTTGATTTCTTTATCGAGCGCATCAATGACGCGACGACGTCGCTCTTCATAATGATTTTGAATGATTCGCGTCATTGCGCCGCGATAATCATTCGCATATTGACGAAATGACTCAGCCTCTTTTTCAAGCTCCGCGAGCGCCTTTACTTGCGCCGGCGTCGGAGGCGGCGGAGGAGGCGCCTGGACCTTGCGCCGAAGACCCGTAAATGAAGGAATGGGCGTCGTATCGGCAGGCGCGGAGCTTGCCGATGTTGCCGGATCCGCTCTCGGCGTGGAAAAGGGCGCCGCCGAATTCGTCGGCGCGGGCGTTCCCGCAGAAGCAAATGGCGCCGCCTGTGTCGACGTCGCCGTGGGTGCAGGTATTGGCTGCGGTCCGGGCTGCGTTTGCGACCATGCGCCGGAAGCAGCACACGTGGCCACGAGCAATCCCAGCACCGACGCCGCAACGCGATGCGACCGACTCCTAAGAAGGCGCCTCTTGCTCACTTCGGTTTTTCCTCCGGCGCAGCACTGTCCTCGAGCACTTCATCAAGCTCTTCTTTGAGGAGTTTTTCTTCGCGTGTTCGTTCGATTCGTAAGCTCCGAACACGGGTCATCTGCTCCTCGCGCACTTCCCAAGCTTGCTCCGTAATACCCACATCCGCACGCAAAACGATGTTGTGCAAACGATCTCGCACGATTCCAAAATTGCGCCGGGCCACTTCACCAACGACGCCCCGCGCCTCACGATCGAGCCGCTCGAGATCCACTTCGTACCCGACCATGGCCACGGTTTCACGCTCCATGATCGCGCGAACTTCCGTCGTGCGTCGAGCAACTTCCTGCTCCAATGCCCCCAACGTCATGAGCACCTGTTTGTCGCCTTCTTCGGCTTCCTGCAATATCGGCGCAGTTCGCCGCGCATAATCGGCAAGGTCTCGACCGCCGCCACCCCCCATTGCGAGCTGCACTTCGCGAATGATGGCGTCACGGTACGCAATCCGAACTTGGGCATCCTCGACAAACCGTTGGTCACCAAAACCCACCTGCATTCTTCCTGCCCCAAGCACACGATCCATAACTTGGATTTGATTGCGATAATATTCGATGTCTTTTTCGTGTTGCTGAAGCTCGAGCTCGAACCGCTGCACGATCGCAGGATCACGCACAGTGCCTTTCGTCGAATCTCGCAAAACTCGACGCAATGCCTTGATTTGCGTCTCCATTACATCGAGTTCGAGCGACATACGCTGCACAGTTTGCGAAGGCACGTTCCATTGCCGCATCGCTTGCGCTTCGCGATCCAAAAAGTCCGCATCGTTGACAGGCAACAAACGCAGCCGTTTTTCAAGCGACCGTCGACGCGCTCGCATTTGCCCAATATCACCCGCTAAATCCGAAGGTTCGACCGCATCGAGCCCTTGACCAATCGACAATCGCGCCACCGCAATTCGATTGACGAGCCCCAGCGCACGCTCTTCGCCGGCTTTCAAATCCGGAAATGCACGCACTCGATTCGATGATGAAACGATCACACTCAATTTGCGGATCATTTCATTCGATTGTTGAATGAGTTTACGGCATTGGCTCAATGCATCGACAATCGCTGCCGCCGCCGGTCCGTTTTCTTCTTCGCGCGCCCATAACACGACGGATTGCGGAACAGCCGCCATACTGTCGAATGAACCGGTTTCACTACGGCTGAGTTTGTCGAAGTATACCGATGGATTACTCGTCGAACGGAGGAAATTGTCGATTTTCGTGCTGACCGGATCGTATTCCGCCCGCACGCCTTCATACACTCGAAGCGCCTTTTCAAATTGCCCCGCGCGTAACATGAGGTCCGCTCGCAACAGCAATCCATCGGCAATGTCGTTGCTCTGCGGATCTGCGACAGCAAGGATCTCGAGCGCCCGCTGCGCTCGCTCCATGTCGCCCAACCGAACGTACACCCAGCCAAGTTCGTACAATGCCGTGCCAAACTCGGGCGATGAACGATTGATGTGATTGTAGGCGTCAACGGCCTGCAAGAGATCTTCCGTTTCATGAAACAATCGGCCAATCGCAAGCCACGCCAAATCAATGAGATGCGCATGTTCGGCTGAATCGATCGGCAGTTTCGTGACCCGGTAAAACTGATCGAGAGCCACGACGTACCTTTGCCGAGGCACTCGCGCCGGAGCAGATCCAGGAACGACGGGCGCTGGCGGCGGAGTGGCTTCTTTCATGGCCACAAGGCCCAACAAATAACCCGCTTGATGCAGATATTTGCTTTGTGGATCGACCGTCATCAGCGCCTGTCGCGCCGCGGCCCAATCCTTCTTGAGAATCAACGCCTTGCCCCGCGCATACATGATTCCGCTCGTCACAGCCGACGCTGGCAAGCGGTTCATTGCGACAAACACTTCGTCGAGGCCTCGGTCGTCACGCGTGCGCATCGCGACGTCGACCAGCCTTTCAATCGATCGAACCTGATACTGGCCAAATCGCGGTTCTTGCCAACGATCCACGATTTTGCGCAGTACGCGGCGACATGCGAGGTATTGGTTCGACTCGAAATAAGCTTCACCAAGCAACGACATGGCTTCGGGAAATGCCGTCGGATGATCAGGGTATTTCTCGACAACCTTATTGAGGACGGTCGCAGCCCGATCCCAATCGCGCGAAGCCATGAGCAGTACGGCATCACCAACCATCTGCGATGCCGTCCGTTGACCACTGCGTGATCGCGCAACGGTTTCTTCGATGCCGCGTATATCACTCACGGCGAGCCGAACTTGCTGCGCGGCATTCGTGAGCGCTTGATCCTTGTCGACCGCGAAGGCCGGCGCGGGAGCGACCATTGCGGTAGCGAAGAGCGCCAGGCTGCAAATCGCCGAACGAAGCAAAGAAGATCGGCGACGATTCATGCGTCCCTCACGCGCCTATCAACGGGGTGCCCCCGGCGCTCCCGCCCCGGGTAAATCCCCAAGCCCTTGCGTAACTTTCTCAGAATAGCGAACCGCCGGCCGTTCCTCGAATCGTGCCGTGACTCCACCCTTCTCGAAAGAAACGACATTCACGTTCGAAGTTTTTCCTTCGAGCGACGTAAACGAATGATCCGAGCGGATTTCGAACTTGTAACCCTTCAAGTACGAAAACACGCCGAAGCCCGTACCGGTGAGATTCACAAGAACTTGCACCGTGTGCGCGCCCGGAGGAATCGCTCCAGTAAACACAGGTACTTCGCCTGCATCGGCGATGACGCCTTGTTGCTCGGTCTTGCTGTATTGCACCGATCCATCGAGCACGATGAGCAGTTTCGAGATGCGCCAAGCCGTGGAGATTTCGTTCGAGAACTTGATATTGGCGCGTGAACCGCCACCACTTCCACCAGCCAGAATCGTGTCGCTCAACAACGACAACCGAGTGTGACTGCGGCGAATCTGTTCTTTCAGGTCATCGATACGTTGTTCGAGATCTCGAAGATGAATCGCGTACGTTTGCCCATCCATCGCGGGAGGTTGTCCCGGCACAGCAGTCGTTTGTCCGGGCACAGGTGGCTGTTGCAGAGGAACTGATGCGGGAACTGTCGTGGGAGCTGTTCCGGGCACCACGCCAGCTGGTGCCGTCGGCGGAGGCGAAGTCGTCGTAGGGCTCGGCGGAGTTTGAGCACCCGCGTGGGCAACAACAAACCACGATGCCGCGACGATCGCAGCAAATGTGTTCTTCGCAATTCGCATGAAGGACAGTCCCGTGGTGAAAGCGATTCGTCCGAAACAAGGCACCCAAGGGATGCCCTCTCCGAACTGTCCTAGTTTATGGTTCGGAACCGCATACGTGCAACCGCGGATTTCCGTGCGAAGCGTCGTAAAAGTGACCTTGTCGGTCTCCGCTAACTTCCGCGACTCCCTCCCGGCCACGATCCGGTAAGGTTGCGTCGTGCAGGGACGACAACCCGGCGTAAGAACTTCGAGCGACCTCGCGCGTCACATGCGTCGCCACAAGCGCCATCACCTTCCCCCCTCGTTCGATTGCTGTTCAGTCGAGCAAGGATTTGGGAGGTGATGGATGGCGACCTTGTCGCGTGAGGAGGTGACCGACGAAGTCCTGATGATGCGGTTTCAAGGTGGAGATCAATCCGCCTTCACCAAACTCGTCCGACGACACAAAACTCCGGTGTACAACTTCATCTTGCGCACTGTGCGCTCGCGTGAAATCGCCGAAGATCTTGCGCAGGACGTGTTCGTGAAGGTGGTGCAAAACGCAGCCGACTTCAAACACGAGGCACGTTTCTCCACGTGGGCGTACACGATCGCTCGAAACGTCTGCATCGATCACCTGCGAAAAGCTGCTCTTCGTAGGCACCCATCGCTTGATCAAGCGGCGAACAACAACGGCAGCGAAGAGGGACCAACCCTTGGCGAACGTATCGCCGATTCGCACTTCGGAGCCTCGGTCGATCGCGTTGCGATCGGGTCGGAACTCGGAATACGAATCACTCGCGCCGTCGAAGAATTACCGCCGGAACAACGCGAAGTTTTTTTGCTTCGGGAACTGGGCAACGTGCCGTTCAAGGAAATCGCTGAAATTGTCGGCGTTCCTGAGAATACGACGAAGAGCAGGATGAGGTACGCCCTCGAGCGCTTGCAACAAGCGCTCGCCGAATACGAGGATTATGCTCGAGCCCTGCGGTGACGCTGGGCAAGGTGGCTCATGGATTGCGAGAAGTTCGACCAGGTTGTGATGGACGCGGTGTACGGGGAGCTCGATGAGCTGACCTCGGCAGCGCTCCGCCGACACGTTGACGCCTGCGTTCGATGCTCCGAAGCCTGGAACGGACTACGCAGCACGCGCGAAGGCGCCAGTTTACCGCTCGAAGAGCCAAGCGCGGATTTGGAGTCACGCATTCTTGCCGCGGCGCTGGTTGCACAAAGAAAAACCCCATGGCACCGCCAAATTCTCCGGGGTCTCGCGTGGGCAGGGAGCCACGCGATGCGACCGCAGTTTGCCATGGCCGCACTGTTTTTCCTGGTCATCGGATCGAGCTTGCTCCTTCTTCGTGCCAAACCAGGTACCGTTGGTACATCGCCCGTGAGCGTCACAGAACGAGGCGTGCCGACACCGGACGAACCCGACCACCCCGCCGCAGCAGCACCGGCAGCCGCGGACGAGGCGCTTGCTCAGGCGCCAGCCGAAGCCGCGGCAAAACTCGATAGCGACGAGGGCAAACGCGGCAAGGGTGCCCAAGACAAACTGAGCGATGGCGATGCTTCGAAAGCTCTTTCGCAAGCGCGTGCGACACGGGATCAATCGGGATGTGGCGCTGCAGTGCCGCTTTATGAAGACGTTGGAACGCGTTTCTCCGGATCGTCCGCCGCTGCCGATGCCGCATGGGAAGGCGCGCAGTGCCAAAAGAGCCTTGGAAACAACGACAAAGCGCGCGAGCTTCTTTCTGCGCTGAAGTCATCCGAAGGGTACCGGCAACGCGCGGAAGAAGCGCTGCGCGACTCGAATGCCACAGCAACAACCTCGCCCACGGCAACTGCTGCTGCTGGAGGCGTCGTTGCCAGCCGCGCTGCCGCAGCCGCTCCCGTCGCCGCCGCCAAACCCGCTGACCCATCCGCAGAACCTGTTCCAGCGAAGTCCAAAGCGACTGCCCCTGGTGGAGGTCCTGGCCGCAGCGTCCCTGCCGCACCGAAACGCAACGCCGACATCAACTCCGCATACGGCTATTAGTTCAGGCGCGTAGCGCACGCATCACGCGACCTCCGTCGTCTCCACGCACGTCCACGCACGGCGCCTACGAACTGCCGAGCTGTATTAGACTCGACAGCATGCGTCGTTCACGCCTGTTGCTTGGTCTCGTCCCCGCACTTCCCGTTGCCATCGCCATCGGCGCCTGCGCCAACACGTCTGTGCAGATCGGGCTCGTGATGCGCACGCCGCTTGGCCTGCTCGATCAGGCAAAAACGGTGACGTTGACCGTTTTCGACGCGTCCAAAGGCGAATGTCTGGCAACGGGTCACGTGAACAACGTGCCTACTGGCGAAGGCGTCCAAACGTTTCAACTCAAACAAGGTGGATGTGCTGGAGGCGCGGCGTGGTGCACGGCGATAGAACTCGATCGCGATGACTCTGAGAAGATCTTCTCGGTAGTGGCCAAGGGTTCGTCCGGGATTCTCGCGGAAGGTTGTGCCAAGACAAAGATCGACCAGGATCCGCTGGGGATCGACATCAAGGTGCAGCGCTACAATCCCCCGGCTTGCTGCAACGACGGCACGGTGCAGACGGGCGAGCAATGCGACGTAGGGGCTGCAGGTACGTGTCTGAAAGCTGAAGGCGGCGCGTGTGCCGGGATCGCGGGAGATGCGGTTTGTCGTTGCGACTGCACGGCGGAAGAGATTTTGTTGTCGGTGGACAACACCGTTCCTCCGGCACTCACGAACGGTGACGCCAACACGAAAACCGACCTCGTGATGGCCTTCAGCCCTGGATTGGATGCGACGAAAAACGCGCTTCGTGCGGCGTATACGAACACTGCCGAAGTGGGTGGCGGCGACATTCACATGCGTTTCTTGCAGGGTGATTTCTACAAGATCGACGAACCGTTTCCGCTGTCGCAACAGATTAAGCTTCCCGCCTTGTGCGCCAACCTCAGCGGTTCTGCGCCAGCACTCGTTCAACGAGCACCGTCTGTTGCTCCCGTGGGTCTCGATCGCTTTCTCATCGCGTACGCGAGCAATCAAAACGGCGGTAACAGCTACGACGTCTACTTGAACATTCAGAACGAATGGGGATGCGCTGACGCCGCTCCGATCAAGGTTACGGCACAAGTTGCTGACGCCGAGTTGCGGCCCGATGTGGCAGCAGGGCCAACGGACTCGGCACTCGTTGTTTGGCATCGTGGAACGGCGACGTTCGGGCGCATTTGGCGCAAAGCGGGTGGACTTGATGCGGCCGAACTTCCGATTGCTACGAGCGCAAAGTTTCCACGCGTCGCTGGCAACAAAGACGGTTGGATCGTGGTGTTCGAAGGCACGGGGGCCGGTGATGGTGACGGCATCTTCATGGTCACGGTTTCACCAACGGGAACCGTTGTGGGTCCAACGCTCGTCAACGACGAAACCACGGGTGTCCAGGACCAACCCGATGTCGCGATGCTGGACGACGGCCGATCCCTTGTCGTTTGGCATTCGACCAATGGCGACGATCTACACTTCCAGCGCTACGACGCAGCTCGGACACGCGTCGTTGGCGGTGACGAACAAGGTTTGGTCAACACGATCACCGACAACGTGCAGCAACGTCCCATCGTCGCCGCAGGCCTCGGATTCTTCGCTGTCGGATGGGAAGACGCCGCGAGCAAGATCTCCGCTCGTTTCATTGGTGGAACGTCTGGCTTTGGGTTCAACAGCGTCACGGGACAAAACGATGCGTTTGTCGCGTCCACCGCGGATCCCGTGGACAAACCTGGGTCTCGTGTTGGCGCGGCCGTGGCGATTGGCGGAAACGGGTTTGTCGCGTTGGGCTGGGAAGACAAAAACCCCGATCATCACGGGATTTTCGTTCGCCGCTTCCCCCTTCCCACCGGCCTTTGACCGTCAGTTCACCGACAAACTGCTGCTCACGGTTTCACGCAAATACGCGATGGTGCGAATCGTCGCGACCAACCTTTCGCGATCGTCGAGCGTCAACCGCACGAACCGTATTCCCATTCCGGGATTTGGATTGTCGTGCATCGGCCGCAATGTGTTTACCCATTGCACGGTTCCTTGGAGGACAAACGGTTCCGACGCATCTGGCGGGACAAACCGCAACGTGACGTGCGTTCCGGTGCTCAAGGGATCGATTGTGCGGACGAAGATCCCGAGCTCGGAAATGTTCGCGATCGCTGCGTAAAGAAAGGTTTCTTCCGTCTCGCAATCGACCGACCAAGTGACGTCGAACCTCGTGGAAGAACGCCGTTCGAGGCCACTGTTCACGTCGTCCGCGTCGAGGTCGGAGGCGTTTGGCGCTTCGTCTCGCTTCGGATCATCGTCGTTGCGATTGGCCATGATTTCCCCGGCGTAGCCGCTTTCGGTGCGCGTGCCAAGGGATCGAGCAGCGGACGCAAATCACCGATTCGTTCAAATCAGGACAAATCCGAAAACCCGTTCGTGTGCTTGTGTTCAGCGCACATGAAGCACGCCAGCAACGACGCGGTTGTCGTTCTGGTTGCCACGCGTGACACGAAACCGCGAATCCCCCGAGAAAAGGCCCATAAACACGGTGTAGTCGCCGGGGGTGAAGTTGGGTTCGAGCTCGAATACGCAGTCGTCGACGAGCACGTCGTTGGGTTGCCAAAGATTGATCGCGTACTTGCCGTCGAGAATGTTGTGGTCGCCATTGTAGCGGCGCTGAAACCCATCGATGTGCAGGAATGCTTTCCAATTTCCCGTCACGGGTTTCGCCACGCGGAAGTAGAAACGCATGTGGTACTTGCGCTGCGGAACGACCGAATCCACGACGGTTCCGTTGTTGTCGCGAACGTCCCACCCGAACATCTCGAGCTGATCCTCGAACATGACGTCAGTCTTTTGTGACGGCGTTGGAGCGTCGTCGAGAACTGTTGAAGCAAGCGGGTTTTCGTTGGGAAGACCTGCAAGATCGTTCGAGACGAGAAGAATTTGACTCGATCGCGCGTCGAGCACCGGAAGGTTTTTCCCCTTTTCCTTGCGGTACAGCGAATTGAGCTTGGGCAGGTCGTCGGCTTTCACGATGAGCCAACGCCGCGTGTCGGAAGCCGTGAGCCATTCGAACGCATGCGCGGCGTCGGAGAACGAAACGACTTCACCGCCACGTTGGTAATACGCAATCGATCGCGCACGCACGCCGAGCAGCCCGAGTGGCTCGCCCGGATGTTGCAAACGTCCGTAGGCATCGAGGACTTCTTTGGGTGAAACCTGTGCAGCCAACGCCGGGAAATATCCAAACGACAAGACTGCGCCGACCACGAGCGCGGCGAGCAGAATCCCTGCTCCGCGTGGAAGACGTGTCCGGTCGAAAAACCAGCGGAAAGCATCACGCACGACGATGAGCAGCAGAAGGAGCAGCACGGTCAAGAGCGGCGCGGCCCACCACAGATTGAGTCCGATTTCGATGAAGTTTTTCGACAATTTTTGCGTGGAAGACCAATTAAAACGGGTGCCCACGAAGAGCATCGCCCCGAGCCCGACAAACGCCGCTTCCAGCACCGTCAAAGCGAACAGCAGGTTGCCATTCCAAACTGTGGCGAACGTGTCGACGAACTTGCGGGAGTCGTCCACGAGCTCGGCGAACCAGCGCCGCACCGAATCTGGAACGCGTTCCGTTTTGGACTCGAACCACGCAATTCCGACGAGGCCAGCAAAAGCAAGCGTCGACAAGGCCATGTACGACTTGGCTGCCCCCTCGAAACTTTTTGGAAACGATGGTTTGTCCACTTCGAACACGCTGAAGATGCGGCTCGGTTCGATGGTCATGTCGCGGTACAACACGATGGCCAAGACAAACGTAGCGAGGGCGATGCTTCGCGATGGAGGCGCACCGCGATCGAAGTCCACGACTGCAACGGCGACGATCCCGGCAAGAAGCGCGACGGGGGCAAACGGGACGAAAGCGGTGAACGGAGCCGAAAATGCATACGCGGCAAAAGCGACAGCCACGCCCACGAGTAACGCGACTCGTAGCCCGGTTTCCCGACGAGTGGCTTCGTCATCAAGGCCCGTCGGAGCTCGGAAGAGTCTTCCCAGGGCGAATGGAACGAGGGCGCTCCAAGGAAAAATTGCGTGACCGACATGGCGGAGGGTGCGGTCAAACGTCACTTCCACGCCGGGTTTCACGATGAAGGCAGCACCGATCCATCGCGAGACGGGAGCGTTCGGTGAGGCGGTCAAATACAGTTTGACCGCCCAACACGTGACGAAGATGCCGCCGAGGAGTGACAAGGCGCCGATTGCATTTTCGACATGTGAACGGGGCGATCCCTGGCAGAGCGCAACCCATGACAAACCCGCCGTGAGGGTCGGTATGGCGACACCAATCAAGAGACCACGCGACATGTAGCCGCTTACGAGTCCGATGACGGCCACGACAAACCATATGAGTTTGACTTGTAACGTCTGGCTTACGGACACTGGCTTTCCGTGTGTCCGTGGTACGGCGCGATCGACGAGCAAACCAACGAGCCCCGAAAACGCCATCGTCAATGCGGACATCGTCACGATGTCGCCGAGCATCGTGCGGGCTTGCATGAAATAGAGCGGCATCGTTGAAAGCGCGACGGCGCCATAAAGTGCCGTTTTTCGCCCGGACAAACGCGTCAAGAGTTCGTGCAAAACGATCACGCCTGCAAGCGCCCACAGCGCGAGAGGCAAGCGTCCTGTCCAATCACGCAGTCCAAATAGTTTGAAGCCGAGCGCCATCGACGTGAACGGAAGCTCGCCCATGCGCAGATCGCTCAGCGTGGGCAGAACGTTGAGTGCGTCTGGTAGCTCCAAGTTTTTCGCATGAAACACATGGATGGCGATGCGACGAGAGAACTCAGCGGCGTCGAGCTCATACGGGTCCCAGATGCCACTCTTCGCCAGCGTCCCGAAAAACATCACGGTGGCGATGGCGTACGCCAAAAGACGCGTCGACAAGCTTCCCCGCGTCGCTGCCGGAGGAAATGCTGGGCCCAGATCGCTTGAAGGCGGGCTTTTTTGATCTTCGTCGGAGCGCTCGGAGACGGCTTCCATGGCTCGCTTGTACCGCTGCTCGACTCCGATCGCCAACGACCACGACGATACAAAGCCGGCAAAAGGGTGAAGGAGCGTTTGAGGCGCACGCTTGCGTCTGCTATCGCGCGCTGCGTGAAGAGTCGCAGACATGAAGGACAGGCGGCACGTCCCCGCCCCGCTCGCACCAACCGAGACGAGCAGGTCGCCCCGCGAGGACGCCCAACTGATCGTCGATCGAAGCCAAGTCGCCCGGAAACGGCTCGATCCGCCCGACCTGCGACGAACATCGCTGTAAGGGGCAAACGTCCGGACGAACAACGGGACGCAAAACCGCGCGGCGATGGCCGAGACGAACGGCCCGCACGCGGCGATGAACGGCCCGCACGCCGCGATGAACGGCCCGCGAACCGCGATGATCGGCCCGCAAACCGCGATAATCGCAACACCGAGCGTCAGGCACGCCCGCGCAACGATCAACCCGTACGTCGAGACGAACGGCCCACTCCTCGCGGTGAACGACCCGCTCCTCGCGGTGAACGACCCGCTCCGCGCGGTGCCCGACCTGCTCCTCGCGGTGAACGGCCTGCTCCTCGCGGTGAACGGCCTGCTCCGCGCGGTGAACGACCCGCTCCGCGCGGTGAACGGCCTGCTCCTCGCGGTGAACGACCCGCTCCTCGCGGTGAATGGCCTGCTCGCAGTGATGAGCGCACTGCGCGCCCGCGCTACGACCAACCACGGCGTCAGGACGATCGCCCACCTCGCGGTGCCCGACCCGCTCCTCGCGGTGAACGACCCGCTCCTCGCGGTGAACGGCCTGCTCCTCGCGGTGATGAGCGCAAAACGCGCCCGCGTAACGATCAGCCGGTGCGTCAGAATGAACGGCCCGCTCCTCGCGGTGAACGACCGGCGCCTGACGACGAACGACCGCGCAACAGCCGCACATCGGCACAAGAGACAGGCGAAATCCGCGAGACGAGGAGAACGCCGCCGCCTCGCCCTCCTTCCCGCGACAAACAACGTGATGCACCGTTGCCCAGCGGCCCACGACGCAGTGGGAACGTCGCCATCATCGGTCGTCCGAACGTTGGCAAATCAACGCTGCTCAATACAGCGCTCGAACAACCCTTGGCGATTGTCTCGCCAACCCCACAAACGACTCGAGACGCGTTGCTTGGAGTGGTCCACTTTGGATCGGCCGAGATCGCGCTTCTCGACACGCCTGGAATTCATCGCCCGCGCACACAGCTCGGGCGCGTCATGAACGAGTCGGCGCGTGATGCTGCGCGCCGTGCGGATGTCGTCGTGTTTGTCACGGACCTTGATCCTCGTCCCGCAGGGCGTTCGTTCAAGGAAGAGGGGCGCGAGCCTCCGCCTCTGCATACGCATCCAAGCGATCTCGTGCTTTTCGCCGATCTTGCGGAAGGCCGACCGGCGCTGCTCGTCGTGAACAAAGTGGACCTGGTTCGCGACAAGAATCGCTTGTTTCCACTGCTCGAAAGCTACGCGAAGGCCTATGCGTTCGCATCGATCGTGCCGATCTCGGCCATGCGCGAAGACGGCGTAGCCATCGTGCTTGATGAAATCGCAAAGCTGCTGCCCGTAGCGCCGTGGCGTTACGAAGCAGATGACGTAACGGACAAACCTTCGCGGTACTTCGCCGCCGAGTACGTCCGGGAACAAATTCTGCGAGCGACACACAAAGAAGTTCCGCATGCGACGACGGTATCGGTCGACCAATACGTGGAATCTCGAGGGCCTGGTTTGGCCGTACAAATCGACGCGACGATTCATGTCGAGCGGCAAGGGCAAAAGAAGATTCTGATCGGCGCTGGCGGCTCGATGCTGAAGCAGATCGGGACCGAGGCACGCAAACGCATCGAAGAACTCGTGGGCGAGAAAGTCGTTCTGCGCTTATGGGTGCGTGTGACTGCCGATTGGCGTGAATCTGTCGCTCGTCTCGACGAACTCGGCTACGGCAAGACCGATGCGCAAGCGAGCACGACCATGATCGTCGCGGTCGCCGCGGATGCTGAATCGGCGGAAAATGCTGAAAGCGATGACGACGACGACGACGATGACGATGACGATGACGACGACGATGACGACGACGATGACGACGATTCCGACGAAGACATCGACGACGAAGAAGCTACGGACGAAGACGGCGATGAAGACGTCGACGACGAAAAAACGGAAAACGAAGACGTCGACGACGACGCTGATGAGGAAGAGGAGAGCTGATGTCTGAGGAAATTTTGGATCGTGCTGACGAGCAGCCCGACATCGAGGCATATGAGCCTTCGCCCATGCCGGCGCCTTTGCCTGTCGTGGCGATCGTGGGCCGACCGAACGTCGGTAAAAGCACGCTCTTCAATCGACTCGTCGGGAAGAAGTCTGCCATCGTCCATGACGAACCTGGTGTGACGCGGGATCGGCATTACGGCGATGTCACGTCCCACTCGCGCCGATACATTCTCATCGACACGGGAGGTTTTGATCCCGACAGCGACGATCCGATGCGGCAAAGCATCAAGAAGCAGATCGACATTGCGATTGCCGAAGCCGACGTCGTCGTGTGTGTCCTCGATGCATGTGCGCCTCCGACCGCTGCGGATCGCGCGGAACTCGCGCTGCTCCGACGCTCGGGCAAACCCGTGATTTATTGCGCCAACAAGGCGGATTCGACGCGTTCGGAAATCGAGAGTAACGATCTGTATCGCCTTGGTGCACCGGACATCATTCCGATTTCGGCTCTGCATGGACGACGCATTGACGAACTCGAACATGCGATTTTCAAGGTGTTGCCACCCATTCCGCCAGATTTGCCCGAGGCCGAAGCGGCTGAGCGGCCGATCCGCGTGGCGCTGATTGGCAAGCCAAACGCTGGCAAGTCGTCCATCATCAATCGGTTGCTCGGCAAAGAACGCGTCATCGTGGATGAGCGACCGGGAACGACACGAGATGCGATCGATACACGCTTCGAGCGTAACGGCCGATCGTTCATGTTCATCGATACTGCGGGCATTCGTCGCAAGGCGAAGGTGACGAAGGAAGACAGTGCCGTCGAAGCGACGAGCGTTTTTCATGCGATCCGAGCCATGGAACGGGCTGAAATCGTCGTGCTGTTGTGTGACGCGGTAGAAGGCGTGGCGGAGCAAGACGCGAAGATTCTTGGCCTAGCGGTCGATCGCGGACGCGCCGTGATCATCGCTCTGAACAAGAGCGATCTGCATGAGAAGGGCGACGCGAAGAAAGCCGAAGAGCTTGCCAATGACAAACTCTCGTTCGTCCCTTGGGCACCGGTCGTGCACGTCAGTGCGAAGACAGGACGGGGCATGGGCAACCTCGTGAACACCGTCATCAAGGTTTCCGACGCGTATCGCGGACGCGTAGGAACGGGCGCGTTGAATCGGTTTTTCGAGCAAGTGCTCGCGAACCGTCCTCCGCCGACGCAAGGCGGAAAAGCACCACGCCTTTTTTACATCACGCAAGCCGAGACATCGCCGCCGCTGTTCGTGGTCATGGCGAGCGACCCGGAAAAACTCCATTTCAGCTACCAACGGTACGTGCAGAATCAGTTGCGAAAAACGTTCGGGTTCGAAGGAGTTCCCGTTCGGGTCAAGTACAAGCCTCGACGACGACGCGAGCTCAAGCTCAAAAGCGGCGGCGGCCGCTCCTTCTCGAACTCAGGTTCAGGCTCATAATTTGGCGCTCTTTCCCCCCGCGGCTGGGGCATCGTTGGCCCCACTGCGACGCCAAATTGGGACCGCACGACAGAACAGCTCGAGGCGTTCGATAGCATCGTCGTCCACGAGCGAACGCATCCCCAGCACGGCCTGATTCACGCCGGTAAAACCCATCGCTTTGGCGAGGGCGCGCAATTTTGCTCCCTCGTCTTCACCGTCTTCCGACGGCACCGCCGTGACGCCCTCGGGCGCTTCATCCGGCGTTCGTTGCCCCGATTTTGAACGGCCACAAATCTCACGCGCTAGATTTCGCGCGGCGACGGCACCGCGGATCAAGTATTGCTCGCGTAACAGTTGTGCGTTTGTCCGGCCAACCCGCGCGATGAGCAACGCCTGATCTTGCCATTCGCACAGTCGTTGCAGGCTATACGTCGTGTTGAAAAACAGTCGCGGCGTAGGGAAAAACGCGAGGGCATGGGTCGAGTCGACACCTTCTTCGGCAAGGCGTTCGATGTCTTCGTCACTGAGCCCATCGATGAGCGTGAGGTCGCAACTTCGCGTCGCAGGTGTCGTGACGCCCAGCAGCGAGGCCGCGCGATCTTTGACGGCGCGGAGAATTCGTTCACCGAGAAGAGCGACCGCTACGCCCACGATGAGCGCGCCTTTGTAGCCCTGAAACAGATACCCCTTTGAATCGGTTTGATCGCCAGATCCCGATAAAAACGCGACGCCGAAAAACACCGTCGCGACACTGACGATGAGCAAGGTGCGCGCCGACCACGCCATCATGCGTGCAGTGGAATCATTGCTGGCCGAACGAAAGAGCACCTGTCCGAGGTTCAAGGTGAACGACACGGTCGTGGATGCGCCGACGCTGAGCGCGATGAGGTGCCGCAGCTCGTCATCGCCCTTGGCGTAACGCAGCAAAATCACCGAACACGCGATCAATATCGCCGATCCAAGAAATCCGAAGATGGCCGCATGCCGCGCCATTCGCTGCACAGATTCGCGCATGAGGCCGGCTTCGCAGGACCACATGTGCTCCATCTTGTATTTCCAATCCGCGCGTTCTCGCGGAGGCGTCGTGGCAGGAAACGAAAGTTCCAGGGAAAACTCGCCCCGCGCAAAACGACGCTCGACGAGCATCGACGAACAGATGGCCAAGAGTGCCGGTAACGCCACCGCTCCAAGAACACGGAAACGCGCAATGGGCAGCGGATTCCAGCCTTCGAGGTCGTAATACGCCACGACAAACATGCCTGCAAGGCAGCCGAAAATGAGCCAACGCACGAACGACGGCGCAACGAGCGCGATAAACTGAAGGCTTGCTCGAAATGCGTCTTCGGCACGCCGCATGTGCTCGACAAGGGATCCACCGAGCGCTGCGTGGAAGAAAAACACCACGATGGCCACCGCGACACCACCGCCGACTTGCCCGACGAGCGACGGAGCGTTTGGCACTACAAACTGAAAAAAACCGATCGCACCGGTGTACGCCACGAGCACGACGATGGTTGCCAAGAGCGCGCCGGGTAACTTCGCAACCGTCGGCGATGGTTCGTCCGGGGGAGGTGGAGCATCCGTCACGCGCGGCGTCACTGCAGCGCTACGCGCAGGATCCGCAGCTGGACGAACACTTCCATGACGAAGCGTGGCAGCCGTTGTTGTATTTGCAGGAGGTTCGGCACGAAGAACCGTTTCGCGTTCAGGCACGGCAGGCATTTCGACGAGCATCGTATCGTCGCGTGCGTTCTGGTGCGCCTGAACATCACCCGTGAACGGACGTATCCTGTCAGCGCCTCATCGCGGGCATTGCCGCACGTCGACTTCCGCGGTGAATCGCCAGGCGATCTCCGGGCTCTTCATCTTCGAACTCTTCCGCATCGGGCGGCAGAGGTCGTGCTTTGCCATGAAGACCACCTCGATGTTCACCGTGCTCATACCGAGCACGGCCCTCTTCACTGCTCATGCCGCCAGCCTGCGCTTCTGCATGACGTCGCATCGTGCGCTCGTCGGAGGTCTTAGGAACTCGGGGACGAGCAGCCCTGCGCCAACGAGCGTCCAGCCACGATGCGAACAGCATGAATGCGGCGAAACCGAGCAGATAACCAACGAGAGCCACGACACCACCACGACGCTTCCACGGGCGAGTTTTCATGGGTGGAACGTTGTGAATCAGCGCGTCGTCGTAAATGCCCGCGACGAACCTTACGTGTAGGAATGCGACAAAACGCCTACGGTTTCTTGTGAGCAGCGCGCTCAATCTCGCACATGAGATCGCATGGCGCGGGAGGAGGCTGCTGGGCTTCAACCTCTGGGGGCGGCGTCGCTTCTTGTTGCGCTTGATTGCGCGGAGGTGTCGGGACTACCGCTTTTCGGGTCCGATAAGCCGTCGCGACTGGTGCCGGTGTTTCCTTCGCCGTAGGAGCCACATGGGTCACTTCGTGCGCTGTGTCGATCGGTCGCGGTGCCTCGACAAACCCCAATTTTTCCGTCGTTGCCACGGCTGCCGCCACTGAAACACCGCTCTGACGATCGGAAACATGTGCCTTTCGCGCCTGCAAAATGCCCAACGTACCTAGCCCCGCCAGCACGACGAGTGTCGCAGCACCAAGCCACTTGGCCCACCCGACGGAATCCTTCGCCGATACGCCCGACACGGCAGCCACATGCGGTACAAACGTGACTTCTGGCACCGCAAAAAGTCCTGCGTCGCTCGGAGCAAACACAGACGGCAACGCATTCGACGATGGCGCTGCATTCGCCATGAGTTTTTTCAAATCAATCATTCCCGAGTCTTCCAACAAGCTCGCTCGCGCCGAGGACAATTTCGGAGTCGCCCTTGCAGCCAGCGCCTTCAGCGAAACAACGGAATTCTCATCGGTAGGTCCAGACAAACTGCCCCTGGACGACGACGAATGACCAAGGCGTTCGCTATTCATGAAAGCACTCTCCTTCGAGGATTTTTTATGTGACCCACGCAACAATGAATCATTGGTGAAATAATAAAATTACATATAGGCTGAATTTTATTGACCGTGACGGGCTTGGTGCAAAGGGGCGCTCGTGCTACCGAGCGGTTTGAGGGGCCTTCGCCAATTCCGTGTTTATGCGTCGTTTTTCAGCACTTTTACTCGCCAATGTCGTGCTGGGAGGGGGCGTATCCTGTC
The DNA here is from genome assembly GCA_031415295.1 of Polyangiaceae bacterium. Classification (GTDB taxonomy): domain Bacteria; phylum Myxococcota_A; class Polyangia; order Polyangiales; family Polyangiaceae; genus Polyangium. Next base: position 3,730 of record JANORL010001318.1, on the reverse strand, counting down.
GTCCGCCGGCGGAACGTGGTGTTGAACGTCAGCCGTACGGGCTCGTGCCGGCAGATGCGGCAATTCCAGAGGCGTCAGACGTCGACGCGTCAACGACTGACGCGGCCGTATGCGGGCCCAAGGACGCGCGGTGCGTTTCGGACGACGTGGCGCTCGTATGTGAAAACGGGACACGTCTGGTCGAGCATTCGTGTGGAACGGGATCAGTTTGTCTTGGAACGGATTGTTTGGCGCTCAAAACGCTGGACGGACAAACGCTGGAAGTCGCGACGGTTTTGGCGCCACGCGGTGAAGGTTGGTTTAATGCGTGGACATCCGTCGGACCGATCCTAGGCGCCATGGGAGACGCGAACACGTTGGCCGAAGTCGACGCAGGTGCGGATTTGGGTCCGAAAGCGTTGTGCGCGAAGAATGGGCGCGTAGACGTCCATGACAAACTCGACAACAAAAAAGGCTCGCGCGGCACGACGCACCAAAGGCTTTCGGGGTATGTCGTCACGGGTCGAGCTGGGCCGATCGTGTTTACGGCGGGGTTTGCCGGGACCGTACGTTTGGCGATCGATGGGAAACGAGTGCTCGAAGGGACCGGAGAATTCGATCCGGCGCCGTTTCGAGATGAAAAACGAGCGGTCGTGGAGCTCGAGCGTGGCGTGCATCGCGTGGACGTGGTCGTCGAGCAATCGACGAATGCGCCGACGTCGTTTTGGCTCCGGGCAAGATCGCCCGAAGGAGGACCCGCGCGCGACATCCTTTTTGCGCAGGATCCAAAAGCTCGATGTACCACGACAGACCTTTTGAGCGCCAACGTTTCGACGCGCGCGGTCGCCGACGGTTTGGCTATCGAGGTGAAGCCATCGTGGGTGGGTCTTGGACCTCGACAAACGATCGACGTGCCTTACCACGTGGATTTCGACGTCAAGAAGGGTGAAACGCTCGTACTTTCCGAAGGGACAATCGCCAAGACAGCGGTGGGTTCGTCAGATGGAACGTTTTCTTTTGTCGCGCCGCTCGACCATGGAGGCACGCACGATGTGCGGATTCGGGTGGGCGAATCGCCGGGGATGGAGACGACCGTTCCTGTCGTGGTGCGTCAAAGTTTGCACAAGCGAGTGGTGGCTCTGGCAGCCACGCGGGCGACCATTGAAGACTCGGCGGCGTCACGCGGTGACAAGGACAGTTTGCTTTTTCATATTGATGATTTGATGAACGACGTTGGTCGGAGTGATCCGGATACGGCGTGGATCAAGAAACGAACGGAAGAAGCGGAAGAACTCGTCGCAGCGCTCGAAAAAAGCAAAACGCCTTATGAGGGACGAAAGGGTTTGATTCGACGCGCTTATCGATCGCCGCTCGATGGGAATCTTCAGCCGTACGCTCTTCTCGTGCCGCGGGTATATCGTCCGGGGGGCAAGGTTTTACCGCTCGTTGTGGCGGCGCATGGTTTGGGCAATCGTCCCGAAGTTGCATTACGCGTGGTGGTGGGTGAAGCGCCGGAAGGCGGGTTTCAAGGGACGCACGAGGCGCGGCATTTCGGCGGTTTGCCCGATTTTGGTGCGTTTGTCGTGGCACCTTGGCAGTTTGGCAATTCGGGCCAAAGGCATTTGGGCGAAGCAGATCTATTGCGGGTCATCGAAGAAGTGCGTGCGCAGTATCCGGTGAACGAGAAACGCATTTCGATCACGGGGTATTCGTTGGGAGGGACGGTAGCGTTTGTCCTTCCGTTACATTATCCGGACATATTCTCTGTGTCGGCGCCATTGTGTGGATATCCAAACTTGCTCGATTGGAGCAGCATTCGCACGCCGCCGCACAAGCCGTGGGAAGATGTTTTGCTTTCCAAACGGTACATCGTGAACTGGGCGGAAAATGGTTTGCACGTTCCGATGTTTATGGTGCATGGCGGTAAAGACGAACCACGTCGTTCCGAAGTGATGGCGAAGCGATATCGAGCGCTGGGGTATTCGTACGAACTCGATGTGCAAGAGGACCTCGACCACAACGTTTGGGATTACGGGTACGGGACAGAAAAAGAAGAAGGCGACATGTTGCGGCGCCTCGTTGGTCGCAAGACGCCGGATGTGCCAGAACACGTGCGGTTTGTCACGGGCGAATGGCGGTACGATCGGTCGTATTGGGTGCGTGTATTGGGTCTTGGCGCGCTGGATAAATTTGCGGACATCGATGCGCGATATTCGAGACGTGACGCGACGATCACGGTGCAAACGAAGTTCGTGGAATCGTTTGCGCTCGATTTGAAACAGCTTGGTTTGAAGAAAGAACCCACAGTGACGGTGAATGGCAAACCCGTTGCAGGGCCGTTTACGTCGGATATGGCGTATTTCGTGCTGCAAGGCAGTGAGTTTGTCTTGGCAGCATCCGAGCCTTTGCGGGTTGGAAAAAAGCGGGCGGGTGTATCCGGGCCGCTCGACGATATGGATCGGCACGCGCGGTGGATCGTCTACGGGACGCAGGATCCTGCGCAGACGGAGGAAAACCGTATGGTGGCGGAACACTTCGCGTCTTTCGATACGTTTGCAGCGCGTTATCCGGTGAAAAGCGACGCAGAGATCACGGACGCGGAGATGGATTCGAAGAGTTTGGTGCTCATCGGAAATTCAAAGTCCAATCGCGTGACGGCGTTGTTCGAAGCTTCGTTACCTGTACGTTTTGAACCTACCGCGATTACGTTCCGGGGCAAACGGTACGAAGGGACAGACGTGGGCGTGTCGTTTATTTTTCCGCATCCACGTAACACGCAGGAATACGTGGCGGTGCATGCGGGAGCGGGCGTGGTGGGGACGTTAGCGAGTCGTTTTTTGCCGCGTTTTGTGCCGGATTTTTTGGTGTACGACGGACGAATGTCGGTGCAGCGAGGCGGCCACTTGCTCGATCAGCGGCCGGTGCTCGACGGCGGGTTTTTCGATGGGGAATGGAAGTGATGGCGTTGGAGTGTCACGCCTGACCGTAAAGGCCTAGTAGTGGCATTCGTTGGGCGTGACTGGCTCGAATAATTGCACACCGATGGTCGTGCCGACATGCGTAGAAGTGGCGCTCGACCGGCACTTCCAATGCTCGCCATTGGGGTAGCATGAACCGGCGGGATCGGGACATCGGCCGATATCGACCAAGCCGCACGTCGCAGGGGCGTTGTCGCAGAGACGATAATCGACCCAACCTTTGCCGCCGTCGCCGGTGCACGTGTTGAAGATATCGTCTTCGCGACAAACGTAGGCCAAGAACGCTGGTTTGTCGTTGTTGATCGGTAGGCTCGAATTGAACATGTTTCCAAACACGGTCGACTCTTGGAAGCTGTACATCGAGTTGTACACTGGGCTGACTTCGATGAAAGGATTGGCCCCTTCAAGGAGGATATCGACGTGCGTCCCGGAACGATTGAGTCGGGAGACCATACAAGCGGTTACCCATTCTTGCTCGAAGATCGTCGTGCTGATTGCACGCGCATCGTGTGCCCTGCCAGCGTGCAGTCAAAATGCACGCGCATCGTGTGCCCCTGCCAGCGTGCGGAAAAAATGCGTTTGCACATCGCGTGCCTTGGCCAGCGTGCGGCATGGATGATCATCGCCACGTTCCCTGCGGATTCGGTTGTTGACGAGCAGGCTCAGCCGCGGATACGATTGGGCATGGTTCCCACTATCAAAAAGCTTGCATTGTTTTTGAGCCTTAGCGTGGGCTTGGGCTTTGCATTCGTGCCTTCAGGATGCGGGAGCGT
>JANORL010001317.1:0-3197 GCA_031415295.1 Polyangiaceae bacterium | reverse complement strand
TATGGACCGGTTCAAATCACCGGACCCGCATTCAATATGCACCGGTTCAAATCACCTTTTCAAGAACCTTGGTTTTCACCACGAATAACATTCTCGTTGTTTGATTGTGGTGGGAAGTCCGACGTCACTTCGACAACGTCCGGCAAAGCCACCGTGAACGTCGACCCCTTCCCTTCATCGCCCTCGACGCTGATCGTCCCCCCGTGCGCTTTCACGATTTCGGCGACGATATAAAGCCCGAGTCCGAGCCCCCTAAAACGGGAGTCAGAAACGCCACGCTCGAAACGCTGAAAGATTCGGGTGTAGTTTTCGGGTGCAATCCCGATCCCATGATCCCGTACGGTGAGATAAGCCGTCGCCTCCCGCGCGTCCATCGAAATTTCAATGGGTCGACCTTCCCCGAACTTGAGCGCGTTCGAAAGTAAATTCGTCACGACCTGCTCGATTCGGCATCGATCCCAACGACCCACAATGCGGTCGTGCGTCGTAATCGAAGCCACGCTGCCCGACCGGTCGAATTCGGGCTGCAATTGCCCCACGACATCACGTACCAGGACCATGAGGTCAACGTCGGCCCGATCGAGGCGTAAACGATGGACATGAATTCGAGACACGTCGAGCAAGTCATTATTCAGTTGTGAAAGCCTCATGCACTGCCGCTGCATGCGGTCGATCGATCTCTCCAGCGCTTGTGGGGTAGCGTTGCTCGACAAGATGATTCTGCGCAGCCCCTGAAGCGAGAGTACGAGTGACGTCAACGGCGTATTGAGTTCATGGGATGCGATGGATAGAAACTCGTCACGTTTACCAATCGCCTCTTCCGCCCTTACCCGTTCCGCCTGCTCCTTCGCCAAAAGTCGCGCATTTTCCAAAGAAATCGCCGCCTGCGATGCAAGCAACTCCAGCACCGCAAAACGTTCCGTCGTGAATGTACCCGTCACGAGATCATTTTCTAAATAAAGCAGCCCCGTAATCGCTCCCTGCCGAATAATTGGCAACCATGACAATGACCTCGGCTTCGCGCTGGCGATATAAGGGTCCGCATTGTATTTCGATACCGCATTCTCGTCATTCAGGATCACCGGTTGCTTCGTCCGCAAGACATACCTGGCAAGCGAGATAGGAACACGGAGCGACGACCAAAGCGGCTCCGATTGCAGAAAACTCATTTTGACCTCCTCTCCCTCGAGAAATGCCTCGGCCTCGATCGATGGGATTTCATTCTCCACCAGTACAAGACAAGCCCGTCGCGCTCCCCCTTGTTGCAGGACGATATCGAGCAGCGTGCGCAGCAACTTGTCCACGGCAATTTCGCCAGAAATGGTCTGCGACGCCTTGACGACCGAAAGTAAATCGAGATGCTCGGCAGTCGCCGCGAACGTCGTTTTGGTGTTCGACACGTTCGTTGGATATGGGCATAGAGAGGGATGTCGCTCGTCGATTTGCTTTACCCGGCCATTGGCCCCCCAGCGGATATAACATGCCCGCGCGTGCTGCAAATACGTGGGAGCGATGATATCAAAGCCCCTCGATTCGTAAAACATCGAGGCAATCTCGTAGGCGAGTGCTTCTTGCTGAACAAAGCCATCGTCGCGGGCAAACTGGATAGCTTGGTCATACAAACGCATTGCGTCCATATCCCGATTCTCGATGCGCGCTATTTCGGCACACACGAGCGCATATCGGTGCTGGTAGTTCTGGGGACAGTTGTGGGCCCATCGTGCGTGTTTCTTCCGCAACCACTCGATCTTTGACTCGAATTCGACTCGCTGCGCCTCCGGCGCACTCGGATAAAGCGCTGCAAGTGTGAGCGCTAAATAGAAATAGTGCGTCGCCTCGATCGGCATAGCCATGGCTGCCCCCAAGCGCACCGCCGCTCGTTTTGCGAATTCTAGGGCAAGGTCATAACGTCCATGATGGAAGGCCATGATCTGCTGCATGATGTCATGAAATACGAGCCCGCAGCCGAAACTGGCTTTCGTTATCACCGCTAGGCTCGCCGTCGCGTCGAATTCAGCGTCATCGAAGCTGAGCGGATGCCCCGTCGTACCCTTCAGCGCCGCAACGAATTGCAGTTCTAAACGAATCGTCTCGTACACGGCGTCATTGTGGCTTTGTCGAGCGAACGCTGCATACTTTTGCGACGAAGCGATCACATCGTCGAGCGGATCCCCGCACTCGATCAATTGCCAGACCGTCTCGAAAGCAAGAAAACCAGCATACACCAGGTCCCCGACATCGAGGCACGCGCGGAAAGCTTGTTGAAGAATGGGGAAATCTGTGGAGATGGGCCTGCGCCAGAAGTTGATATGGTCGCCGTGCAGGTGCAGGAGCGTTCCTCGGAGCCTCGGGTCGTTGAATTTCTCGTTCAACCGCAATGATAGTTCTGAAAACTCGTACGCTGCTGGAATATCCTCGAAAATGGACACGAGCATCAAGCCGTAAACACTGTAGGCAAAGCACGATTCTTCGGTATTCCCGCGTTCGAGCGACCAATAGACGGCATTGAGCGCCAGCAGCGGGAAGATCGGTGGCCGTGCAATATAGGCGCACGGCGTAGCTTCCACGAGAAGCGTGATGAGCGCACGCGTATCGGGATCAGCAGCCACGGGCGCGTCGATCAAGTCTGCAATGCGTCGACCGTGCAAATGGGTCGCGATTGCACCTACCACGGCGGCGGTCGCGTCACGTATCTCGTCGTCAGTGCTAGGTATCACCATGCCGAATAGACGCAGAGCCGCGAGGGCAGCCATTACGCCGTCGTCATATCGTCCCGAAACCTGGTAGAGCCTCATCCGCAGCCGATACACGCAGGCTCGGTCGAAATTCGACCGGGCGTTTTCCAGCAGTATGTTGAACAGAGAATCGGCCTGCTGAAAATGACCCACGAGGTATTCGCACTCAGAACGCTTCAGATAAAGCTCGAATGTCTCCTCGTAATTCGTTTTCCAGGCATGTGGCGCAAGGAGCGCTGCGGCAAAACTCAGGTACTGGATCGCCGACACATACGCAATCGATTGTTTTGCTTTTTTACCAGCCATGAAGTCAAGGCGGCGTAAAGCCTCACGTTCGCTCTCGTCCGTAATCAGTTCGATGCCGCGATTGAGGTGACCCACGACGTCGAAGATCCGTTCAGCAATGGCTGCTGACGGCAGGTGAGACTGAAGGATCCGCCCAATGCTCAGATGCAATGCCGG
>JANORL010001316.1:0-10281 GCA_031415295.1 Polyangiaceae bacterium | reverse complement strand
GGAATGAAATCGGTCATGTTGCTACGTACGAGTTTTGCTCGTTTGGGTGGCAGCAATGCGATCCGCTCGAGCGTTTCTTTTTTCTCCGCAATCGCCAGCTCCTTGTCCGTATTCTTCGCCGCACAAGCGAGCATCATGTGCGGCACGGGGGAATCGCCATCGGTAGCCACGATTTTATCCGCAATCACCTTTCTGTCTGCAAAGCCAAACGCTTTTTGACGCACGGCGCGCTCGATTCGCCGCGCGCTTGCCGCATCTCGCGCTCCCCACGCCGCAATCCTCTCTGGAGGCATCGGCGCAACGGGAATCATCGGCGCTAACTCTTTAATGGCTGCATTCGTCGCACCGATCAACGTTTTCCCGTCGGCGGCGGACGTTCGCCCCGCCATTTCCAGCGTCACGTGGGCACTTCGATCCTCGTGCATTTCCGCACGCACGACCAGCCTTGCCCCACCGGCTTCGTTCCAACGCGCGCCCATTTCAATCCCGAGTCTTGCGCACGCTCCTTGTCCGAGTACCCTACCGAGCGTCGGTGGTACGTCACGCCCCGTTATTTCCGCAGGCGCACATTCAATGGCTTCGATGACTTCGATGACTGGAACAGCGTTCGGCGTTTTCTTCGTGCGAAGTACAAATACTCCCGCCACCGCAGCCGCAATGGTCAAGCTTGCGGCGACCGTGAAAGCACGTCGCCATTGCGGCTTTTTTACCGGTTCTTTTTGGCTTGCCGTTTCGTCATTGATTCCCACCGCGCTTGGAGCTTCCACGGGTCCGTTTTCCAGCAGCGCAAGCGTCAAAACGCGCGGTTTGTCGGTGGCGACGTTGGGCATCGTCGGTGACAAACCATCGACGTCGGGCATCGTCGGTGCAAAAGCATCGAATCTGGGCAATCGCGTTTCCTCGCGCGATTTGCGTCGGTGGTTGATACGCAAATCGGCCAGCTCGATGCCGAGCGCCGCACACAATTCAGTGGCGGCATCGACCACCCCGGCGAACCGAGCGTTGGGATCGGCGGCTGCTGCTCGGACAAACCAAGCATCGAATGCTGCGGGCAGCGTCACGCCCCATTGGGCAGCGCGCTGCGTTGCCGCTTCTTTTGGCCCGTCCAACGTCAAAAGAGCCAACGCAATCGAACTTGTAGCGGTATCTGCTTCCTTGACCCAGTATTCACGTCCGACGAGCAACGAATATGCAACCATTCCGAGAGCATACACATCGGTGGCCGGAGAAATCTTGCCATTCGAGATTTGCTCGGGCGCCATATACAAGGGTGTTCCGACGACGGCGGTGGTGGCAGCGCTATCCGCGACGCGTTTGGCCACCCCCAAATCCAGCACTTTGACGATTGCATCTTCGCCCTCGCGCTGGGCCAAAAACAAATTCGACGGCTTCAAGTCTCGATGCACGATCGACGCGCGGTGCAGGGCATCGAGCCCTCGAGCCGTTTGGAACACGAATACAGCAACCTCGCTACGTGGCAATGGTCCGAGACGAGCGACGCGGCTTCCGAGGTCTTCGCCACGCAGCAGCTCCATCACGAGAAATGGACTTCCGGTGGGTTCGTCGACGCCAGCATCGAGCACATCGACGACGTGTGCGCTGGAGACGAGCGCGGCGGCATGTGCTTCGAGCCGGAACCGTTCGCGCGATCTCGCGTTCTCCGCGACATGCGCGAGCATCACCTTCAGGGCGCATGCTCGGCCCGTTTCCACGTGTCGCGCTTCGTAAACCGCGCCCATGCCACCCGAAGCCAGACGGCGCACGACATGGTAACGACCCGCGAAGATGGCGTTTTCGTCGAGCATCGAGTTGGCACGAGTTTGCACCCATGGTGTTGCCCTGACAAGCCTTTCCGTAGCCGTCGCTGTTATTCTCGTGGACCGTCTTTACCGCTCACGAAAATTGACCCACATTTGCTCACGAGAACGGACCCACCTGCCACGCGAGCCCGTTGTGCGAATGCAATATGACACGCTTTTAGCGATAATCGGTGGGTGGTCAGTTTGGCCCAGTATAACGAACTGAGGACGATGGCGCGATGCAGCGCAAGCGTCCGTGCTCGACGCATCGTTCGCTTGGCGCACACAATCTGGAATGCCCACGCCATCGAACGCAGCCCCGGCAAACCACAACTCCGGATGACGTTTGGCGCGCTTCCGAATGCGCTGCACTTGATTGGCATGTCCAACGATGGGTTGCGCGTTGACTTGTCGAGATCCATTCAATTTTTGTAAATCTTTATCACTGCTTCCGCCGTGCTCGGGTTGTTCGGCGAGCCACGACGCGAGCGCTTCGACTCGTTCGGCGGCCGAAGACGTGTGTGTCGCGGCGTGTGCGTTATACCCCTCGCATAGCCGGCGACGGATCATCCAAATCCATCGCGGCCCGCATAAAAAAATTCTCTTGCTTCGTACCAGCAAGGTCTGTTACGTTTGCGCCCCAAACGTTTGCGCCTCAGCCAAAATGCCCACCTCGATTCCGGACACTACCCTCGATCACATCCTTGCCCTTCAATTTACGGTCGCTTGGGCCGGTGAAGGCCGCTCGGAACCCCGCCGCCTCGGTTGGTGGGAAACCGACTTGGTCGACGAAGCCGGCGGCGGAGACCTCTTCGCCCGACTCGTGCCCAGAACACGCGCGTGGGCCGCTCTCGAAGCCGTTCGCGAAGCCGCCCGCCGCGTGGACGCGAAAGCTCGCGCCAAATTGGCCGATCCCGATGAAGTCCGATCGCTTTTTTTCCTGGGATTCGACATCGACGAACAACTCGGGGATCGCTTGAATGCGTGGAAACGCGAAGAAAATAGCTCCCCAAAGTCCCTGCCCCTACCACTCGATTTTTTGGCCGCGTTTTCCCAAGACAAACTCGAGCAAACCTTGACCGCCTCAGGCAATGAAAAATACTCCGTCACCCCCGCCGGACGACAACTCGATGGGCCCATGCCCAAAGACCCCGATATCGCCGTACGCCGCCTCGCCGCAACGCTCGTGCCTTTCGCCGACCATTATCCATTGCCGTATTTCCAGGTCGAACCATGAGTGTTGCCCCAAGGCACGCACACGCGCCTGTGCCGATATCGTCTCCGTTACAAACTGGGCACGAAGTGACGGATATTCATACCCGCATTTTGCGCTTGGCGCTCGGTTTAGCCGAATCCCGAGGTTATTGGGAGCATATCGATCCTACCGTACCAGAATCCGATCGGGCACTCGTGGCCTTCGAACAACGTTGGTTCGGCGCCAAAAGTCTGAATTGCGTACGTTACGTACTCGGCAACATGAAAGCTCGTTATGACGCCTTCCCCCGAGCCTTGTCGGTCCTCATGCGCTGGCGGGCAATGGATTTGGCCACGCGGCAAGCCATTTGCCACGTTCACCTTCAGCTCTCCGATCCCATGTATCGACGTTTCACAGGAACCTTTCTCCTCGAACGGCGACAACTCCCCGAAGCCCGCGTGGACCGCGATGTCGTCCTGCGTTGGGTCAAAACCGAATATCCGGACCGGTGGTCCGATTCAACCTGCGTTCAATTCGCCAGCAAACTTCTTGCCGCCACAACGGAAGCTGGTTTAATCTCGCAAAAAAAACATTCTCGGAACCTGCTTTTACCCAAAGTGCCCGACCTGGCCCTTGCTTATTTCATGTACCTTTTGCGCGAAATTAAATTTCAAGGATCGCTAACGGAAAACCCGTATTTGGCATCCCTCGGACTCGATGGCGGGTTTCTCGATCAACGCCTCAAAAACCTTCCCGGCCTCTCGTTTCACCGTATGGGACAGTTGACCGAATTCGATTGGGACGCGCCCGATCTCGTAAGCTGGGCCGAGGTAACCTTATGACCGAACCGCTGTTTCGATCTCTCGACGAAGGCGTCGCGGCACTCGAACGCGACCTTTTGGCCCCCGACGGCCCGCACATCAGCACGATGCGTAATTACCGCTTCGCCATTTTGCCTTATCGCCCCCGCGATGAATTCAAACTACGCGGGCACATTCGCCGCTTGACGGACAAATTGGTCGCCGAAGGCTGGAGTGTCTTGCCCATTTCATTACAAAAGTTGCTCCTCGATCGCATTCGTGCCACCGGCGAAAACAACGTCGAAGCGCTTATTTCTCGCGAAACACGCCTTCACGAAAAAAGCCCCGAACGAGCGCTCGCGCATTTGCGAGACAAAATCGCCCCGCATATCGAAGGACCCGACGGCATTGCCGCCGATGTAGCGCAACTCATCAGCAAGTTTGTCGAAGAACACCCAGACCGAATCGATCGCAGTTTGGTGCTCATCGGCCGTGCCGGCGCGTTGTATCCGTTTTTCCGCTCCTCGGCACTGCTCAAGCACATTGACGGAAAAACCTACAACGTTCCCGTCGTGCTGCTTTATCCAGGCGAACGAAAAGACAAAACCGCACTTTCTTTCATGGGCGAATTGCCCGCCGACCGAGATTATCGCCCCCGCATCTATCCATGAGTGACCCATGAAAATCCGTGATTTATTTGCTTACGACGTCACCCGCGACATCCCGCCCGTCGTTTATTTCCACGAGCAAAGCCCGGCGAAACTCGAAGCCGAAGTGTCCGAATACATCATCACCGGCGGTTATCCCGAAGGCGATCCCCGAGCTCGGCGCATCAAAGGAGGCATTCACGAACAATTCGTGCATCTACTCCGCAGCATCGTCCGGGAACTCGACAAGAAAACCGGACCCGAATTGCCTGCTTCGTGGATTTCAGGGTTTTATGGATCCGGTAAATCGAGCTTCGCCAAACTCCTCGGCCTGGCACTCAATGGAGCCATTCTGCCCAGCGGTGTACCCCTCGCCCAAGCGCTCATCGCCCGCGACGATTCACCACGGCGCACCGAATTTGCCGAGGCGTGGGCGGAACTCGTCAAACGAGTCGACCCCATTGCTGTTGTTTTCGACATCGGCGGCGTGGCACGCGACAACGAACACATTCATTCCGCCGTACTCCGTCAAGTTCAAGCGCGCTTTGGATATTGCCCCAAAAGTAACCTCGTGGCCGAACACGAACTCAAACTCGAACGTGATGGGGAATGGGAACGGTTTGTCTTTGTTGCGGAAAAGGCCCTCGGCAAACCGTGGGACGTGGCGAAAAACGAAGAACAAGCGGACGATCATTTTTCCCACGTGCTGCACGTGATGTTTCCCGATCGTTATCGCGATCCCACGAGCTGGATCGATAGTCGCGCGGGGTCTCGCACCGGCGCCGGCACGAGCGTCCGCGAAGTGGTCGAAGCTATCGATGCCATCGTCAACTGTCGTCAGCCCGGAAAAACCTTATTTTTCGTGGTCGACGAAGTGAGTCAATACGTCCACCAAGACGAAAGCCGCATGCTCAAGCTGCAATCGTTCGTTTCCGAATTGGGGCAACGGCTCAAAGGGTTGGTCTGGCTTTTTGCTACGGGGCAACAAAAACTCGAAGATCAAGCAGAATCGAATAACATTGGCAAATTAAAGGATCGTTTTCCCCCGAGCTTACGCGTGCACCTGGCAACGACAAACATCCGCGACGTCGTTCACAAGCGTCTGCTAAAGAAAAAATCCGGCATGGAGACCACGCTGCGGGATTTGTTTCACCGTCACCGCGGCGATTTGAAGCTTCACGGGTACGCGTGCGAGGAAATCACGGAAGACGATTTCATCGAAGTTTATCCAATGTTGCCCGGACACGTCGATTTGCTGATGCAAATCACGTCGAACCTACGCACGACGTCAACACGCATCCAAGGCGACGATCACGCAATTCGCGGCCTTTTGCAGCTTCTTGGTGAATTGTTTCGCGAGCAAAAATTGGCGGACAAAGACGTCGGCGACCTGGTCACGCTGGATGCGATTTTCGAGGTTCAGCATTCGGCACTCAATGCCGACGTGCAAACGACGCTTGCACGTATCGCCAATCATGCCGACGTGCGTGACGACGTATTGACCCAACGAGCGGCCAAAGCCGTATCCTTGCTGGAATTGATTCAGGAACAAACGCCCACGATGCCGCCACTCGTGGCGCAATGCCTGCACGCTCGGCTGGGCGCAGGAAACCAAGTGCAAACCATTTCCGACGCGCTGGACAAACTGCGCCAGCTCGGCCTCTTGTCGTATTCGGAAAAAAAGGGCTACAAGATTCAAAGCTCGGCGGGACAAGAATGGCAACGCGAACGCGACGAACTAGGCGTCACGCAGGAACAGGTCAGCAAAATCGTGCAGGACGCGCTGAAAGTCTTCGTCGGGAGCATGCAAGAAAGGCCGCGATGGCATGGGCGCACGTTCCCGTGGACATTGTGGTTTTCCGACGGGCGCCAAGCTGTCGACGTGAAACTCCAGGACACGCGCGAAGATTCGACCGTTGCCGTGGATTTTCGATTCATTACGCGTAAAGACGATCGCGCTTCTGCCGCGTGGGTGCAAACGAGCGCCCAGGAAAACCTCAAGAATCGCATTTTATGGGTCGTCGGAGAACCGGGACTCATCGACGACGTGGCGCGGCAACTGGCGCGCTCGGAACACATGGCCCAACGCAATCGTAGTCGCCGCGAATCCCTTTCACCAGAAAAACAGCGGCTTTTGCTCGAAGAAGAAGCGCGGTGCGAAGAACTTTCCAAACGTGTATCCAAAGCCGTGGACGAAGCGTTTGCCGAGGGTATGGCGTTTTTCCGGGGCGAACAAATCCGGCCGCGGGACATCGCCAGCACGTTTGGCTCGGGACTTTTGGCGCTCGCACTACGCGTGCTCCCGGAATTGTATCCGCATTTCACCGAAATTGCCATTTCGCCTTCCGAGCTGGAACAACTTCTGAACAAAGAACTGTCCGCACCCACGACGAAGTTCATGGACGGCGGGTTAGGTATCTTGTCGCAAGATGCCGGCAAATACGTCGTCACATGCAACGGTTTGCTTCCACGGCGTATTCTGGAAGAAATTCAGCAAAGCGGCGGGTTGGCCGGGCAAAACCTTATCAGCTTATTCGTTTCTCCTCCGTACGGACATGCTCCGGACGTGGTGAAAGCGTGCGTGGCTGGGCTTTTACGCGCAAAAAAAATCCGCATTCGTCCCGACCACGGCGACGACGTGACGTCTTATCAAGATCCCGGCGTGCGTGATCTTTTCACGAAAGACCGTGACTTTCGCCGCGCTGATTTTTTCCCCGCCAAAGAAGGCGAAGTGTCGCAACGCGACCGTATTGCAATCCGCAAGTTTTTCGAGAGTTATTTACGCGTGGACCTGGAGCCCGAAGACGAACCCATTGCTGACGCGGCGTTTTTGCATTTCCCCGGGCAACGGGAACGATTGCGGGACGTGGAGCAACGGTTTAATGATCTTCCGGGGCGGCCTGCTCTTCCGCCTGCATTGCAGAAACTCGGACGGGCGCTCGAAGATTGTTGTCGGTCTCGGTTGGTGCAAAAAACAGTTCTCGAAGTCAAACGTAATGTGGATGCTTTGCGGGACGGCATCGAGCAACTCGGGGTCATTGCGGCGGAATTGACGCCGGAAGCCATTGAGTTACTCGCACGCGCGTCGCGTCTACGGGACAACGAAACCGCGCAATTGCATCAAATTGGCGAATTGGCGGGACTCGAACAAGATGCTTTGACCCTCGCGGAAAAACTCGATGCCGAACGACCCTGGCGCGACGTGTTGACCATTGAGCCGGCCATGAAACGCTTGCAAGAACGGTACGTTGCGGTTCGACGTAATGTTTTGAACAAGCAACACGCCGAGGCGGAAGCGGCACGGGCGCGCGTGAAGACTCAGGCGGCGTTTGTTTTGCTCGACGCGGACCAAGCCCATCGCGTTTTGCGTCCCATTGCCGAAGCGGCCATGGATACGACGCCGGAAGCCATTGCCCCGACGGTCGGGGAATTGACGGCCCGATTCGCGAGTCGTATTGGGCCGGCGGAAAACGATGCAATGGATCGCCTGGACGACGAACGTAGCAAGCGGGACGAACGGCCCGTGATCAAAGTCGACGCTCAGTTGCGCGGGCGCGAGGTTTCGAGTCGAGCCGAACTACAAGCAATGTTTCGCGAATTGGAAGACCGTATTGGCCCGCAACTCGACCGCGGCGTGAGAATTCGGATTGTTTGACCCATGCGGACGTTACGCGACCGGGAGGTTCAATCCTTCGATTCTGCCAATCTTGAACGTGGCCGACGGCTACGAGGTTCGTCTCTCCCGCATAGATTGATTCTCAAAAGTTTCACGTCGCGGCTTCCCTTCGCGCCCAAACCTGTGCTAACGTTGCCGCGCGAGTACATCCAACCATGAAGATCCCCTACTCCAACTGCGATTTTGCCTCTCTACGCCAAGAAGGTTACTTCTACGTCGACAAGACGCCTTTCTTCCCGCGACTGGAAAACGTCGACGCCAACTATCTGATCTTCCTGCGTCCACGAAGGTTTGGCAAGTCCACCCTGATCAGCACGCTCGCGAATTATTACGACATCGCCCTCGCAGACCAGTTCGACGAACTCTTCCGAGGGCTGTGGATCCACGAGCATCCCACACCCGAGAAAAACAAGTATCTCGTGCTCGCCCTGGACTTCTCGCCCGTCACGACCGAGGGCACCCACGAAGACATCCGTGCGAGTTTTGCTCTGCAGGTCAAAGAGGCGGTTCAGGTCTTCGTCGACCGGTATATCACGCTGATTCCGAACTTGTCCGAATTGCACGATATCCTTCGCTCGAACAACGAAGACACTGGCGGGATCATGACGATGCTATTGAGCCGGGTCACCAGAGCTAGACGCAAAATATATCTATTGATCGACGAATACGACCATTTTGGCAATCGATTGCTTTCGGATGGCAATTTGGATACCTACCACGGCATCGTGCGTAGCGGCGGGTTCGTCCGCAGTTTTTACGCCAGTCTCAAAGCGGCCACCAGCACGAGCACCCTCGCGCGGCTTTTCGTCACGGGTGTGTCGCCCATCATGCTCGATGACTTGTCGAGCGGGTTCAACATCATTACGCACATATCGCAAAATGAAGACTTCGATGGGCTGACGGGGTTTTCACGTGCCGACGTGGAACGAGGGCTCGATTTGACGCTCCAAGATCTATCGAGCCGCGTCGAAGATTCACGCCTTTTGGATCGACAAACGCTACTCGCGACGCTCGAAGAGCATTACAACGGATACCGATTTGCCAAACGAGCTTCCGAGAAAATGTACAATTCGACGCTCGTCCTTTACTTCTTACGGCAGCTCAAACAGCGCGGCATTTACCCGGATCAAATGCTCGATTTGAACGTCCGTACCGATTATGGACGCCTTTATGCCATTGCCAAAGCCGCGACGGGACTAACCAATGGCCCGCGGGAATTGCTCGAAGACGTTCTTTCTAATGGATTCATTTCCAGCAGACTCGTGGAACAATTCGGCACCCGAGCGCCCATGGCCAAAGCCCAAGTCGCTTCGCTTTTTTATTATATGGGAATGCTGACGTTCGGACCGAATGCAGCGGACGAAAGCATTCCAACCCTGGTCATTCCCAATCGCGTGATGCGCGAGTTGCAATGGGAATACATGTCCATGGCTCTGGCCGATCACGACAATATTTGCATCGATGTGAGCGTCGTGGAAACATCGCTCATGGCCATGGCCAATCGCGGAGACATTCAGCCGCTTTTGGATGTGTTCCACAAGCAAGTCATCGGCCGTCTGAGCAACAAAGACCTGATGAAGTTCGATGAAAAAAACATGAAGCTGATGCTCATGGCGTACATGTGTCAAACGCAAGTATTCAACGTGGTGAGTGAAATCGAAATGGCGCAGGGCCATTGCGATTTGTTGCTCGGGCTGCGTGGATTTGCTTCGGCCAACAAATACGCGTGGATCATCGAAGCAAAATACGTGAAAACGAAGGCTTCGCCAGCGGCTATCGATAAAGCCGTCGCGGATGGTGTCGCGCAAATCGAGAAGTATGCCGCGGACAAGGCGCTTGTCGATATGCTGACGCGAGGCAAAGAATTGAAGACAGGGGTTTTGGTGTTCGTGGGCTTGAAGGATGTCCTGTTTCGGCCGTGGCCCCCGCCTGCGAAGGTGGAAGAAACCGCCACAAAAAAACGCAAGACAGCCACGAAGACGGCTGAACGCCCATTGCGACGACGAGGATCCTAAGAGGGTGGTCATCAGGTTTTGTCCACGAATAGCGCCTCACCCCCCCGGCCCCCCTGTTATGAAAGCCGGGCACGTTCTCGCTTACGCTCGAACGGCCCTAGTCAGTGCATTCGTCGGGCTCGCTTCGCGACCCGACTCTTGCACTCTAG
>JANORL010001315.1:0-1963 GCA_031415295.1 Polyangiaceae bacterium | reverse complement strand
GCGAATATCCCATGTCCCTCGGTATTTTTTTTATCGGTAGCTCCATCATGCTCGTTTTGATTGCCGCCCTTGGTTCATGGCGTATGCGACGGGAGGAAATATGACGGATTCATCACCGGTCGCGACCCTGCACAATGTAGGGAAACAATACGGAAAGCGCTGGGCTTTGCGGAATGTCGACCTGACGCTTCTCCCTGGCGAAATCGTCGGCTTCATCGGACCCAATGGAGCCGGCAAAACGACCCTCATGCGCCTGATGGCGGGCCTGAGCCCCGCCACCGAAGGGCAATTGACGGTCCTTGGCGAAAAGCTCGATGGACGCGAATTACACACGCCTGTCGGTATTGGCCTGATGCTCGAACAAATGGGTTTTATCGCGCATCTTTCGGGTAAAGCGAACCTGGAAATGCTCGCTGGACTTCGCCGCGTCGCAACGACGGAAACCATTACGCAAACGTTGACCAAAGTGGGCCTCGATCCGAAAGATACGCGTCCTGTGCGCGCGTATTCACTCGGTATGCGACAACGTCTCTGTTTGGCTCAAGCGTTGATGGAAAAACCAAAATTGCTTTTGCTGGACGAACCGACGAATGGCCTCGACCCCGCCGGTATCGTTGATTTACGCAAAATGCTCATCGATGTGGCAAACGAAGGCACGGCGATTTTCGTGGCGAGCCATATGCTCACGGAAGTCGAACGGATTTGTCATCGCGTGCTGCTGGTACGAGCGGGTGAAATACTCAAGGACATGGATTTGCGCGTGACGGGGCCATTACGCGTACGCGTCGTCGTTTCGAGCGAAAAGGACGCCGAGGTTTTGCTGAAGAGCGACGTCACTGCCGAACGACAAACGAATGAATCGGAAGCGCCAGCGTTTCTCGTGACGCCAAAAGGATCCATTCCGGAATTGGCACGGCAGCTCGTCGCGTTGGACGTGGATATCGAAGAGATAAGCCCTGCGCATCCTTCGCTCGAAAAAGAATTTTTGACGCTGTTTCGATAGTGCCTCATGAGTTGTGTCAAGCGGGAGGCAAGTCCCGCGTGTACGCGCTGCTGCATTGATCAAGATTACGTCTGCAACACTGGGCACAAGGCGGACTTCAAGAGTTGCGAAGGTTCGCGGTAAATCGACCAGGTGGTGCGTTCCTCACGCCCACGCAAACGGTGCGCCCTCACGAATGTTCTGCGTCGTCGAACCTTCTGTGCGTGGAAATCATCGAGTTGCCAGGCATGATCCACCGAGGCCCGGGGGTTGCATCACGAGTTGCCCACAATGACGACCTTCCATCGGATCCTGGTGCCTACGGACTTCTCGAACTGTTCGCAAAGCGCTTGCGACATGGCGTTGAAGATTGCGACGAAGTTCGGCTCGAGCATCGAGCTGTTGCATGTGGAAGAGCCGCCGTCGTGGCAGGGGTTCGTCATTCCAGAACTCGTCGTCAGTTTGCCCAATGAATCGAGCACCTCGCTGAACGAGTTTGTCCAGACACGTACACGACGAGCGTTGGAACATCTCGTCGAGAACCTCCAACGTACGGGGGCCATCCCGGTGCGACATCGAATGGAGGCGGGGGAACCCGGCTCGGTCATCATCCGCGTCGCCGCGGAAGAACACTTCGACCTCATCGTGATGGGAACGCATGGACGCAAGGGTTTCGAGCGGTTGGTCATGGGCAGCGTGGCCGAACGAGTGGTGCGTCAGGCTGCGTGTCCGGTGTTGACGGTTCGCGTTGAAGATGGTGCAGCTCAGCAACCAGAAAACGTTGGGCGGCTAGCAGGTGCGGGGACAACATGACGGACGAACCCATTTCCGTACAACGTCTATTGCTACACGCGACCGACAGTGATGGCGTGATCGTTCATTGTCCCAAACGGAGTGCGAATATTGATGTTTCGTCTTGTCAATCGTGTGGACATTGCATCGGATTGTCTGCTCGTGATTCTTATCTTGTGTGCGGTTGGC
>JANORL010001314.1:0-1841 GCA_031415295.1 Polyangiaceae bacterium | reverse complement strand
CTCCACATGCGTCAATGGATCGTTTTCATCGGTGCGGGACGCCTCCACAGACACGGGTGCGCTTGTCACAACGACGGGAGCCGACGGTGCGACCGGGGTGGACGAAGCGCAGCCAGCAACGAGGATAGCCAAAAGGGAGGTACGGACGGTTGTGATCATCGGAGTTTCCATTCGATTGGGTCGTACGCGCTTGCTTCATTCCTGCGCGGAACCCTCTTTTGCCATAAGATCTACCTCGTAAGCAACAAGTTCCGCGACGAGCTGCGCGATGAGGAGAGCCGAAATGCGTTTGTCTTCGTTGTGGTTCATGGTAGTCTCATTTCTTTCTGCGGCGTCGTCAATGGTTTTGTGCGACGAGCGGCGGACGCAGACCTGTATTGCAACGGTTGTGCCAAACGTTGGACCGCACGTTTTTTCGTGTTTTGAAGGCCGAGTTTCAAGGAATCACTGCGCTCGATTTCGTTCCGCAGAGCATTCCCACAAACCGCAGTGGACTCAAAAGCCACTCGCGAACCGATGGTGTCGCTTGCGAGGCGACAACCACGTCGAACCCCACGCGACATTGCCAAACGTCACTGTCGTCGTTCAAGACGCCTACGTCGCCGCGCCAGTATCAGCCCGCACGCGACAAGCGACCACGTTCCGCATTGCCGCGGCTCGGCGTCTGCTTGCTCGCAGCCACATCCACGTGATCCCGGAGAAACCCTTCCTACATCGGGCAGGTGCGGTTTGCCCTCCAGAGTTCTCCACTTGCCCGAAACGATGAAGCTCGCCCATAGATTAGGATGCGTTGTTTCCTCAGTCGCCAGCATGAAAAGCTGCACGTTGCGCATTGCTTCGCCCCGCCCTTCCCCCTTCTGAAGACGTTGATAATAGGCTTGCATCAGCTCACGCGTTCGGTCTGTATCCACTTGCCATAAGCTCATCACCTGCGTCTCCGCGCCCGCGATAGAAAGCGCGCGCCGGAGCCCATACACGCCTTCCCCCGAACTTGGCTGCCCCACGCCCGACTCGCACGTCGAGAGAACCACCAGGCGGGTTCCGTCAAGATCCAATGCCGCGACTTCCAACGCCGTCAGCACACCGTCCTCCTTGCCGCTCTGCCGTCGATTAAAGCCCGCAAGCGCAATGCCCGAGCGAAGCAGCGGATTCTCACGTCGAAGGAGCGCGGCGCGCTCGGCAGCAGTTGGTTCGGGACCGAGGTTCCGAAGGAGCGCGTCGGGTACGGGTTGCTCGGGAAGAAAGAACCCATGCGTCGCCAAATGCAGCAAACGCGGGGCATGGACGGCTTTCACGGCTTCTTCGGTGGCATCAGCGCCGAGCAAAACGCGGCTGTTCGGGAAAAGGCTAGCAATGGTCCTCGCCTCGTCCTCTGTGCTTTCAAGTTGCAGCAAGGCGTCTTTGACCATATCCACAGAACGTTGCCCGCGATGCGACGCCTCCGCGGAATGATACGCGGTGTCGTCATCAAAGGCCGGGTTGGCAAGAATCAAAGGCGTTTCTCGCGCCTCTGGGTGTTTTTCGCCGAAGCGCAACAATTCGCGTCCGGTGGTCAAATACGAAAATAAGTATTGCTCGACGAGGTAATGGCCCCGCTCGTCGGCAAGGGCGCCAAAGGGCACGAGGTGCAATGGTCCGTCGGGGCTCGAGAAGACCCAGCGAGTATTGCCAAGTCGCGTCCGGATGGGTTGCATCAGCAGGCGATCGAGAGCGCGAGCGGCCGGTTTGGGATCGTGCGTGAGGTTGCCATCGCTCAATGCTGCACGAAATGCCTCGATTGCGGATTCAATGGGAACGGCTTCGCCGAGATCGACGTACAAAGGTTCGCCGCTCGGGTGTAA
>JANORL010001313.1:0-2842 GCA_031415295.1 Polyangiaceae bacterium | reverse complement strand
GATATCTTGAGGGAGCGCTTGCGGCTGAAGATCAGAAGGAGGTGTCGACGAGTGCACAACAATGGTTGGCGGAGCATGGCCTCCTTTGATCATTCTTTTTAGTAAATTCGCTTCCCTGCCGAACCGCGGACCATGGTATATCTGTTCCTCATGGCAGACGTAGATCTGGAGAAGTTGTTCGAGCCGCATCAAGAAGAGCTGAAAACGCTGGGGGAGCACCTCGCAGCAGGTCAGCGCGACAAATTTATCGCTGGTGCCGCGACACTGGTCGGTGCGGTGGCGACCGGAAACCCTTCGGTTGCGCTGCTCGCCCCCTTCGCGGAGAAGGTAGTCGCGCGGGCCTTCGCGAGCGCCGCGGATGAGCGGTTGCGGGTCGAAATAGAGGCGATGGAGCGGGAGGACGAGCGCCGCGCGTTTGTCAAGCAAATTGGCGATGCGATTCAGGTGCTGGTGGACCAGGCGGTTTTGCAGATGGTGCGGGTACAGCATAACATCGCGGGGGAGCTTGAGGAAAAGGTCGCAGGCCGGATGCACGAGGAACTCGACGATTTTCGGAGCACATTCGCGGACAACCTCAACGGATATACAGTGCGGCTTGAAGAACAGGTGGTGCGGGAAGGAGCGATAGGCGTGCGCGTCAGTCCAAACGCGGCGAAGCGGGTGTTTATTCGGCGAATGGATGTCGCAGGAAAGGGAAGCGTAGGGATTGACCTCGGGTAATCGGCACGGGCACGCCCCTGTCGTAGGGTTTGGCGAAGTGCACGGGCCGGACACAAACGTTAGGCAGCGGCTCGACGACGGCAATTGTAGCCGTATGTACAGGAAGCCTTCCTCGTTGATACGCATTTCCGTATTGCAATTGCTGGCGCAGCGTAACCATCCGGGCAAGCGCATTGCCAGTGGGCCGGCAAGGGTGCCGCAAGGGTGCCAACCACGTTCCGACGCCACGCCCGCATGTACTCGGCAAACCATTACACGGGTGCCGTCACCAACCCACCATTCATTTCACAATCCATTTTCGCATGATTTTCCGTAATGGTTTCATGCGCGTTGTGGGCAATTGACGCATAAGGTCCAACATCACCGCGTACTCGTCCGATTCCGGAAACGCGAGCAGCATCGTCGGCGATAAGTCGAGCCCCTGGGCGATGCGCATGACCGACTCGATCGTGATTGCGGCAAAGCCATGCTCGATGCTCGACAAATGTCCCTTCGATATTCCTGTCGCTTTGGACAGTTGAGCCAACGACATTCCAAGTTCGAGGCGCAGGTTGCGCATTCGTTCGCCAAACGCGAGCGTATACGATGTCGTGTGGGTCCGCCTCGGCATATTTGCCTCCTCATGTCTTCCGCATTGGCACGACGAACCAATTCCACCGCGCGCCACGAGAAGCCAATGCATTCGGCTTCAAAGTTGCGACCCGCTTCATATTTGGGGCACGCTCACCCCGGTCTCGCAACGCTCGCATCCCACGCTTCGAGCTGCGCTTTCACGAGCTTCCGCGTTGCGGGATCTTGCCGCATCTTCTCGATGATGTATCCGATATCATTGTTTTCCGGATCGTGATTCAACAGATCGAAAGGCTCGACTTGCAAAGCTCGCGCGATCTTGCGCAGGTTGTTCAATTGAATCGAGGACCGCCCGAGTTCAATGAGCGGGATATTCGAGGCAGAGCATTTCGCAATTTCTGCCAACTTTCGCCCGGAAAGGCCGCGTTCGAGCCGAAGAAATTTGATCCGTGCGCCTACTTGCGCCGCAAAATCGTAGTAGTTGTTTCGTCTTCCCATGATGTCACCTCTCACGTGTTGTTCGGGACAATCCAATACAGAAGACCTCGTTCATGCGGAATGCCCGCACCCACCTCGACGAATGGCGCGGGAAGCTCGACCGTTTCGAGCCGCAACAAATGGCGCCTTTCCGCTTCGAATAACGCTTGCTCGACCAATCCGCGGGGGACGCTTGCGAAGTGTGCGCGCACGAGCGAAATGGGCATACGGCGGGGATTCGTCACGTAGAGACGAGAAACGACGGCGACCAAGCGAGAAACGAATTCAGGCGACGGCCGATCCCCGCGCGACGCCCGCACTCGTTGCACATATCGAAACACGTCGGCCAATTCGGGCAAACTCAATCCGTGCAAACTGTCGATGACTTCGCGCAACGGCGAGCGATGCCGGCCGCTCGACGGTGGAGCCGCAGCGCTGGGCGGATTCGAGACGAGGGTCGTTTCGAGCGGATCCATGAGGCAATCCTTGGCCGTTAGATCGCGTGCAGAAATGAGCATCCTGATGCCCTGGGTGCCACGTATGCCACGACGTTGAACCGAACCGTGGACGCAGTTTTACCGGGACGCTCGTTTCAACGCGCGAATGTTATCTTCTTGTGTACCGACTATGCCGGGACGAACGGTCTTCGTTTTACGGGCTGGCCAATGCACTGGGAATCTTGCGCAAGCGGTTTACGATTGCCACGCCTTTATTGCTCAACCGGGGCGCCGTGCGCGCAGGGTTTGCCACGGGGTTTCGTGGCAATGATGGTTCCAGTGGCGAATGGTTTTCCTCGGGCGTTCGCGTTGCGGCGCGAATGTCGACCTTTGGCAATGGAATATTTCCGATTTTCTCCGCGTAAAGAGCTTCCGTGCGCCAACCTTGACCAGGCACCAAAAAAAGCGCAATGGCGAGGATCCCCGTGGGTATACATTGCCAAGGCCATGGTTTTGCCGTGACTTTCGGGCGAACGGTCGAAGAGGAGTTTGGCCTTGCGCCGCCTCCTGCTTCGACCGTTCGCCCGAAAGTCACGGCAAAACCGTGGCCTTGGCAATGCTTACCCACGGGGATCCTC
>JANORL010001312.1:0-9957 GCA_031415295.1 Polyangiaceae bacterium | reverse complement strand
CGCAATCCGTTCGAGCGTAATTCGCCTTCGGTGGATCAAGCGCTGGCGGATCTCGATGCAGGGCAATTCCAATCGGCCGAGCAAGCCTTGGAAACGTATCTCGGTACGGGCGCGTGTAGCGATGGGGGCATTGGTTTGCCCGATACGGTGCGTCAGAAGTACAATGGCTCGTTCGACCTAGGTCTCGTGCTTTTTGCCGTAGCTGAAAAATATGGCCAAAGGTTTGGCGAGGAAGAACTTAGTGATGGCGGAAGTCCGGCCGAAGAAGCGTTGATGGCGAATCGGTCGCTCGAAGTCGACTGTGCACTGATCATCGTGCGGGCGATTGCGGAAGATACGAAGGTTCCGCTCGATTTACGGGCGCGGGCGCATTATTTGGCCGGCAATCTCGAATTTTTGCGCAAGAAATACGAAGAAGCCGTCAAGCATTACAACGATGCACTCGGCCTGATTCCGGGTTTTCCCGAAGATTCGGGCGCGGATGGTATTGGGCGTGATGCAGCGTGGAATCGAGCGATTGCTCTGCGACGCATCGAAGATCAAAAAGACGCCGGACAAGATGCACCGGAAGATTCGCCGCCCGACGCCCCTGAAGATGCTCCGCCCGACGGCAATGACGACGCCAGCGATGGATCCAATGGCGACGATGGCGGGCCAGACGGCGGAAACGACGGCGGCGATGATGGTGGTGGAAACGACGGCGGACAAGACGCCGGTCAGGATGCAGGTAACGACGGCGGACAAGATGGCGGGCAAGATGCGGGTGGACAAGACAGCGGTTCGCCCGATCAGCCTCCACCCGAGCCGGCCAAACCGGAAATGCAAAAAGGCCAAGAAGATCGCATTCTTGATCAATTCGAGGAAGCGCCCACGTATCAGGAGCAAGAAGCCAAAGCCCGCGCAGCGAATCGGACCCGACGGATCATGGAGGACAAATGAGCAGGTTTGTCTCGGCATGTTTGACGGCCGTCGCGATCACGGCGTCGAGTCAGGTTGTTCTCGCCGAACCGCAGCTCAAAACGCGCATCAGCACCACGCGTCCCGAAGTTGGTGAACCGTTTACCATTCAGCTCTCCGCGCTTGTTTCACCGGGCGAACCCATTCCGAATGATCCGGTATTAAAACCGCCGAGAGGTGCATCGATCATGGGAGGTCCCAGCGTGGGACAATCCATGGTGGTCATCAATGGCGTAGCCCAGGTGGGTATCGACGCCACGTGGCAACTCGTCGCTAATGCGCCAGCCAAAGTCAAAATACCAGCCCCGTCGGTACTTTGGGCAGGTCGGCGTTTTGCGGGACAATCGGTCGACATCGACGTCGTCCGCGCATCGGGCAAACAGCGCAAATCGACGAATCCATTTTTATTGCCGGGAGGGCCGAATTTCGGAGGATTTGGGTTTCCGTTTGGCGGAATCGATCGTTTCGAGCCCGAAGAAGAAGCGTTACCCCCCGTCGAAGGCAATCTCGAATTACGCACGGCGCCCGATCCCTACGTTTTCGTGCATGCGAAAGCCGACAAAACGACAGCTGTCGTGGGTGAACAGATCACGGTTACTTTTTACATCTATCGACGTATTTCCACGACCGTCGAAGATCGACACGACCCTGCCGCTGCCGACTTTTTGCGTTATTCAATGCTTGCGAATCCAGGCACGGAACCCATCGTGCGGGCCAAAGCGGGCGGACAAACCTTCGACGTCATCACGGCCGAGCGCATTGCGCTTTTCCCCGTACGCGCAGGCGATCTACACATCGGTTCCCTTCAATTTGCATTCACGGGGCGACCCATCGGTCGTCGCGCATTACGATCAAGTGAAGACATCATCGTTCGGGTCACCGAACCCCCGCGCGTCGGACGCCCAGCAGGATACGTTTTGGGCGACGTCGGGCGTTTTTCATTAACAGCCACAGTCGAACCTCGACGCATCCCTTTCGGAGGAACCCTCGCCGTCACCGCGCGAGTTTCTGGGAATGGAAACTTTCCCCAATCGCTCGCGGTACCCGAACGAACGGGCGTGGAATGGCTCGACCCGGAAAAACGCGAAGCTATTGGAGCACAAGGGGCCATCATTGCGGGGTATCGAACGTTCGGATACGTCGTCCGAATCAAAGAAGCGGGAAACATCAATCTTGGCAAACTCGACTTGCCCCATTGGGACCCTGCGTCGCGAAAATACCAAGTCTCGAGCGTGGACCTGGGCGTCATCGAAGTTCTTCCCGAAAAACCTGGACCCTTGTCGTCCGTGGCAACGGCTTCGTCCGCCGAAGCGGCCATTGCCGAAAAAGGACCCGCAGATCCTTTTACCAACATATCCGGCGCGCGCACGACCCTCGGCACCTACCAAACGGCGCCCGCTCCTGTGTTCGAAGGAGTAAATCTATATGCCGCCATCGGCGCTCCACCCATGGCGTATGCGCTTTTCTCCGCCGCCATCGCCGGCGCTCGACGTATTCGTTTGCGACGCGCAGCAGGTGCGGTGTCCCCAGAACGACTCGCCATTATGGCCCTCGATGATGCCGCTCGAGCACGCAAAAGCGGCGATACAAAAGCCGTTTATGCGGCAATCGAACGCGCGCTCCATCATGCACTCAAATCCGCAACGGACCTCGAGACGCGTGGGATTCTTCTCGACGAACTCGCCGACGAACTCGAAAACGCCGGCCTCTCCGACGAACTCGCGATACGGATCATGGCGTTTTTCAACGAGATTTCCGCACTGCGTTACGATCCGGATGCGAGCGACGCGAGCATCGAAGAACTCTTGCGACGCGGACAAACCTTCGTGCGTGAGATCCTCGACAGTCCCGCAGGGGATCGGGGATGAACCGGACGCGTCCTGTCACTGCCGCTTGGGTGGGACTGTTTGTCTTGACCACCTGCCTCACAACAAGCGTGGCAAACGCTGACGACAGGAGCAGTGAAACGCTTTTTCGTGAAGGATCCGCAGCTCTCGCGAAAGGTGAATACGCGACGGCGATCGAACGATTCGAGGCTCTTTCGGACATGGGTTTCGTGCACCCAGACGCGAGTTACGACCGCGGGCTCGCGTATGTCGCGCGCCTTCGTGCAGGCGCGGATCGTCCCGGTGACCTCGGTCGAGCCGCAGCAGCGTTCGAAGAAACGTTGCGTCTACGACCCGAAGACATCGAAGCGGACCGGGCGCTCGACATCATTCGTGCCGAAGTGACGAAACGGCGTTCCCGTCGCGGCAAAGATGCATCGACGGTACGTCCAACGCTCGATCGTGTCGTGATCGGTCTCGCTTCGGAACGTGCGTGGAGCCTGCTGGCGATCGCTGCATCCATTTTGTTTTCGCTCGGTTTGTTTTTACGACGCGCCTCGACGAGTGGTTTGTCCGTGGCGGGACGCGTGCTTGCTCCCACGGCGTTTGTGTTCTTTTTTGTCTTTTTTCCCCTCACGCTCGGATCTCGCTCGTTGCGCCTCACGACACGCGCCGCCGTGATCGTCACAGCTGAAGTGCACCTCGTCGACGACGCGGGCACAGCCACTGGAGGCGACCCCATTCCCGAAGCACAATTGGTCGAAGCGGGTGAGTTACGTGGTGGACTCATTCACGTGCGCTGGGGATCGACGGAAGGTTGGATCCCCACGGGAAGCGTTCGTCTGCTTTCTCCTTGACGCTGAGCAAGCCCGACCGACGCGTTTGCAACGCGCAGCCTGATGAACACCCTGCGACAGCCCTGTGCTAGGTTGACCACGTGTGGGTCCGCCGCGCTGCCATTCGTCCAGTTCCATCGTTCGCGCAAGTTCCACTTCGAGCCCTCGCGGAAGTCGAAGAGCAACTCGCAAGCGATGACGAAGAGGCGCGCGCAAAACTCGATGACGCGTTTGGACGTTTCGAACGGACGCAACCCGCGCTCGCCGATCGCATCGCGCAGATTCTTTCAGGACCACTCGACGAAACCGCGTTGGCGTTGGGCTATTTTCTGACCCTGGCTGTGTGGCTCGCGTTCGATGGAGTATTTCACGACGAACTCGACGAGATCTCCACAGTCGGACTGACCGGTGTCGAAGAGTCCCTCAAGCTCGACGAACAACTACGCTTGGCCGATCCTGCCGAGGCGCTCGATTCGGATGACGTCATCGCGATGGAGCAGCCGGACATCTTGTCTTTCGTGCACGAGCATATCGATGCAGCCCTTGAAGCCAATGCGAGCCAAGTCGATGTCGACGACGTGCATGAGATTTACCGCGTTGTTTTGATCGAAGTGCTCGCGCTCAGTTATGCTGTGCGTCCTCCAGGAAACTGGGGGATTCAAATGACGACTGAATTCACTGCATAGCCGCGCACTTAATCTACCGACTGGTGCGCGGGTACATTTGCGGTGATCAAAGGAGTATGGTCGTGAAAAACTTCGGCATTGTCTTGGGAATTGTGGGTCTTGTCTGGGCCGGTTGTGGCGGCGATGGAACAGTCCTTTTACCCACGGGTGCTTCGGGATCAGGCGCTTCGGGTGGTGCTGGTGGTGCTGGTGGCGCTGGCAGTGGTGCAGGCGGCATGGAAACGGGTGCTAGCACATCCGGAACGGGCAGCGGCACGAGCAGCGGCGGCATGATGGCTGTGTACGATCCCAATGCGAATGGTCCGTACGCCATTCTAGAATTAACCGATGCGCAATACACCAATGCAACAACGGGCAACAAAGTCCCCATGCGTGCATTTTATCCCGCGGGGGGCCCAACACCTGGACCTTATCCCGTCGTGATCGTGGCGCACGGATTCCAGCTCCCAGCCACACAATACACAAATTACATCAAACGCCTCGCAACGTTTGGGTACGTCGCCATCACCGCGGATTTTCCGGCGTCTTTTTTTGGCCAGGACAATCCAAAGAATGCCAAAGACCTCATTTCCGCCATTGAATGGGCGAGCGGCAAACCCGAACTCAACGCGGATACCGCGAACGTCGGTATGACCGGACATTCGCTTGGCGGCAAACTCGCACTTCTCGCCGCAACGATTGATTCGCGCATCAAAGCCAGCATCGTGCTCGATCCGGTCGATGGTGGAGGTGGCCCCGGAGGCGGATGCAATCCTCCCGCATGCGTCGACGTGTCGGCCCTCATGCCGCAACTCAAAATCCCCACGGGTTTCTTAGGAGAAATCACCGACGCTTCAGGCGGATTTCAACCTTGCGCACCAGCAGCCGAAAACTACGCGACGTTTTTCATGGGTGCGAATCCCCCAAGCCTGTCGGTCACCATCAAAGGAGCCAATCATATGAGCTTCCTCGACGATGTCGCTTCATGTGGTGGCACATGCAGCTTTTGCAACATGGCCACGACCGACAATGCGACGGTCAACAGTTTGTCGCGAGCGTACGTGACGGCGTTTTACGAAAGATACTTGCGGGGTAACGCAGGCTACGACACGTACCTGACGGGAGCGGAAGCCACTGCCCGGTACGTCGATACGAACCTTGCCAATATCCAAACCAAGTGACGGAACGTGCGCACGTCATGCACGACGTGCGCACCTTTTGCGCCCTTCAAGACGTCAGACGTTGAGCATCGCGCACGACGAGCACGGATCGATCGGCATGGTTGACGATCTTTGCAGCCGTCGTGCCGATCAATCGATCGAGCCCTTGATAACCGTGTGATCCGACCATGATGAGGTCGACATTTTCGTCTTTCGCCATCTCACAGATCGCTTGCCACGGCGTTCCTACCGCGACTTTCGTCCCACCACGGAGTTCCGCAGGCACCTTCTCTTCGATGTGATCTATGTACTTTTGCGCCTGTTCGCGCAGCAAACCTTCCAGCGACGCAGGCGGCATGGCGTACGCTTCGATCGGAATTTCGATGGGAATGCCTATAGCGCGCACCAAAATGAGCTTACTTCCCGTGCGTTTCGCCAAGTCGATTGCCGCATCGAGGACCCCCTGCGCTCGTGGTGAAGCATCAAGACCAACCAAAATCCGGTGCATATTCGTCGCCTTTCCTGAGAGGGTGTTGCTCAGGCTGCTGCGCGGTGCGACGCGTCGGTCGGACTTACTCAGCGTACGATGTACGCTTCCGTCGTCCTCCCTACCCTCACACCGCTCGCCCCCCCCGATCAACACCCTCTAAAACGTCCGGACACTGGAGCTAACACGACCCGTGCCAAGCCACCAGCATCGCGATCGCTTCCTGCAAAATATTCCTCAATCACCAAAGCGACCGATGGATTCGCCGCCAATCACAACGACGTATCGAATCGCGCAACCCTTGATGTCCAAACCCGTCAAGACACTCGTTCGTCTGCTTGTCGAAGCGTGAAGATAGCTCGACGAAAGTTGTTCATGAGGGACCCGAGTTGACGAAAAATTTGCCAGAGGTGATCTTTGCGAATGGTTGCGTTATGCTGGCGTGATGGCGCTCCCGACGATGCCCCCCCCAGGCTTTGACGACCTTTCCCCGGCCGAAAAGATCGACTATGTCCAAGCTCTGTTGGACCGCGTGGCCATGCATCCTGAAGCGGTGCCCGTTCTCGACTGGCAACGCGAAATCATAGCGGAACGCCTGAGCGCGTACAGAAATGGTCAAGGCTCGAGCCGCTCGTGGGACGAGGCACGCCAAGACCTACTGTCTCGCCTACATGTTGCGCAACGATGAGACGGCTCGAGCTGCGACGGGAAGCGGAGGACGAACTCTTTGAGGCCGCGCTTCACTACGAGCGAGAGCGTCGAAACCTTGGGCTCCGGTTCGAGTCCGAAGTGGACCTCACGTTCCGCCGCGCTATCGAAAACCCATTACAATTTCCAGAAATTGAACGAGGCGTACATCGCGCACTCGTTCGAGTTTTCCCCTACGGCGTCTTTTTCCTTCTCGACGAGCCCCTGGTGCTCGTAATCGCGGTGCTGCACCTTCATCGCCACCCAAACGCGTGGAAACGTCGAAGTTGAATGCTGAGCGTTGATGGGCCACCATGCAACACGTGATTGAGCGCCGTGCACAGGGTGGTGCGGCAACCATTACAGGAGTTTACCACAGCAAATGCCACTCGAGATATCCCACGACATCAGCATTTCTTCACCAGCAGCGCCTTTACAGCGGCGAGCGTGTGGACTTTTTCTTTGGAGCGATTGAACCGAAGCTTTCGGCGATTCATGACGAATTGCAAGAGTTCAGCGTTAGTCGCTTCCTCGATATCCAAAAATACGCGCGCAAGCTCGTACCAATCCATGTCGCGTTCAATACGCAGAATGAGAATGGTTTGCTCGTCTTTAGGAAGCTGTGAACAGAGCTGGCGCAAAGCGTCTTTGATTGGCGACTCGTCCCACCTGTCGATGCTCGCTCGCCCGTGAAACGCGCGGTCATCATTCCGTGTGAATTGAAACTCGCTACGTGTATTACGCTCTTTCCAGTGCTCGACCATAACGCGGTAGGCAACACCGTACAACCAGGATTTCAGCGAGAGTTCACCGCGAAATGCGGCAATGTCTTCGAGCACGACACACGAGAACTTGAAGAACACCTCTTTGGCTTCGCGATCGTTTTTCATGATGGCTCGAAGGTGTCCGAAAACGCGGACGCCATACCCGTCACTTCGACCGTTTTCCACAGTTCCGTAGAGCGCCAAACCAGCGGCGTCTCGTACTTCCTTTTCGGAAATCAGCTCACGAACGCGGTTCTCGACTTCCAGTTCGTCCATTGTCGTAACTCCTTCCGTGGCCATTGGGGTACCTGGCAGCAAAGTTAACGAAGACAAACAGCACTGACGTGATATTCGAGATTCGCCCGCTTGATATTCGATGGTGGAACGCTCAAAACGTCCCGTGAACGCCGATATGACCCAAACCAATGGTTGGGGTGATCGAAAAGCTGGGCATTTCCAGTTGCAAGCGGCCCGGATCGTTGCGCCAAAGTTCGGCCATACGCTCGACCGGCGTGGGGATTAAGCCCATTCCCACATAAAAAAGGCCCGTGCATGCGTTGAGCGCGTTCATCGTGCGTAACGAGATCAACTCCCGAACGTTCTCGTCAGAACTGGTCGCGACAAGCATACCCATCGACAGGGCAAATACACCCCCGCCGGCAATACCCGACCCGAGACGATATCCGCGCCACCATCGAGCCAGATCGAACAACTCCAGTTCGGTCCTAGCAACCACATGTGCCGCACCCGCAAGCCCAGCTGCATTCAGATTCCGCACGAACTTGGGGTAAAGATTCTCCCCTTCTCGAGGAGCAAGAATGGTCGTCAAACCAAGACCCACGTTCAGGCTACCCCATATCAAAGAAGATGTGCCTGTGCGTGCAGCATGCTCCGCGGGATAAGCCAGCCGCATGCCGAGGTCTCCAGCGAGCAAAATGCCACCGAGCCCCACAATTACGCCACCCCTCGCCCACCGCCCATCGCGTTCGGCCCTGGAGACTTGGGCAAGCAGCAGGCGCATTCGGTCCACGTCCTCAAGCGAGACGCCATAAATGGGCTCCTCCCGCTTCTCCAATTTGTAGGCCGCCATCGCGCGCGGACCGAAAGGCGCTGCGAAGAGCAGGCGCAACGATTCGTCTGGTCCACGAGCACTTGCCAATAGCGGCGAAGGTGATGAGGGCGTCGCTTCTGCGAGTAGCAAAGGTTCGGTATTCGAGAGGTGCGCAAATTCGTACGTTCGCGCAATCCGAGTTTGTTGTGTGTCGACCTCGCTCTCCTCCACGACGACACTTTCTGCAAGTCGTTGTGGGAGATGCAGGGTAAGTTCCGCGCCTTCCTCCTTATGCACGTCGATCCACGGTAGACCCTCGGCATCGCGCAGGGTGAGTCGCATCCGAGGGGCAGGAGGGAGCTTGATGCTCGGACCCTTGGCGCGCGGGACGTGAAAGACGCTCCCGCCATTCTGACCGTTGGGACCGTGCGCAAAAACATTGGGTCGATAATTTGGGTTTTTGACGTTCCTTGCGGAAATGCCGACGAAAGCGCTCAATTCGTCGTACGTGATATTGCCATCGTGATTGACATCGGCACCTCCAAGCAACCCAGATCGGACGGCATGACTGAAAATGCCGCCCTGCAGCTCGGACCATTCATACACCTTGGCCTCGGCACTCGTGGATAGAAACACGCCAACGTTGGGCAAGCGTTTGGACAAACTCTTGCGTGCGTCTTCGGATATGGCGGCGCGGCTGCCTCCGGCTTTTCGGGCATTGAGAACGAAGTACGAGTTGCAACTATCCACAATGACGTGGGTGTGGGTCGTGGGTATCGATTTTAATAATGCTTCGACTTCATCTGTGTTGAATGGTGCATCTCTCAGTTCGATGAACCCCTTGGCTTGGTCTCGGTCACCATGACCCGCGAAGACGAAATAGAAATCGACTTCGTCACCTTGGTCGAGCGCCTTGCGCGCGGTTGCCGCTATCTGCTCAGCGGCAGTCTTCACCCCGGCCTTTGTCGGGGGACGAGTCCTCCCATTCCAGCGAGGGAAGAGTTTGGCGGAATCGCTATCGAGCTCGGTCAAGAGGTACACATTCGCAGGGGATGCGATCGTCTCGAAAACTTCTGCGTATTTGACACCATCATCGTCGGCATACTTCAGCTCAGGACGGTTAAGAACAGGGCTACGGTTGTTCGCCACCACCAGCGCGAAAGTGGTGCGGCGTGGCGCCGCAATCGCATCGTTTGGCGCGGTGAGGAGAGCAGTACCCAGGGCAAATGCAGCAATGGCAGGCGATTTCATGTTTTTTTCCACTGTTTTCACGGGCGGCAATCAAGTGTTTTTTCGTTGAGCTCTGCACCTGGAAACTGCGCACGCAATCGTTCCAGTGAGAGGGATCCTGATGGAAGCGCCTCGATTTGTTTGACGTGAAGCGGTCGCGACGAAATGAACGTAATCACCCGCAACGGCCCTTTCGCCGGATTATCCAAGACGGCAGCATCAGCATTGGGTAACATTTGGTCGACTTCGGCATGATTCAGAGAGACAGACACGGGATCGTCCTTCGCATCGAGA
>JANORL010001311.1:0-2909 GCA_031415295.1 Polyangiaceae bacterium | reverse complement strand
CTGGAATCGCTCGACGGCCTGGTCTTTCATCGCCAATACGCGATCCTTGATTTCCTGGACCTTCGCTTTGGCTTGTTCCTTGACCTCGTTGATACGATTCTTGATTTCGTCGATCTTCGCTTTGGCCTGTTCTTTGACAGCTTCGATTCGACCCTTGATTTCGTCGATCTTCGCTTGCACGCGGGCTTTGGCTTCTTCGAACTTCTCTTTGACTTCGTTGACCTTGCCAATGACCGCTTGTTTGGCCGCTTCGAGTTTGCCTTTGAATTCTTCGACAAGCGCTTCCGCACGGGCTTTGGCTTCTTCGAGTTTCCCGCGGAGTTCCTGAATCTTGGCTTGAACCTGCGCCTTTGCTGCTTCGAGTTTCGCTTTGACTTCCTCGAATTTTGCAATGGCCATTTGTTTCGCGGCTTCGGCCCGCGCCCGCAAATCTTCCACCGCGCCGCGAATCTTTTCCTGCACGTCGCCTACGACTTCGCCCGCACGAGCGCGCAGTTGTTCAATCCGATCGGCAAGTTTTTGTTGTTCCAGCGCCACCCGATCGAGAATGGTGGACATGATCAGCTCGGGCGTTGCGAGAATCTTGTCGATTTGCGCCATCAACTGTTCATTGATCGCTTCCGGCATCATCAAATAACCGGGTGCATCTGCAATCGTCTTCGGAGGCACTTCGAGCAATTTCTTGAGCGCGCCTTCGATGGATTCTTCATCGAATCCACCCGGGATTTCGTCAAAAATCTGCGCCTTTAGCGATTTCGCAACGGATTTGACGGTTTCTGGAATATCCAGGTCCGCAAGCGCGACTTCCAGCGTCCCGAGCGACATGGGCATCGGAGCGCCACCACCCGCCGTATTCAACAAAACATTGGGCGAACCATCAACATGCACTTCTTTGCCGGCAATTGCTGTGAGTCCTCCCGAATTGATTTTAATGCTCCCGCTGGCATCGAGGAAAATGTCTCCGCCCGCAATCGTGAGCGATGCCTTGCCCGTCGACAAGACGACGCGCCCATTCGAGAGCGATGCGCCCGTTTCGCCAAGTTGAATGTGGCAATCGCCGCCTACGACGAGAATATCGTTCTTTTCGACGCGAGTCGTTCTCGACCCGGTCACGTGCCAGGTTTGATCGCCACCGACCTTGTGCTTTTCGTTTTCGCCGATCTGCACATCGAGGTCTTTGCCGATTTGCGTCAATTGGTTTTCGCGAATGACTTCGTCACGATCCTTTTGGGCGTGAACAAAAACCTTTTCTTTGCCTTTGGCATCCTCGAACGTGATCTCGTTAAAGCCGCCTGAACCTGGAGACGTATCGCTCTTCCACGAAGTTTTCGTCTTGTGATCGGGCAACTTGTATGGATGCGGTGACGTTCCGTTAAACAAACGGCCCACCACCACGGGTTGGTCCGGGTCACCCTCGAGAAAGTCCACCAGCACCTCTTGGCCAACGCGAGGCAAAGCGGCCAAGCCAAACCCTCGTCCTGCCGATGCTTGGCTCACGCGAATCCAGCACGAACTCTCGTCCGTGTATTTCCCTTCGCGATCCCAATGGAATTGCACGCGCACTCGCCCAAACTCGTCCACGTGAATCTCTTCGCCGGCTGGTCCCACCACGACGGCACTTTGCAATCCGCCCATGCGCGGCTTGGGCGTCACAAGCCCCGGACGATACGGATCATCAGCAAACACAGCCATTCCCGTGCTCACCCATTCCCCTTCGCTCGTCCCTTCCAACGTTCGTTGCACCAGAAGCAATCGTTTGTCTTGGCCAAGATCTGCACGAGGATGCGCCTTGATGCTGAAGACATCTCCAGGTGAAAGTGGCAGGGCGGTCGTTTGAAACAAAACTTTTCGTCGGCCTTGACGACCCGCATCGAGCCTGCGGGTGGCGAGGTTTTTCCCTTCTCGCTCATCCACGCGGCCCGGATCGATCACGAACGCACCGGGTGTGTATTGATAACTTTCGTAGCGATTTTCACTATCGAGGGAGCACTTGGCGTTGGCGATGAGCTGAAAATCGGGACGTCTGCGGAAATCATGATCGCGCAGCGTCACACGGCCCGGACGAACCTGATGCGAAACCTTCACGTGCGTGATTGCATCGATGCCTTTGGCTTGCTCGAGGTTGTTGATGTACAACATCGATCCGCGAGATTCGCTGGCACTTGGATCAGCGACGAGTACCAGTTGACTTGGAGCGTCGCTGCCTGGTTCGGGCGCGCGGAAGTGGTAACTGATGCCGGCTTCTTCAAGAAGACGCGATAGAAAAACGAAGTCGGTTTCTCCGTATTGTACGCGGTAGTCGAGTTTAGGGAAGTCGGTCGCATCGAGTTCCAGGACGGGTTCGATTTCCCAATCCGCGAGCAGTTTCTTCGTTATGTCGGGGATCGACAGGTGCTGGAAGATGCGGTTGTTCCGGCGCAGAGACGTACGCGACAAACCAGGAACGATCCGCACGAAGTACGTGGACAAACCATCGGGTTCCACGTCAACTTGTTCGGCGAACTGAACGATCCCGCTCCAAGCAAGGGAGCCGGCGACTTTGAATGCTGCGCCGTGACCAACGATAACATCGAGGTCGATGTCTTCGTCGGGGGAACGAGCAACGATCGAGATGTCGAAAGGAGTCGACAGTTCCTCAACGACGGAGAAACTGCGGACCGACAGGTGGATGTCTTGCGCCGAAAAGCGAAGTTCGAGGTTATCCATGAACGTCTTGTGGCGACGATACGTGAAAGGCGAGAAGGCGGGAAGGAGAAACGTTCGTGTGTTGATGGAGACGTGTCGACAATGCTCGACCGCTACGTATCTGTTGTTCTCGTCGAGGCGTTAATCCTGAACGAGCTCCGCATTGTCGCTCAGCAATACGGAACCACCTGGCAGGGGACCGAGGACCATGCGCTGGCCTGCAC
>JANORL010001310.1:0-2439 GCA_031415295.1 Polyangiaceae bacterium | reverse complement strand
ACAGGCTCCACAATCATGTCGACTAGCTGGACAACCACGTCGACTAACTCCACAACCACGTCGGATAGCTCCGCCGATGCGTCGATGGCTGCTCGGATTGCGTCGACGTGCTCTTGCGAGGCGTCATCATGGCAACCATTCACGTCGACGGCTGCTTGGACTCTGTCGACGTAGACGTTACGCGCTCGGACGTCGCACGACAGCCCGTCGACGGGCTCTTCGGATGCGTTGAAGGGCTCCTTCGGCACGGGCTCTTGCCAAAGCCAGCGCGTATGCGTCGTAACACGTAGATGATCGCGGTACTTTTCCTGGATGCGTGCTAGCGTCGCGCGCGATGGCTGGTCGAGAGAAAACACAAGGCACCTTCGAGAGTGAACTTCCTGGGCGTCTCGAAGGGTTCGTCAACAATTGGCGAGCATTTCAGGGCACGGAACGCGCAGGCTCGCAGCACTTCTTGTTTCAGTTGCTCGAGATTTACGAAGTGAGTTACGAACCAGGCACCATCTTCGAGCAACATCCGCTCAAGATGCCAGCGCGAGGGATCGCGCGTGCAGGGGCGCAAGCGGACCTTTTTGGGGAAGCAAAACCCCAATACACCGCCGAGAGCATGGACATGTTCTTGCCAAAGGTGTGCGTCTGGGAAATGAAATCGCCAAGCGAGAAGAAGCTGCAAGATCACCACGAGCAGGTGCTCCGGTATTGGTCGCGAGCGCGCACGCGGTACATGGTCCTTTGCAATTTTCACGAATTTTGGATTTACGACACGAACGACGATACTGGGCACCTCGCGCCAAAGCTTTGTTTTTCGCTGGAAGAACTCCCGGCGCGTGGGGATGCGCTGCTTTTCTTGCGTGGAGACCAGCCGGATCTCGTAGGTCGATCCGAGCAAGTCACCGCCGAAATTGCGAAAATGCTCGGGCGAGTCGTGCGCGAACAAGTGATGACCTCGGAAAACGAGGAGGAAGAACGTCAGCGCGTATCGAAACTGGTCCTTCAATGCGTGTTTGCCATGTTCGCCGAAGATACGGAACTCGTGCCGCCGAAGTTGTTTTCGGACGTAATGAAGCGAGCCGTGGCGGATGAGAAACTCGATCCGGTCCTCGCGCTCTTCGCCGATTTCGGCAAAAGGAACCAGGGGGAAAAGAGCAACGCATTTGCACCGTACATCAATGGTCCGCTTTTTGACCGGAGCCCGCCGCGAATCACGTTATCGACGGGGCAGCTCCAGGATCTTTGGTCAGCAGCAAAAGATTATGATTGGTCTGGCGTGCGGCCGGAGATTTTTGGCTCCATTTTCGAGCAAGCGCTCGACCCCACGAGGCGACACGAATTAGGCGCGCATTTTACGCGAGAAGCGGACATCGCGCGCGTCGTGATGCCAACGGTGATCGAGCCTTGGCGTGCACGAATTCGAGCGCTCAAAACCCAAAAAGACGCCGAAGAAGCCATAACTGCAATGCAGCGGTACCACGTGCTGGACCCTGCGTGTGGATGCGGGAATTTCTTGTACGTGGTCTATCGCGAAATGAAACGGTTGGAAGCTGCGCTTGCGGACAAATGGTACGCCCTTCAGAAAAAAGTAGCGAAGCGAAAAGCGGACATCAAGCCAGCGCCGGCCAGGCCGTATTTCACATTGACGCAACTTCACGGAATCGAAATCGATCCCTTTGCGGCGTTTTTGGCGCGCGTGGTCTTATGGATTGGCGAGCATCTCGCGATTCGCGAACTCGGCCTGGACGAACAAACCTTGCCGCTGAAGAATCTAGACGAAACGATTCGGAACGCGGACGCATTGCTGACGGATTGGCCGCGGCCGGAGGGAGAATTGGCCATCGTTGGCAATCCGCCGTATTTGGGCGTGCGTAAATTGCGGCGAGAACTCGGCGACGAATACGTCGAGGAACTGTTCAGGCTCCATCCGAAGAACCGCGCGGCGGATTATGTGACGTATTGGTTTACGCACGCGCTGAACGTTTTGCGTGAAAAAGAGCGAGCGGGTTTCGTGTGTACGAATTCGATTGCGCAAAATGAGAGCCGCGAGGCGAGCATTGATTTGCTCGTGGAGCGCGGAGGAACGATCACGGATGCGTGGAAGTCGTATCCTTGGCCGGGTGAAGCCGCAGTGCATATTGGCATCGTGAATTGGGTCATGGCCCCTTTTGACGGAATCCGGACCCTGGAGGGGAAAGAGGTGTCCACGATATCGCCGTCGTTGACCGAAAGCATGGATGTGACCGCAGCGGGGACTTTAGAGGCAAACGAAAGTCTTTGCTTTATGGGAGTTACGCCGGGGAATGCTGAGTTCGTATTGACGGACGAACAACGTGCGGAGATCCTCGCCAGCGATCCGACGTCG
The DNA here is from genome assembly GCA_031415295.1 of Polyangiaceae bacterium. Taxonomy (GTDB): domain Bacteria; phylum Myxococcota_A; class Polyangia; order Polyangiales; family Polyangiaceae; genus Polyangium. Next base: position 83 of record JANORL010001310.1, on the reverse strand, counting down.
GAAAAGGTGATTCGGCCCTTCTTGATTGGCCGCGATGTAAATCGAGAGATCGACCAAAAGCCGACGCGATGGATCATCGATTT
>JANORL010001309.1:0-4660 GCA_031415295.1 Polyangiaceae bacterium | reverse complement strand
GCGCCCCCGGCCTTGGCATGTTCTCCTCCGGCAGACGAGGCGGCATACATGGATCTTGCTCCCAATATTCGACCAGCCTCGGCGACGCGAGTTTGTCGATCTTATCGAAGATCTCCATTGGCAACGTCTTGACGTTTTCTTCTTGCAACACGACCGGCACCGGAACCACCATCGCAAAGTTTTCCGGCGGGCCTTGGTAGTTGTTCTGCATCGAAAGCACGGTTCGCGTACCTTCGCGCATCAAGACCACCATCGTGGCATTGTTGACGAGTTTTTCATCGGCGCCAGCGACGTAAAAACCGCAAAAAGCATCGGCGAAAGGCGTAGCCGCGATCGTGGCAAGGGCAAACGGAACGGCGAACGCGAGAGAACGAAGGCGAGTGACCATGCGGATGATGTTCGCATGCCAGCTTCACGGTCCGCAAGTCTCTAAATCAACGTGACGAAATTTGTCACGCTCGCAATTGTGCGAACGTGCCGGTCATCCACAATCGCTGTACCAATGGCTGTGATTGGCGTGGCCGCTTCGAAAAGTCGAGTGCCTGGGAGACTCCGCAAATGTGCGACCGGTATCGTCAGGCTAGGTGGATCGTAACATCTAACGAGTCTTCTTCAGTTCCGCGATATTACCACCACAACGACAATGGATTCGCGCGCGGCGTCATTCTTGAACATTCTTGAAGCGTGGCGTCGCGCAAAATAACTCGTCATTGGTTCGTTCGTGCCACAATGGACGAAGCCTGCTTTGTCTGCGTCCACGCGCTCGCCTGTGTGAAAGTCCTTTCACGTTTTTCTCAATACCATGGGAGCCTGTTTGCCAGCACAGTAAACGCAAGAAGCACTCTGGTTGCATCATTTTCACTTTGCAGAACTGCGAAGCGCGATATGTTGTGGACATGCGTCTTCACCTTACGACTGGATTGCTCGCGTGTACCCTGATGAGCTGCGGAAACAGTAGCATTGTGGCGCCTGTTCCGCACTTTGATCCCCCGAGTGCAACGACCCTCCCTGAAGTGGGTTCGCTCGTCACGGTGATCAATCTCGACAAAGAATCCACCATCTGCTTTACGACGGACGGGTCCGTGGCTGAATGGAACGGTGGCAATTGTGCAAATAAACTCGACGCGTCGCGCCAATTAGCCGTGCCTAAATGTGGATTCAACGTGATTCGCATAGCATGGTCGAATGGATCGGACGAAGCCAATTATGTCGTCGAAAGCGAAGCTTGCAAAGCAAGTTGTGATCCTGTCGTGCCGTGGTCCAATCAGGAATTGGTCAAGGCGACGACAGTTTGGCTGGACGAAGTCCGCTGTTTGATGAACAATTGCGAAAATCCGGGCGGTACGGGCAATTGGTCCGCAAAATGTGATTCCGGCAGCGTCGCTTGGGACGTGAGTCTCGATGGTTTACGCGCGATCAGCACGCAGACATATACCGATTGCGCACACGCGGTCACCATCGAAGTAGAAGAGAATGGCATGACCGCGATGCGAAAAGTAAACCTCGTCGTAAATGGCAAAATCGTTCAAGACACCGATTTCAGCGGTAATGGTAATGAAGGAGGAACCATGACGATAACCGGGGACTACACCGGGACCGTGGTTTCCCACTCCGTCATCAAGAACAAAACGCGCGGCGGCGGTTCTTACGACGCCTCGTGTTCGGTCGATCCTTTCGAGGGCAAAGATTGCGCGCCCGCTGAAGCCAAAATCGCGTTCGACTTTCCCGATTGGAGCTGTCACGGCAACATCTGTCCGGTTGCCGTCATGGGTGCTTGCACCGGGGCCGATACGGATGGCGACGCCATACCCGATGCGAACGACAATTGCCCAAACATTGCCAATACGACCCAGGACGACACGGACAAAGACGGCGTGGGTGACGCTTGTGACGACAAATCGGCTTTTGTCCTCATTCGCTTCAAGATCTCCGACCGTTGTTTGATTCTCGGCGATGGACAGGTGGAATCCACGACCACCTGCGAACCGGCCGATCCCAAACAGCAATGGGAAATGGTCCCGGATGGCACGGCGTTTGGTTTCCGAAATATGGCCAATGGTGAATGCTTGAGCCAAAAAGGCATTCTAATCGGCCCGTGGACTGTCATTGCCGCGCCCTGCGATGGTACGGACAAACAACGATGGTCGCTCGAAAAATACGACCAAGGCGGCTTCGATACGAACTTCCCCATTCGTTTGCGTAACGCCGCCGAGAATTTCTGTTCCTACACGGATTTCACCGGCAAGGTGTTCGGCACGGCGGGCAATTGTAGTTTGGCAGGAACCGAATCCAATCGCAAAGTCGGGCTGTATTACGGCGGAGCATTCGACACGCTGCCCTACCAGCCGCAATGAACACACCATAACCCCATTTGCACACGTCAACTTCGCTCGAATGGTACGCGGACGAAGTTGACGAATGCTCAGCAGGACCAACTTGATTTCGCTTGCTACGAAAACACGCTGGTGATAGCGTCGCGGATGCCGCCAATTCGTTTGAACGGCGGACACACGAAGGTTGACTCTCCTACGCGAGGTACAAGATATGCGCAACGCAGACTGTCCGGAATGTGGCTCGGCAAAGATTGAAGAAGGGCACATCGAAAGTACGTGCATCACCCTGAAGCGCAGCTCGACGCTCAAGAAAGTATTTAGCGTAGGTGGTCTCGTGCATTGCCGTATATGCATGTCATGCGGCGCGCTCTTCGGTTTGCGAGGGGATCCCGAGGCGCTCGCGAAAATGCTCGAGTGACACGCCAACTCATGCTGAACCTATTCAGCCGATTACATCGAATCGGCTATCGTAAACGACGATCTCCACGCGCGGCATCGATTGCCATCGCATTGGTATTGACGCTAGGTGCTGTTCCCACTCGAGCCGACGACACGAAGGAGTCGGTCCAATCGCTTTTGACCGTTCACCAGTTCTTGCACGACGAACCCAGTTCGGATCCCGATCGGGTTATGCTCCGTTATGGAATCCTCGGCGGGCGTTGGCAAGCAATGACCGGCGCAGGTGTTGTCCTCGTCGGTGGTCCACTTGGACGACTACGCGCGGCCATCGCCCTCGAAGGGTTCCTCGAATTGGTCAACTTTACCGACGAGCAACCCGTACCCTGGGAATCGTTCCGTGCCAATATCGGCCTCAATACGCATTGGGAAGCGCCGAGTCTCGCGCGAGCGATTCTGCCGCCCGGTGGTCGATTGTTTTTCGCGATTGGCTGGTTCCACGAAAGCGACCACGCTGCAAGCCTGCAGCGGTACATGAATGACTACCTCGATCATTTCGGAGCCATTACGCGCTTCGACAATGCCAACTTCAGTGCCTACGAATACTTCAAGCTGCGGCTTGCTTGGGAACAGAAACTTTGGCGCGATCGCATCACCACGCAAATAGCTTTAGGCGCGCGCCTGTTTACGCCTCCCATCAATCCAGGCTCGATTCGCGGTATGCGTGGGTCATTCCAATCCGAGTTGCGGGTGAGCGTACGCGCCACCAACACGCTTCATCCGTTTGTCTCGGGCTACTTTGAACTTATCGACAATGATTTTGTTGCTGCTCGCGAAGGTTTCCGCGGGGGACTCGATCGCGAGCCACTACGTTATCGAACAATCGGCGCGGGCGTAGATGTGCGTTCATCGCACGGATCGATCATGACCCCGGAAATCATTTATTCGAGTTCCCACGGTCGCGGAATCGACTTTGCACGGTTTTACGGAACCGAACTCGGCTTCCGCCTCAGCTTCTTGCTTTGATCCGTCGTGCGCTCGACCAAGGTCCACATGCGCACCAATCCGAAAGCTCGCACACGCACTCGACCCAAAAAAAGCAACTGGCGCAGAAAGTCGAAACAAATCACTGGACAAGTGAGAAGGTGACTGGCACACAGTCGGTGCACCGATGAACCAAAACAACGAAACACCCGACGTTCTGGATGACAACCTTGATGGCCAACCGCGCCCGCTCCGACCTGAAGAGCAGGATGTGAAGCATTGGAAAGGGGACGGTTGGTCCGCGCGAGTCATCAAGAATGAAGACGACGACGGGTGGGCGGTGGAGATGACCCGTGACGGCGAATCGGAACCCGCATTGATTGGTCCGTGGACAATGGGGCGCGACAAGAAAAACCCGAAACCCATCGACACGAACGCATTCGCCACGTTGGTCAAGACGGCGAACGAAGTGCGAGCACGAACGCTCCAGCAGCGCAAAAACGAACTCCATCGGAGCCTCAATACGGTCACCGCGGATGGAGCGCGGGTACAAGTGGACCTTGATGTGGTGCCCGACGAGGACGATCCGCATGCGTTTCTGACGGTGTTCGACAAAGCGGGCGAGGTCGTGACGCGGACACGTGTCGCTGCGAATTTCAAGCTTACGTCGGCAAGCGCGACGAAATTTCTCAAAGAAGGCAATCCCGAGGGGTGATCGTGGAAGCGTCGTGCGGGATAGAGGCGTGGGAATGGCCTGCGTGTAAAGGACAATTACTTCATTAAGCAGGCATGCCTGGGAGTTTGTCCCAATACGCGCCCAGATGCTCCTCGACAAGCCAACGAACCATACTCGTAAATTCCGCCGTTCGCGCGCCGAGTTTTGCGATCTCCGCGAATGCAGCTTGTTTCCGCAAGCGATCACGCTCCCGCAGTGCGATAACGAGTCG
>JANORL010001308.1:0-3712 GCA_031415295.1 Polyangiaceae bacterium | reverse complement strand
TCTTTCGACACCTGTGCCCTCATCCCCTCCTCAGATTTTGGCAAATCAACGAAAGCCACGTCATCCAGGACGAGCTTGTCGGTCTTGATGTTCTGCGTGCGAATGAATATGGCGCCCTTAGTAGAATAGAATTCTTTCCATCCGCGGGAACCACTAGTAATGAGAGAAGTGATTGCCTGGTATTTGCAATTTCGCCATTGATCAGGCAAGTTCACTCCATCACTTAATTCTTGGTCGAGTGGAATGAGAGCAGGAAAAGACCATTGCAATGCCTCATCCCTCGGATCCTGCGCCACCAACTTCCCCCGCACCGCCAGCGAGAGCACCACTTCCCTCACCCGCTTCACATCGTCGACCCGCCCAATCAGCCCCTCGAAATTCCCCACCACCCTCTGCCAGCTCTCCGCCAGCTCCGCGGGCCCCTCGGCATTCGCGAGCGATTCGAGCGCCGCTTTCGTCAGCCGCGCCCCCGTCTCCCGCGCCTTCGCCTGCCGAGCCTCCAGCTCGTCGCAAAGCTTCATCAGCTCGTCCACCTTGGCCACAATGCGCTTTTGTTCGGGGAGAGGAGGGAGTGGGACGGATACCTCGCGAATTTTGCCAACACTTAGGCTATACAGTCCGCTCGTAGTGATTGCCAAGTTCTTCAGCGTATTACTGCCGATCGGTGAATTCAGGAACAGGAGAATGAAGGCACTTTCCACTTGTGCGAACGGTCTGCATCGAATGATGTGGTTTTGATGCACGCAATTGGGGACCGATCCATCCCAAATTGCGCACCGTCCGATTTCATTGGCGCTACCATTTCCCTCTACAATCAATAAGTCACCGGCTTCAAGCCGCAAACGCTCAAGCTCCCCCTGCACTAATTCGAATCGCTCGAGACGGCTTAAATCTAATCGACCACGCTGTACGTTTTCAACACGTAAATAGGGATAATGATTTTCCTTCGGCAAACGGTGAGGCGTTTTTTGCATCCCACCGACGACTTGAGAAATTTCCGAAATTTTTGCCCAACACCAGGAAGATGCCAATCGAAAAGAATCCTCCACAGAACCATCACTCAATGCACGCGGCGAGCGCGTGCTTTGTGCACGAATCGACCGCAAGAATTCAATTAGCGGCTCATCCCCCGGATCCTGCGGAACCAACTTCCCCCGCACCGCCAGCGAAAGCACAAGCTCCCGCAACTTCTTCACGCCCCCCGGCGCCTCGGCCAATAACTCGAAATTCGCCAGCAATCGCTCCGCTTGCGGCGTCAATTCCGTCACCACCCGCCCCGCACCCACCACCGTCTTTTTCGCCGATTCCACCACGACCGCAGGCGCCTCGAACAACGCCAACTGCTCGCGCTTCTTGTTGCGGCTCATCGACCCGCCCCCTCCAATGCCGCCCGTAATTCGTCCCGTAACTTGTCCCGCACTGAAGCCACTTCACCCCGAAGACGACCGTATTCCTCCAGCAACCCCTCCGCATCCCCAGGCCCGTCCTCCACCGACCGCGGATTCTTGATATCGAGGTTGTAATGACGCGCCTGAATCTCCTCAATCGATACCCGCCACGCCCGATCCGTCTCCTTGCGATCGTTCCACCACAATCGCTCCGGCTCGAATTCCTCGATGCGCATCGGCTTCGTTTTCGAATAACTCTTCGCCCCCGCCGGATACGGATGCTCGTAATACCATACCTCGCGCGTCGGTTTGCCCTTCGTAAAAAACAAGAGATTCGTCTTGATGCTCGTGTAAGGACTAAATACCCCCTTCGGCAAACGCACGATCGTGTGCAAATCACACTCGGCCAAAAGGCGTTCCTTGAGCCGCGTCTTCACGCCTTCGCCAAACAAAGTCCCGTCCGGAAGGACCAGCGCCGCCCGCCCGCCGTCCTTCAAAAGGACGGTGAGCAAATACAAAAACAAATCCGCCGTCTCGCGCGTCCGAAACGCCGCGGGAAATGCATTCTCGATCCCGTCTTCTTCGATGCCCCCGAAAGGCGGATTGGTCAAAATAACGTCCACCCAATCCGATTTCTTGTAATCAGCGACCGCCCGCGCCAAGGCATTGTCGCGACGAATCTGCGTGGGCGCATCGATGTCGTGCAAAATCATATTGGTCATGCACAACAAATGCGGCAACGGCTTTTTCTCGATGCCCCGAAGCGAGGCTTGAATCGTTTGCTCGTCCGCGTCGGTTTTCTTGTATTTGGTGCGTAAATGTTCAATGGTGCAGGTCAAGAAGCCACCGGTCCCACACGCGGGATCGAGGACCGTTTCGCCAATTTGCGGATTGGTGCGCTCGACCAAAAACGCAGTGACCGCGCGAGGGGTGTAATATTCGCCGGCATTACCTGCGCCGCGCAGATCGCTCAAGAGTTGTTCGTAAATGCCGCCTATTTCATGGCGATCCGCGGAACGATTGAGGTCGATTTCATTGAGCTTGTTGATGACCTGGCGAAGCAACGTGCCGCTTTTCATGTAATTGTAGGCGTCGGCAAAAACGCTACGAATGACCAAGACGAGGGGTTCGACGCCTTTTAAATCCTTGAGCTGCGGGAAAAGCTCGTTGTTGACGAAGGCGAGCAGTGCTTCGCCGGTGATTCCTTCGGCGTTGGCGGCCCAGGCTTGCCAGCGTAATGTTTCGGGAATGGGCGAGCGATAACGCTTGCGCCCGGTTTCTTTTTCGATTTCCCGATCGTCGAGGATTTTGAGGAACAGCATCCAAACGAGCTGCCCGATGCGCTGGGCATCGCCGTCGACGCCGGTGTCTTTACGCATGATGTCTTGGATGGTCTTGATCGAGGTGCCAATCGCCATGGGGGCGCGTGCGTACCGCATGCCAGTGCCTGGCGTCAAGGGGGATCGTACGGTTGTTGTCGCAGAGCGGTGAGGTGCTGCGCCACGAGTTTCGAGACGATCGAACACCCAGATTTCAGGCCGCTACCCCGCCTGTCCAAGACCACGGAATCCGCGCCGCCCAACACGCAGCCGCCTTCCCAGCGCCCGACCTGCCTCCTACGCGCCGAGCGGGTACTGGTCTCCTACCACGGAAAACGCCTTGCCTATCGCACAAAGACCTGGCCACGATCTTGGAAGGTTATCGGTGCAACGTGAAAAGACCTCGCCAACGTCTTGGCAAAGCTCTTGCGCGCCGCGACCACGCTTGCCGAGTGTTCGGCAAGCCGGCTTCGCAACGCGAAAACCGGCATGCAGAGCGGTTCTACGGGGAAGTTGGGTTAGACGTCTCACCAGCCGGTGCCGCGTCTTTGTTGCCAGGCTCGGTCGTGGCAGGGCGAAAAAAGGTATCCGCGGCTTTCTTGTCCCCGATCGTGATCCGCAGGCAATGCTTCGAGTTCCTTTTGGATTCGGTGATTCTCTTTGAGCTGATCGGCGAGGGCGTGCGGTCCGCAGACAACACCGGCCACTTTTCGTGTGTTGACATCAGTTTCGGATTTTGCGTAAATTCGACGCTGGGAGGTTTCCATGCCCAGCACGACTTGCCGCTTATTACTCATGCATGGCCGAAGCCTGTATAGAACGACGATGCAGTTGCGAAATGGTCCGAAAACTTGACTCGGTTATCAACCTGGACGACAACGCAAAGAGCAAGAGAACGAAGATGAGACGACGTGTGCATACGATAGCTGCAATAGGACTTCTTGGAACCGTGGCGTTTGGGATCGGGCCGCTTGGATGCGGAAGTCGTCTCGGGCCGGTACGAGC
>JANORL010001307.1:0-1885 GCA_031415295.1 Polyangiaceae bacterium | reverse complement strand
AAGTAATTTCGAGCTGACAGTTAGCGCAGCCGTCACCGGTGATGGCATTGGCGTCGTCGCATTGTTCGTTTGGCTCGACGTACCCATTGCCGCAGACGCTCGGAACGGCGGGATCTATGCAAAGGGCAATCGACCACGAGTTGAGCATTCCGACAGTACCGGTGGTATCGTCCGTAACGCGTAGCACCCAATTACCTGGTGCCGTTTGGTTGGCGAAACCTGCCGCATTCGAGATGCTTTCTACCGATCTGAAGGTGCCCGTGTAGGGAGGCAACAGTCCGGCGCCATTGATGATTGTCGCTGCGGCGTCGCTAAACGTCGTCGCAGTGTAATTCGCGCCGGTGCCAACGTCGTTTGCGAGGACGCGTTGCACCCCATAAGGCGACGAAAGGAAAATATCGAGTTGTCCGGTGTTGGCATGCGCGACATTGATCGTCGGGATGACTTTGCGAATCACGCCCGCTTGGGCAATGGTGATTTGGCTGATCGCGCTGCCGTGCGCAAACGTAGCCAATGCGTCTTGAAGTGGCACTGCAGTGCTGTTCGTGAGTATCACCGCGACTTCGCCAGCGCCGCACGTAATGTCGAGCTGACAAGCGTTCGAGCAACCATCGCCGCTCGTCATATTCTTGTCGTCGCATTGCTCAGTGCCGCGAATCAAGCCGTCGCCACAAATGGGCGCGCAGACGCTCGGGGAGCCCGCACAGGCAAAACCCGATTCTACGACGCAGGTTGCATTGCAGCCGTCACCAAGTGTCGTATTGCCGTCGTCGCACGCTTCCGCGCCAGTCTTGATTCCGTCGCCACAAGCGACGCACGCGCCCATGGTGCACGCACCCGGAATCATGTTGGACGCGCATACAGTGCCGTCCATTGCCGCAGGATTGGAGCACGTGCCCGTCATCGAATCACACATGCCTGCAACGTGGCATTGATCCGAAGCCATACACGTGACCGGGTTTGCTCCGCTACAACTGCCGGCCGAGCAACTATCCGTTTGGGTGCACGAATTGCCGTCATTGCAAGACGTTCCGTCCATTGCCACCGGATTCGAGCACATGCCCGTCATCGAGTCACATGTGCCCGCGATGTGGCATTGATCGGAAGCCGTGCATATGACCGGGTTTGCCCCGGTACAGCTACCCGCCGTGCAAGCATCGGTTTGGGTACAGAGGTTGCCGTCATTGCACGTGGTGCCATCCATTGCTGCGGGATTGGAACACATACCCGTCATCGAATCACACGTGCCAGCCACGTGGCATTGATCCGATGCCGTGCACGTAATGGCCGTTCCGGCTGTGCACGCGCCCATTTGACACGTATCCATCGGTGTGCAGAGGTCGCCATCGCTGCATGCCGAGCCATCGATCATGTTGGGATGATTCGGCGCGCCCATGGAACACGTTTCGCCCGTGCACGCATTGCCATCGTCGAGTGGCAGATCGGCATCGTCGTTAATGTCGACGAAATTGCCGTTCCCGTCACACACGTGCACCAAGCAGTTGTTGTTCGTTTGAGCTGCAACAGGTACATCTTTTGCCGTGAAATTCACGCCGCAAACGCCCGTCATACACGTTCGCGTGCTGCATTCGTCGTCGGTACCGGGACAATCGGTCGCGATATTGCAACCGACGCATTGACCCATATCGTCGCAAACGAGCGGATCCATTCCCCCTTGAGGTGTACAGTCCGTCCCTTGCGCCAAGTTCGGATTCGTCGGTGCGCCAGCCGTACACACGTCATCGGTGCACGCATTGCTGTCATCGCGACCGAAGCAACCGTGCAGAGCGATGCTTACGCCGCTTCGATCAGACAAGCGTCCGTCACGGCGAAAGTTCTGCAAACGGCGTGTCCATTATTTGTATCGTTGGCGGAAGAAAATTGG
>JANORL010001306.1:0-1925 GCA_031415295.1 Polyangiaceae bacterium | reverse complement strand
GCGCCTCGTCCCCCGTCGATGCTTCCACAATGACGTACTTCTGCCCCAAACTCGCCTGCACCAGCGCTCGTAACGTCCGCGATTCGTCCACGACAATCACCCGCGGTTTGGAAGAACGTACAGTGATTCTCGCATCTCGACGGTTGATCGGAAACAGCCGCGCAATGGTTTCCATCAAAAGTTCACTCGGCGGAGGCGACGTGTGCAGCCGCAAGTTGCCAATTGCATCGACAACTTCGAGCCCTCGAGCCGGACGTTTGTCCGGGTCCTTGTCAAGCAACCGCATGACAATCGTGTCGAACTCGCCTGGAACCGCTCGGTTGATTGTCGACGGCGGAGGCAAATCTTCCATCGTCACGCGTGAAATCGTGTGTGCTTCGGTTTCTCCCGTAAAAGCACTACGGCCCGTGAGCATCTCGAAAAGCACCACGCCGAACGAGAACAAATCACTACGTGCATCAAGGCGTCCGCGCAGAATCGTTTCCGGAGCCATGTAGGCGAATTTCCCTTTGAGTGTCCCCGCTCCACCCTGCGTAGGGCTCAAACGTTCACGTGCCCGGGCGATACCAAAATCCGCGAGCTTCACAACGCCTTCGCGTGAAAGCAAAATGTTCGACGGACTCACGTCACGATGAACGATCTGCAAAGATTTCCCGTCTTCGCCAAGCTTGTGATGCGCGTAGTCGAGACCTCGAGCCGTTTCGACAGCCACATGCGCGACTTCCGGAACACTCATGCGTTCGCCGCGTTTTCGTAGTTCGTGCAGCATCGCGCCAAGGCTCGGGCCGTCGACGTATTCCAACACCAAAAAGTACAGACCGTCTTCTTCGCCAAACTCGACGACTTGCACGACGTTGCCGTGGTGCAAACGCGACGTGATGCGCGCTTCGTCCCGAAACATCGAAACGAACTCGTCGTTCGACGCGTATTGCGGCAAGACACGCTTGATGACGACGTCCCGCGCAAAACCATCCGTGCCCGATAGCCGTCCGAGAAGCACCTCGGCCATGCCGCCGTATGCAAGCCGGCGGAGGACCTCGTATTTCCCGAGCCGTTTCGGGATCTCGGCTTCTTGCATCGAGGAACCCATATCAGAAAACCAACAGCATCAATGTTTGAGGCGCGCTGGAGCGCGGACCCGGTCGACGATTTCCAGCGCAAGCTCCTCGATGGGCAAGATCGAGTCAGCATAGCCCTTGGCGATGGCCGCGCCAGGCATGCCGTTCACTACACAGGAGTCCGGCGACTGCACGATGACGCTCCCTCCTGCGGATTTTACGGCCCGGAGGCCATCAACGCCGTCGCTGCCCATGCCCGTGAGGATCACGGCGAGTGTGCCGTCTCCAAAATGACGCGCCACCGATTCGAACAGTGGCGTTCCTGATGGCCGGTGACTCGCTATCGCTGGCGTTTCGACAACACCAAGCACGTGTGCCGATTGGGCGATCATGTGTTTGCCTTCGGGAGCAATCACGACGACTCCGCCACGTAGCGCCATCCCTTGCGTTGCCACGCGTACCGGTAGCTGCGTGACTTGTGCGAGCCAATCTGCAAGCGCTTCGTCGAATCCTGCCAATACGTGTTGCACGATCAGAATCGGCACATTCGGGACGATCGCAGCGAGGCCTGGCAGCAGCGCGGCGAGTGCGGCTGGACCACCCGTCGACGCACAAATGGCCACGACCGACGCCTTCGTAAACGTGCGCCCCAAAGAACCTCGGCGCGAGCGCACCGACCGCGGCGCATCAGCCCAACGACGAAGCACAGGGATCTCGGCGAGCATCTTGATCTTGTCGCGCAACGCCACGGCTTGAGGCCCTGCGGGATCAATCCACGCTGGCCGAGCAATCACATCGATCGCTCCTGCTTCGGTCGCCGAAAAAATCTGCGCCGCAGCTCCTTTGCCCTGTTGTTCGGAAACGATG
>JANORL010001305.1:0-12731 GCA_031415295.1 Polyangiaceae bacterium | reverse complement strand
CCGGTGACGGAGCGCTTGGTCGTCGCCCCCGCGTGCCCTCAGCGTCTCATAGGCGCGAAAGAGTGTATCTGAGAAGCCGAAACCAAAAGGGTCGCAAATTCGATAATCGTCTTCCGTCGCCGGGATGACCACGCGGCAGCGCAGAAAAACCTTCTCCGGAATGGGATCGACATTGACCCCTTGGGTGACGACGATCTGCGGTACCCTAACGTCATCCAGGCGGAGCATGGAGTACTGGCGGTCGAGCTCGGCGTGCCGACGCGCAGCCCGAAACACCTCCTCAGGCGTCGGCGGTCGAGAAGCCACTATCGATTGGCTGCGCACCATTTTCAGCCGCACAGTCCGATGATCGTGGGTCCTGATTTCGGCGCTCGTGTCATCCCAGCAGAGAAGCTCCTCGAAGGTCAGTGCGCGCCCGAGCACGATAGGAAGTAGTGCACCCGACACACGCTCCCGAAAAAGGAAGCGAACCTCGTAGGTCGGCTCTTCTCGATTCTTTTCGTCCAGGTATGCGCGTCCGCCATCTGTCAGCTCATTACGCTCTGCGAGGAGTACAAGATCGCGCAAACGACTACAAATGAGGGTAACTAAATCGAGATCCAAACCGGTCGTTTGATGGATGCCATCCTCATCGAGCCGAGCGTCGTCAAGAAGCCTCAATAACAGATGCTCGAATACGTTTAAGCCGCCGACGCCACGAACGGGAACGGTCACGCGAAACGCATCGCATGGCCACCCAAGATCCCTAACCGCCCGGACATCGTCAATCCTCCGTGTGAAATCTAGAATGCGTGGACGCCGATCCACTAGCTTGTCACTCATGGCCTAGTCTTCCATCCCGAAAACAGCCCCATGCGCCTTACAGAGTTGGAGGAAGCCAACGAGACCAGGCACGGCTCGCGAAGCGACTTCGTGCTCGACCATCGCCTTGTCGCCCACCACGACGAGCAGCCGCTTTTGACGGCTCATGCTTACACAAAGGCGATTAGGCGACGTCAAGTGCCCGTAGAGCGTACGCTCTAGCCGGGTCAACTCCGCGGGGTCATCCGTCGGATCAGGGAGGTTTCGCCTCGAACGGACCATGGACAGAAACACCATGTCGAACTCCATGCCTTGGAATGCGTCAACGGTGCCGATGCGCAGGCGCTCCTCTGGAGGCAGCTCTTCTTCGGGAGGTCTTACCAAGTAGTCCTTGGAGATTCGCCAGTTGCCAGCCTCGTCACGCGTGGTGTATCCGCGGCTCGACAGCGCTTGGAAAACTTCGCCCGTCTGAGCCTTGTAAAAAGAAATGATGCCGAAGGTCAGCCGGCGTCCGGCTGGCGAATCGATCCAACGCTTGAGCCATTTCGCGATCTGGTGAGCCTCCGGGACACGTGTCCAGCTTGTGCCCCCACGCTCTTGCTCGCCCGATCGTGCAGGTACGTCGATCCAAACGGCGGGCACGTCGGGGATACCAGGAAGGCCATGCGAGAACTTGTCCCCTGCAATCGGCGAGGTGAATTCCTCACGGTGTTGCAGGTAAAAGTGATCGCTGACGAATTTCCCAAGCAGCGGGTGCATCCGAAATTGTTGATCCAGTGTCACCCAACGTTGAATCCGATCGTGGGCTTCAAGCTGCTCGAGACGCGACCGCAAGTAGTGGAACATGCTCCTGCGGACATACGAATCCTCGCGAATAGCGGCAGGCTCCTCGCCTGCTGCGACATCCCGAGCCTCCAACGTCCGCGCAATCTCCTCATTGATCATGTGCGGCAATTGCCGGTGATCGCCCACGAGGATGATCCGCCGACGAGCCTGCACCATCGGAATGAGAAGGTCTCTTGGACTGACCCGTGCCGCCTCGTCAATGATGACGGTGTCGTAGTCTACATGACCCGAGGTGACGGACGTGCTGAGCTTCCGTCGGGTGATGCGCCACCCCTGTGACTGTTGGCACGTTGCTGCGAACACGAAGCCGTACTCCTCAGCCGCACGCTGGACTGCCGCAGGGTTGCTTTCGAGCTCATGTAAGAATTCCGCGAGAATTCTGTCCCGATTGCTAGCACCAAGGCCCGCTTGAAGCTGCCGCGAGGCCTCCTCGACGAAATCGAGAACGTCTTTTCTTGGTTTGTCGAGCCGAAAAGTGACCTGGGGACGGTAGCGTTCGAGTAGGCAGCTCTTCAGGGCACGAAGCTCATCGAGGAACGGAGGCGGGTCGAGGTCGAACCACCTGGCTGCACGCATTAGCAGTTCGCGCTCTGCTGGCTGTAGCTCCTTGCCGCACTGCTCAACCAGGCTCTGGGCCATTTCCGGCCCGTCGTCCTGAAAGCCCTCGGAACTCGTTCGCAGTCTCCACAGCGCGCGTAATATGTCTGCATCTTCCTGGACCTGCTGCCCGTCACGTTCGTGTACGAGGCGCGCCTTGAGCGCCTTGGCCGCCTGCATCAGGCTCGAAGGCAAGTGGCGCTCAGGCACTTCGATGAACGCATCGATGGTCCCGAGCGCGTTGTCGAGAGACGGGGCGAGGATGTATTCACGACAACGCAGCTCAGCGTTCAGTATCTTTTCGGACGCCTGCAGGTGGGGATTCTTTTGGCGCACGCTCGCTGCCAATTTGCCGCCCCAACGGCGCATCTGTTCGGCATTGCGATCCCCAAGCTCGGACATGCCAGAGCGATGGCCGAACTTGGGTACTGGGATGGAATTTACCGTGAGCCGCGCCATCATATTCTCGATGGCATCGTGCTGAAACGCCGAGACGAGCACCTCACCTTGAATCGATCGCTCCTTGTCGGAAAGCTCGTTCAGGCGCTCGACGATGGCGGCGATAACAGTGGTCTTCCCGGTGCCCGGAGGGCCTTGGATAATCGCGATGTCCGGCGTCTCCAGGGCAATCCGAATGGCGTCCTCCTGTGCTCGCGTCGGCGGCCGGCCCTTGAAGACCTTGTCCTTGACGAAGGCGCTGAGGGGCTTGATCCGACGAAAATGCTGCAGCGTCTGAGGCTTTCCATTCTCTTCGATGATAACGCCGAGCATCGGATTGGCGCTGCGCCCCTCCTGCACCATCTTGCGAGCCTCCATGCGTCGTTCAATTTGTGTGCGATCCCCGCTTAAAGAGAGGACGAGGCAGAGATCTTCACGGTCCGGCGCGATAGGAAGATCCAAAACCAAGCTCTTGTCCGAGATTTCGAGGACCTCGGCGACAACCATCTCCTTTCCATCGCCTCCGCCCCGCCGTGGCTCCTGTTGGCGACGCTCCCGCTTCTTGTCGACCTGCTCCTCGATCAATCGTAGATACTCCGCCCAAGACATGTCGGGGCGTTGAACGTAGGCGGGCGGATTGGCGACGATTTCAAGCTCGTCTCCTGCGGAGAGAGCGTCAGGCAGCGGCGCTGCGAAGTGAAACACGATGCCAGATGCCCCCCGCGGGAGCTGCGAAGCGCGGGCCCATCGCAAGACGCCCACTTTCCGGGCGCGATCGAGGAGAAGCTTGCCTTCTTCGGCGCCATATTCGTCCCATTTCTTCAGATAGCCGTTTTGGTTCTCCGTGAGACGCGCCATTGCGCCGGCAGCAATCGCTTGCACCGGCCCGGTCCGGGTAAAGTTCGAGAACGTCAAACGCCCGCGCGCAAGACGAATGGCACCGTCTGCATCGCCCCCGATCGATGTCGTCAGGCGCGTCGCCAGGTATTTGGTTTCGTCGGGTCCAACTTTCTTCGAAGCGACCGCAATCCGAATGCCGTCTCCATGAATGCAGAAGGCTCGTTCGAAAGGTGGAACGGTGACCTCCGGGCTCGTCGAGGCTGCGCCCTCCGTTGAAACCTCGAAACCTTTTTCCGCCGCTGCCCCTGCAGTGAGCAAGAAGTAAGCATCCCGTTGTGCTGGGCTCAGCCGCAAAACACAAAGCTTGTTGAGGATCTCTGCAATGGTCTCGACGTCGGCTTTCCACATCCCGAGCAATCGGCGCGTGTGCTGATAAGCATGCTCGTCAATGCCCACGTCGATGTCGCCAAACGCGATGATATCGCCATTAAAACAGCGAATCGTCATCTGAAGCTCCCTGCCATCGCGAACGACTTGGTCAATCGTCGCGATCCGGGCACGCCCACTGCCCAAGAGCGTGTCGAGGATGTGGGAACGGCGCGCGGATTTCAAGCGCACCGCTGTGATGCGATCGCCTTGAACGACGACGTACTCGCCGGACTGGTCTCCAAACCTCAGATCCGCCACGCCCTTGACCAATAGATTGTCGTCGAGCAGAGGGAGCAACCAAACCGAGTGGGCCGTGGGAGATCGAACATCGCACGGGTTCATGCTGTGCCCTTCTGAAGGACGCAGCGCACAACCCGCGGGCACGGGCCACCTACACGAATCCAAAACCCCGTCGCTGCGAGTGACAAGGGAATGGCCGCCGTGCCTTCGAATTCGACGAACGCACCTTCGCCCTCGTCCGCAGCAAGCGCCAAATGATGCTGGCGGCCACCGTCACAGAACGTCAGTCGCAGTTCGTCGTTCTCCTGGCGCAACTCGAGAATGTCGCGCTCTCCATCCACAACGGAAAATGGATATAGCATTCGATGGGGAATGGTGAATGCGGGGGCCGGAACTGGCCAGGCACGCGCGAGGCGCCACGTGGGGAGCTGGCGCTCAATGGATTGCCCCAGCCAATCGTAGGCTGTTGCGACAAACGTTGCCTTGGGCGTCGCGTCACAGAATGGGCAATGCGACGACGGATCTTCGAAGTCGTAAAAGTGGCTCATGCCGCAGCCACCGCAAGTCACGGCTCCATCGGCGGCCCGGGCGAGCGCGGAGGGCCACCAAAACATGGACGGCCGCATCCAAGGCTGCATCCGCCCAGGCCCGAAGGTTGCCTGGAACAGCGTTAGCAGTTCGTCGGTAAGCACGAGACCAACGAGCCCATTGTCCTTGCGATTGCGATCGTCGACCTCGTCGAGAATCCACGGTAAGTGGCCGGCGTAGGCCCGCTCGTCCAGATCCGCAGCATTGGAGTCGTCTGCGGCCCAGTCGCCTTCGCCGCCCGACTCAACAAGGTCCCCGATAAACGGGTGTAGGAGCGTCAGTGTTGAGAACGCCATCACCGCAAAGGCATGGCAGTCGGTACGTTGGCAAGCTCCGCCAAGCCCCTGAACCAGTTCCGGAGCCCCAAACCGAGGTGTGTAGATTCCAGGTCCACCGGCGGACGTCTCGTACCGGAGATTGTCAGCATCGATGAGCCAAACGTCGTTCGATCGCGGGTCTTTCGTAATGAATGCATTGGTCGGCGATACATCGCCATATACGAGGCCCGCGCCATGAAGCCGGGCGAGTATCGACGCGCATTTGTAGAGCGCCATCAATCGGCGATGGAGTCCTCCGGATTCGCCATACCACCGGAGACAAAAGGCAATTTCCTCGGGCATCGCCGCTAACCACTGCGGCAGTTCGGTCGGCAATTCCGCATGACGGCTCGGATCTGGTGAAAAGTGCGCAAACGGGACCATACCGTTCAACAGGCGCATTGCGTAGCCGGCGATTTCTTGCAGAACGGCCATGGGCGCTGCGAGATGAAGCCCCAGAGGCACCGGAAGCGCACGCACTCGACGCAACTTCTCGCGGTATGCAGCAAACTCTACGGGTCGACCGTTTCCGTCTAGCGCGAGCTTCACCGCCACATCGGGGTCCTTGGTTCGGAACACCACGCCTTGACCACCACGGCCAAGCTCCGTGCCGCGTTCATGCACGTTGAAATACTCGTCCACGAATCGTGACGGCTCGCTGGCCATAGGAAAGCTCATTGTGAGAAACTCCCTAGAACGCCCGTCACTTCGGCCGTGAACACCGGCAGCTCTGGGAATACGCGGGGCCACGAATCAAGCGCGGCGCAGATGTCTTCCGGCCGATAACAAGTTCTTTCGCCTTGACGGCCCGCTGCCTCGGTTGCGCCCGTCATTCGGGCGAGCGTCGCAATCGCGGCGTCCGGTCCCACTGCAATCGTCCGCACGACGACAATCGAATGCTTGCGCACCCAGGCTCGAAAGGCCGCGACGTCAGCGGTTGGCAGGTGCCCGTCCGACACCATAAGAAGGCAGAGCGGGATGCCGTCCACCGTGAATTCATCCAGCAACGCGAGCAATGGCTGCATTGCAGCACGCCCACCTATCGAAAGCGAAGGCAAATCCTCGTGCGACGGTACCCTCAGAATGGTCGCGTCGCTGCTCCATTGCACGAGGATTGGTGCGTCCGACGACGACGGCTCGGTTTTGCTGATTGCGACCTGGCGAACATGCGCGAGAAGGTTGCGAGCCAGTGTCGCTTTGCCATGCTCACGCATGCTGCCCGACGTATCGGCGACGATGATCGTTTTTCGCTCGTGTACCATCAAATGCCCCGAACGCGTCACCAGTAGCCGTCATCGGGAATCGTCGAAGGACCTGATGGCGCTGCTTCGGCGGGCCTCTGCGGCGCCGGAGCGGATTCTAGGCTCGCAAGTGACGAAACTTGGTTCGGATCTTTGGACCTGGTTCGAGTCGTTACGGACATTGTCACGCGGCGGAATATGTCGAGTATTTGGTTGGCATCGGAGGCATGAAAGAGCGGGTTTGGCGTGTCTGCGATGAACTTGCGAAGCATGTCCTCGTCCGTGCCCGCTCCGATCGCCAGGGCAATGCGGTCGCACTTCATGGAACGGCCGCTTTCCACCAGGCCCTCGAGCGGCGCCTCCCAGGCATCCGTCGGCTTGCCGTCCGACACGAGAACGAGAACCGGACGATAAGCTCGCGAGGGCGTCGATTCCTTGTCCTCAATCATCCCTTTCACCATCGTTATCGCCTCGCCAAGGGGTGTCTCACCTGCAGCCGTAAGCGGTTTCCATTCTATGCGAGACGCCTTCATTGGGGGGAGATGCATACGAACGGAGCCGCCAAACGTGATCACCGAGATCAGAAACTCGTGTTCGAGTTGCTCTTCCTTCGCGAAAGAGGCGATCATCTCCTGTACCGCTTGATTGAGCACATCGATTCGCGAGATGCCGCCCTTCACAATCTCCCATTGCTGACCATCCTCGAAGACGGTTTGTCCCGTCCGCTCGTACGAGTCACCCATGACCTCGCCCATGCTCCCGCTCACATCCAGAAGCAGAATCACTGGCATAGGCTTGGGCTTGTTGGTGGTGAACTTCGACGGGTCGAATCGCTTCAGTGTCATTGGCCTATCCTCCTAAGTGACCGGTGAGCGGCGCGATGTCGTGCGCTGAAGGCAACAGTCGTTTTCGCAAAGGTCGTGCTTCCGTTCGCCTCGCGTCGTCATGGATCCGCAAAACGTTGAACTATCAGCAAGTTTGATAAATACCAACCGGAATCACTTCGCGCCGCAACGATACGGTAGGCGACTCGGAAGGCACGTATGTTGCCGTACACCGTGGATGCTGGCGCAGTCGGGTTACGACGCCTTTATGGTGGACTTTAGTAAAGTTCACCATAAAGGCCCACGCCCGCACGTGCGGCTCCCTGATGAAATGTGGACTTCAAATGCCATCAGAGCGCGAGTGCGTTCCCTCTGTGCCAATTATGAGCGTTTCGTTGGCGCATGTTGCGACGCACGCAGTCCGGCCAAGCCGCCGACGAAACGCGTGGTTGGACGAGCCCGAAGCGGCGGGGTGCGAGGCGTTTGCCCGTGATTTGAGCGGCGGGGCGCGAGGCGTTCACCCGTAATTTAAGGCGGCACAACGTTTGCTGTTGAATATGGGGATTTCGTTTTGATTTAGCGGCCGGTAAATACACGCGTAGCAAGCCGCCAGCGATGGGATCAACAATTCCATGCCGGTATTCCCGACGCCGGTTGGAAACGCTGTCAGCGCTCGTGGGAACTGTTGCCACGTGGCGGTCGTCCAAACTCCATCGGCTGCTAGCCCGCCAAAGAACGGTGTTGAGCACTCGCCCGTTCCCGCAGCCAGCGAGACACAACTACCACCTCACGCCGTGGATCGCAAGTGCAGGAACCCCGCCGCGAAACGGCTTCGTCCAACATCACGTGAGACAGTGTTCCCTCAGAATTTAGTTAGTGTAGAGTAGGGTGGAGACTGGACCTGACGTGCCGAAACCTTCCCATCTTCGATCCATTTTGTTAATACCGATTTGGCGGCGCTCTAAATCGGATCCAATTGCGAATAAATTTCGGATCCCACCCGTGGCGCGCTTCGAAGGTCGTTGGCGGCGCTTTACGGATCCACTAGCGCATGCCGCTCAGCTCGCACGCGTAATTGCTGCGGCAATGCGATCCGTTGTTCGCACATTGCTGCGCAATTGGTGACGCTATGCTTCGCGGCAGAGGCACCGAGGCGACGCTGCCTCACAGTCAAGACGAACCCAATGTCGCCTCGGTGTCGAAGACGCAACCGTGCGGCCGTTTGGGTGCTTTTGAAGTTGGCGTGTTATTCCGCACGGAACCGAGTTCACCTCGGTTGCGAAGTTGCCACATGGCAACTTCCGCTTCTCCTCAGACCTCCGGATGTCACGGAATTTGACGCGAACCCAATTCGCAACTCTGCCCCAGGATTGAAGAAGTGGTCTCATGACTCCGAACCGTTTGTCCCTCCGTGCCCACGAGGTGGATTAAAATCAACCCCTCTACATAACGAAGTATTCCTGCTACTGCAAGAACACTGCCTCGTCGATGTTATGACGAGAATTCGCCTCAATCGTGACTACGCTGGCAATTCACGAATTGACCGGAAAATTCGACAGCGCCAATCCGAGCGCGACAGCGCGAGGATTTTGTTATGTAGAGGGGTGGGTTTTAACCCTGACCATTGATCTCATCTCGAATTCACCTTGTTTTGAAGGACTTCAGAGATAGTGGTTTGGCTCGTCCAGCAGCGAGTAACCCCACGTAGGCAGCTTTGATCCCCGTGATCGTTGACCTCGGCAGCCTCGGGACAATATGGCCCTGATGCGGCTCCGGGTGAGACTTGCGTCAAGCGCCGGATCCTGCTGTGAACGTTTGCCCTCGACTTGTGAGACAACTGCGTCCGGATTGAAAAGGAGGGCCGCATCGATTTTGAAGGGCAGATCCCGAAGAAAAATGAGACGAATGGTCAGGGTTTTAACCCACCCCGGCGTACCGGACGAACCGCATTTCGAGGTATCGGACGGCGTCTTTCACCCGAGGCGTGCCGGCGGAACGAACCCGGAGCGGCTCATCGCAAATTCCTCGAACGCACCTCGGGTCACTGACACGTACGCCGACGGATTTCCTCGTGTTTCAGCTTGATGCGCGGTATCAAGGGCAAACCAAACCGCTGCTCGACATCAGGAGGTCTGATCCTGCCCCGCGCGCTACGCGCGCACCATTTGCTCTTAAAAACTATGCAGGGCGCGTGCCACCCTCAAACGGGGCGCATGCCACCTCCAGCGCTGATGGCGAGGTGGATCCGTAAAGCGCCGCGAGTAGCGCAGCCAGGAACGGCGCCGTGGATCCTCAAAGCGCCGCAGGGTGGATCCGAAGAAGGGTGCCGCTGAAGTAATACCGCCCCAGCGACGCAGGACGTTGCTCCTCGCGCGAGTGGCGAGGCCGGTCGAAGACGGACTTTCTCGTGGACATTCTGCCGCATGGAAAGGCAATTCTGCGAGATTGGGTCATCGGTTCGCCATACCCTCAGGCTCTATCGCGAATGAGGCCATATTCAAAAACAAATGGTTCCGTACTTGCAGCATCCCAACCCGCGGCAATGGCGCGGGCAACGATGTCTCGGACCACCGCTGGAGTTACCGACGTTTGATGCGGTGAAATCCAATTGTCCGGTCGGCTGACGACGAGGTTCACGACAAGAACACCGCCGGCATCCGGCGCGCATCGCTGAACCGCCAAGCTCATAGGCGTTTGAAACGCGGCTTGCGTGTAGGTGGGCTTTTTCCGAATGCGCCAAGCGTATTCACACTCGCCAACGCGCACTCGACGGCTGCCTTTTTTCGGTATGGTCATGACCTATTCGTCGCAATCGCAAAAAAGAAAGCTGGCACAACCACTGAATCCAAGGACAATCCCGAGCTGCCAGCGTTTGCGTCGAGACGGATATGCACCCCGAAACACCCATCGACCGGCTGTTCGTAGCTGGTCCGAACCACCCGAAACACCCATCGACCGGCTGTTCGGAGCTGGTCCGAGGGGCAACAAGTATGGTGCCGATGCTTATTGTAGATTGTCGACGGGAGCGCTGGGTACGCGCAAAGGGTAGGACGACGCGTATCGGCGGGGCCATTCGTAGGCGACGCATGCTACGGCGTGGCTCCGCCAGCCACCACGGGGGCAACTTCGGGCGGTGGCAGCGGCGCCTCGGGTTGACCTTTTGCGGCGGCTTCTGCGGCGTGCTTTTCCAGCAAATCGAAATACCCAAAGACACGTGCATCGAGGTCCTGGGGCAATGCTGCGTCGTCGTCTACTTCGGCAGCGAGGTTTTTGCGTAAACGATTCAGTAGACCGATCAATTCGGCGCGTAGGCGGCCAGCATCTTTGCGACTTTGTTTTTCGATATCCGCTCGTTGGCTGAGCAATGCATCGAGGTCCGTGCCTGCATTGAGAAACTTTGCGGCCCAATCTTGCAGGGTACCGCCACCGACGACGGGAAACATAGCAAGTTCTGATTGCAAATGGGTGAGGTCAGATTTTCGATCCATGGCCGCTTTTGCTTCGGCGGCATAACTTGCGCCGAGGTTTTCGAGGGTCGGAATAAATGCGGCGCGGATCTTTTTTGCGGCAATGAGTACGGGCGGTGGGGTATCAGGATGGCGCGTGTAGGCTTCGGTGAAATGGTACAAGGCGTGGCCGAGGGCGTCGTAGCGTGCGTCTGTGGCGTCGAGGTCATCGACGAGGGGTCGACCATTGGCGACGGCGGGCAATTTGGCGAGGGTTGTCCGCTTGTTCGTGAGTAATTTGACGCTTGCGGCACCGGAGGCGAAACTGCTGAGCGCTGTAACGCGTCGTTCAAGGAGATCGTTGAGGCCTACGTAAAGTGCGAGGAGAGAGATATGGCGCATGGGACTGGACGATACAACGAAGGCGGTTTCTGGCGCAAGAAGACTGCGCGAGGGGAGCACGATTTGGACGGCCTGGACGCAAGCACTTAATACTACTGCGGGACTTTCAATCCAATGCGCATGCGGCCCCGTCGCGTGCGAGTCACGACGAAGTCCCGGTGAACAACCGAACAACGCTTTTCACCGTACCGGACAAGCCGTCGGAACGACGGGACGACAGTTCAGAGGTGGTCAGAAACGTTGTCGGAACGACGGGACGACACGTTTGACATACCGGCTACGTTGTCACGGCGATTGGAACGTTGTTTTCATCGGTCTGGTTCACAAATGTTGGCAGATTTCTTAATCGAGTGACCACAATTGTCGTACACGCCGGTCATGGCTAATGCAACGGCTTCCGAATTGTCCCGATCCATGAAACTCGATGTGGGCAAGGCACTCTTGGCGCGTGCAGGTATGACTATGAAGGAACTTTCGAGAAGTTGACTTCGCAGTGTTGCTTCCTCGTTTCCCTTGGTTTGTCTCTGTTGCTGTACTTCGCTTGTCGGCCGAGTCAAGAAAAAACCTATGGCTACATTACCGTACAAAACCATAATGATTGTGAGCGCTTGGCAGATGAGACAAACTACGTCCTATCGTAGCGCCATTTTGCTAGAGGAACCATTCGGTCATGAAGAAGCATAGGGCACGGAGGTTCTCCTCATGGTCGGTCGCTCGACGTTGGTGTTGCTTGTCGGTTTGTTGGCGTTGCCGCTCGCATGTGGAAGCGACGAGGGTCCGCTGCCCGCGCCTACTGGCGGTGGACAAGTTGACGACGGAGACTTGCCTACGCCGACCGTCGTTTGTCCTGAACATGCAGGCGGCGCGTATCCCGAAATGGCGCCACTTGAAACGGCCAAAGCGCAAACCGTGGGTGTTATCGATGGAGCATTTTCGATATCGCCAACAGGTTCGTCGCAGTATTCGATTTCGTTGACCCTTCCACCATCACGGCGAACGCCTTCGTTGGGAATCGTTTACGATAGCCATGCGGGCAGTGGTGCACTTGGAAAAGGTTTTGGTATTTCCGGGCTGTCGTCGATTCATCGTTGCGGTTCCAACCTTTCGCAAGACAACCAGGTTCGCGGTGTTCGGCTGGATTCTGGGGACCGCTTTTGCATTGACGGGTCCTGCCTCGTCGAAACGGGCACAGGCAAAGACGCCGTTGGTACTTTTGCTGAATATCGTACGTTGCCCGATTCATTTACGAAGATCCACGGTTACGGCGCGCCCGGTCCGAACGGATTCGTTCCAATATACTTTGTTGCGTTTTTGGCGAATGGCAATATCGTGCATTATGGCAAGAGTATCAACGCGCGTGTGGTTTGGCGGGGTACAGTCACTCGAGAATGGAACAAGGAACTCGATGTCGATCGGCGAGGGAACACCATTCGCTACAAGTATGCCGCGCTGAATGGTGGCGAGAAAACCACGACGACGCGCGAACACGTCATTGATACGATTATATACGCCGGATTCATTGATACGAACGGGGTCGAAACATTGGGCAATGCCGTCGTCGATTTTGAATACGATACCGATGATCGCCACGGAAAACTGTTTTACGAGGGCGAAGAGGTGAGCCGTCGCATGCGGCTCGCGCGTATCGAGATGCGCAAGGGCGGGTCGCTTGTACGGTCATACAAATTCGAGTACGGCGAAGACTCGGCGACGAATGAAGCG
>JANORL010001304.1:0-1837 GCA_031415295.1 Polyangiaceae bacterium | reverse complement strand
TCCTACGGCGATCCGTTTGTTACGGGTTCGCCATTCGCCCCCGGTGCCCCGCTGGCTTCTTCGTCGTTATCGCCGTCATCATCAATGACAGGGAAAACCAGGTCTTGTTTGGCGCGATCACCAGGGAATGCAGAACGCACGAGCCCGATGAGTTTATCGACAGAAAGAAAATGCTCATTACGTAAAGCAACCTCGGCGCGGAAGGCATCGAGGTAAGCATTACGGTCGTTTTGGTGATCGGTGTTCGTATCTTTGAGCGTCTCGAGTGACGTTTCGAGCTTGGGCTTCCATTCAGTGCGGAACGCGTCGATGCCTGCGAGTTTGCTGCGGGTGAGACGATCGATGAGTTCCTCGGTGGGCTTGATCTGGCGGGCTCCGTAGGGGGCGACGACTGGGCCGAGGCCATCGGGAAAGAGGGCAATGGTGATGGGACCGCGCCGACCGCCGTCGGCAATTTCCGAGGCGCGATGGGCCATGCGGATGGTCTGGTCAGTGCTGTGATGCGCGAAACGAAAGACGGCGCGTTTCTCGAGCAGCGGTTTGCGGGTAGCACGTCGGGCGGTGTGGGCGGCGTCGAGATCGTCGTTGACGTCTTTGAACGAGGCGGCGAAACCTTGGGTCTGTGGAAAAAAGACCAGGCCAGCGAGTAGCTCGCTGCCGTAGTCGATGCGTGTGGATGAATCGGCGTTGTTTCGGTATTTTCTCATGGATGCCTCTTTTGGCGTGGGAATGGTACGACACCGGTTTTGCGCTGGTCAAATTTGCTTCACAAACATTTCCCGGAGGGGGTACGAGCAAACGGAGACATGTCGGCAAGCATGACAAGGGGCACTCGGCGCGGCTGGAGGGTGTCGTGTCGAGGTGTCCTGTTGCCGTCCACACGCCGCAACGGCGGCAGGTTGGAGTGACGTGTTGGGGTACGCGCACACCAAGGGTAACGGATCAAGACGACGTGTTGGGGTACGCGCGCACCAAGGGTAACGGATCAAGACAACGTGTCGGGGTACGCGAGGACAAGGACCGTTGGGTGACGGTATCCTCATGTGGTCCGCGCGTCGGGACGGCGGGAAGCCCTGTGCAATGGGCGAGGCCATTACACAGGGCTGTGGAGGGGTGGAGGCAGAAAAGTGGTTGGCACCTTTTTTTGTCGCGTGGTTTTTTTGAGCGCCTGCCGTCCGATTACTCCTTTACGCCTCCAATCATGATATAGGCGATGCGGATAGCGAGCAGGAGCACCGCCGTTGGTCCCGCCAAGGTCCAACATCGAGCTTGCTGCTCGACAGCGTCGGCGATGTAGTCGAGTCGCCCGTCGCTGCGAATGACGTTGCTGATCGCTCGTGCCCCATGGGCAATGATTCCACTGCGAAACAATTGGCTGAGGAATGCATGGCTCGTTTGGTGTCGTCGAAGTTGCCTACGTTTCTTCGTCGTCTTCGACCACGTCCCGTCAATGACGCGTGGGTGGTTTGCGCGCCTGCCGCGTGGGAGTTTTGAGCGCCTGCCGTTCGGCTTGTTTCTGTTTCTTTCGGTCCAGCTTTTTCAGGCTGATCGGAATCTGTATCGCCAGGTCCGGATCGTCCGCGAGTTCTTCCATCGTGGAGCGTCCACGCGGGTCTTTCGTCTTTTCGAGCAAGTAGAGCAAGATCACACGGCTGGTCCCATTGCGCTTGTCGCGGACGAGGGCGATCACTTGGTCGAGATTTACAGCCCCGATCTCGTGGTCGCACAGAGCGAGCTGTTGCTGGCCGCGCGGTCCTTGACCGGTACATCGCTCGTGGATGCCGCGCGATCGAAGCTGATCCGGTGGGGTCTGACGCTGGAGCAGGTCGAACACGTC
>JANORL010001303.1:0-10361 GCA_031415295.1 Polyangiaceae bacterium | reverse complement strand
CGCGGGCAATTGTCTGGGCGCGACCCGACCCCGACGAATTCACTTACTAGGGCCTTTCGTGCCTAAGCTATAACGTGCCCGGCTTTCATAACAGGGGGGAGCCGGAAAAACGAGGCTCTGTTCCCCCTCTCCACGTAGCATTGCGCAGCAATGCGGAGTTGGAGAGGGGGTTAGGGGGTGAGGCGCTGAAAATCCGCCGATAAGCAGATCTATTTCATTTCGGTGCAGCGGGCGCAGCGGGTGCCGTTGGTGCCTTCAGCGTCATGTGCAGGCTGAAGTTTCCTACTGCCGGTAGCTTGAAAAACGCCGTGCCCATGGACTCGTCAACCTTTTCGGGCGCAATCACCGTCCACGTGATCTTCTCATTACCCTTGGCGTCCGTGACTATTTCGCCCACGGCCAAGTTCGCGCCTTTTTTCCCGGCCGTCGGGAACGTGAACTCGAACGGTTTGTCCACGGTATCCACTTTGGGCAATTCGGACGAATTTTCGACTTGCACGATCAATCGATAGGTTTTTCCTACCGGTACTCCCGTCGTCTTCGCTTTCGTGTCGACCTTGAAAGTAAACACGTGCGGCGACGACAATGCTCCTTCGCGAATGCGAAAGACCGCCCGGCCCGTATCGTCACCAAGCTCGAACTTCGCTCCAGGGCTCGATGACACGGCCGTCCGAAGTTCCTTCTCGTCGCTCATGAGCACCGGAGGCCGTTCCTGCGATGCCGTGGGAGGCGGCGGCGGCGCGGCTGCACTTGCGGACGCGGCAGGCGGAGGCGTCTCCGTGGTCGTTGCGGGAGGCGGCGGTGTGGTCGCCGCTGCTTTGACTTCCGGTTTTGCAGGCGGGGGCGTGCTGTCACCGCCGCACCCTACAGCGATTGCCGCAAATAGAACGGGCAGGACAAAGGTGAAAAGACCTCGTGTATTGATGATGCGCATGCCCCTCGACGTAGGACGATGTTGCAAGGAATGCAAGTATGTCGCTGGTGCACCACGTCAGCGGAGGGTCGACGCGCAGTCAATTGCACCGTATAAGAGCGCCCCATGCGCAAGCAGCTCCTCCCGCTCGTCTCCTTGTTTGTCCTCGCTTGCGGTTCGTCGCCGACGGGTGAACCTACAAAAACTGCGGACGATGCGCCCAAAGACAAGGCCAACCTTGAAGTTGCCGCGCCCGTCCCAACGACGGTTCCTGGCACCGCTTACGACCTCACGCCGGTCAGTGAGCCGCAAGATGTCGTGGCCTTGATGGGCTGGAAGAGCCCCGCAGAAACTCTCCGCGCATTCTCTGCATGCGCAGGCACGCAACCCGATCGTGCACTCGATGCGGCCGAGTTTGGCATGCGAAACATTTTACGTGACGTCGTTTCGTCGAGCGTCGACGTGCGCGCGCTCGCTGCAGCCGTCGCGTACGACGCACCCGTGTTCGGCGTAGCGGCGCTCGATCCACAATCCAAAGGCCCTGGTGGTTTCGTCGCGCTCTCCATCGGTCTCACTTCGCTCGACAAGGCCAGAGCAGCCGTCGAAGCAGCGGGTCCACTCACCGAGATTTCGCCAGGACAATTTCGCGTCGCAGGTCGAACCGACACCGTGTGTGTCATCGCCGCTTCTGCTGGTGCATCGCCCGTACGACTCGTTTGTGGTCCAAGGGAAAAGGACGTCACCACCTTGGCGCCTTACTTGACGCGCACACTTCCCGCATCCGCGATTGCGACGAGCGACGTGCATTTCGAACTGCGTTTGATGCCAGCGGAAGCTCGTTACGGATCACTCTTGCGTAGCCAGATTCAAGGTTTGCCCGTGCTCGCGCAAGCTGAGGGTTCGATTGGTGAACCCAAGTTCGACAAGGCGATTGTCGATGCAGCGTCTGGAGTTGCTGACGAGATCGTTGCGCTCGTTGCCGATGCCGACAAAATTTCGATCGACGCAAGTATCGATCAAGTCTCGTGTTTGAAAGCCTCCGCGTCACTCTCCATGCGCGGTAAAACCTCGTGGGTCAGTGGCATCATGTCCGATCGCACAGATCGTGCAGGTTCTCCACCGGCCATTTTTTGGCGAGCTCCGAAAGACAGCGCGAGTGTGTTTTACGGGCGCGGCATGGACCCGAAGAAGTTCACACCCATCTTGCGGACCGCTCGTCTTCTCATCGAGGGTGGTCTCGCGAAATTCCAGATCGGCACCGAAGCCGATCATCGCGCCCTCAGCGAAATCTTGGACCTCTCTGTAGGCCCTTACGTCGAAACCGTCACGGCAACAGGACCATATGCGACGGCAGCATCCGGCGACAAACCCACGACGCCACAACAAGAGCTGGATGTTTTTCTCGGTAGCCTCGCTAGTGGGTGGACCGTCGTTGGGTACGAAGAAGGCTCTGCGGCGGTCTCCAAGCAGTTGAGGCGGATCGCTGATGTGTACCAGCGCAAGGGATTCCAAGACCCGTTGAAGAAGATGCTCGGCAAAGATGCCGCCACGTTTCTTCCGCAAGTCAAGGTTGGTCCGGGCCCAGCAGCGCTTGGCGCAGGATCACTCGATTTGTCCATCAAGGTCGACAAATTTCCGGCGCGCGAGCTGGGCATCTTGAAGACCGCGAAAGGCAAAGACACTGTGAGCGCCGAGTTTCACGTGTTGCTCATGTCTGATGGCAAGTCGCGTACATGGCTCGCTGCTGGCGTGGGCAAACCCGATGAACTCGTCAAACGTTTGCTCATGGTGAAGGCGGGTGCTCCTGACGAGGGCACGATCGCGATTCGTAAGGATCTCGAGCCTCTGCGCCGTGCCGATCACATGGGCTCCGGGTTCATCACCATGAAGATGCTGACGCAGAGTTTGCAGAGGTCATCGGGACTCACGAGACGACGAGGTTCTGAGCCGCAGATGGAGAAGCTCATCAAGTCTTTGTCGACGTTACCGCATCAAGGCGACGCGCCCATCTTCATCAACACCACCGCCACGACTTCCAAAAGCAGCGACGCGTCGCGGGGTGAGTTGTCGATTGCTGCACAAAAACCAGTCATGGAAGACATCGGCTGGCTCATCAAAACATTGGCTCCTTGATTGATTTTCACCTGTCATGTCTGGACAAACAACGTCGAAGGAATGTGTCCTCGCAGGGCTACCGTGCAATTGGTGCGCAGTTCAGCGAGGGCACGTTACTTGCCGTTTAGCCCCAGACACGCTTCGTACACATAGAGAAGGGTAGACGGCACGTATGGCTGACCAAAAAGTACCGGGGTCGACGAGCATCGCGCATGGAGCGTTGCCGATGCGTCCTCCCGCCGCTCGCGGCGCAGTTCAAGAGATCGACGACGAAAATCCCGACCTCACCGACGAACAACGCGACGAGCTTCGTCGCATGCTCGAAACGCGTCGGGTCGAACTCACGGCCAGCATCGAAACGCGACATTCGGCGGATCGAGATACGGGGCGCGAAGTCGGTGACGAGATGGATGATGCCAACATCGAAGGCATCACGGCCATGGCGTCACGTTTGCTCGAACGCGACGTGCAGTTGCTTGGTGAAATCGACCGAGCACTCGCCAAGTGTCGCGCGGGCACGTACGGTCAGTGCGAAGGTACAAACGAACCGATTGGATATGGTCGCTTGCGATCGCGTCCGTGGGCTCGATTTAGCGTCGCGTACCAGGAACAACTCGAGCGCGAAGCCCGTTCGCGCGGTGTTTAGGTTTGTCCGCGCGTTTCACGTGACCAACCAAAAATCCTTGCCGAGCAGGGTCTTTGCCGTCTCGATTGTGTGAAACGCGCGCTTGATGCCGCTCTTGGCTTGGTGTTCCGACAACTGGACAATGTACGGAATCCAAAGCGGGCGGCATACGACGAGCCCCGTGTAGTACATTTCCGCTTCTTCATTCCAACCTATCGACGTGCAGATTCGCGCGAGCAAGTTGTTTACGGCGACGGGTGAACCCATCTCGCCAATTCCTTTCACGTGGGCCATCAACTCACGCGCAAGGTTGGTGCGCTCCGTCTCGTCGTCGATGCTGAGCGCACTACGAAAGCGTTGAAAAGCAATTTCCAGCCGCTGCTCGTTTTCAACTTGTCGAGGAAGGTGATCTCGCACGATGTCTCGCCATGTCGCGACAAATGGAGCGCGCGCGAGACGTTGGGATCCTTCGACCTGCGCCAACAAAAGTTCGGCTTCTTTCCAATCACCCGCGTCGTGCGCTAATTCCAAGCCGGAAATAACGCGTTCTTGTTCACGTCGCTCGGGGTCTTTTTCGAGAAGCCATCGCTCCCAATAAAGTGCACCGCGAGCGAGTGTGCGGGCCACGAGTTGGGGTTCCGAATGACGAGCGACGAGCGCTTGTTGAATCAGTACGCTCTTGTGCCTCTCGACGTCATTTTTCTCGAGCGCGCGAGGCCAAGGATCGACGCCGAAGATGTAGGACATCATGACAGAACTCGCAATGCAGCTTTGTTACTGCCAAACGCGACGGCTGCGGCAATCTTGTGTGCGCATGTTTCAGTGCCAGCAACCGCGATCGCGTGTTCGAGTGCCGCTCGAACATCGTCTTTTGTCGAGCCTACCACGATGAGCAAAGAGTCCTCGTCGCCCTCGCGAGATTCGAGATAATAACCGAGGCCTGTTTCGCTGCGACAAACTCGTTGGATTTGTTCGCCCGTGGTGTTTCGTAAGAAGACGCTAATTACGGTCGCTGCAGCGATTTGGAGCCATTCATTCGACGCCGATTCTGTAACGACGGGCAACAGCGTGGGATCTTCGTCTACATGTACGATTGACAAGGTTTCGCCTGTCGCTTGGTCCTGTTCACTGCTAAAGCGCGATATTTCGAACGTCGTCGATTCACCGGCAGCGGCGTTGCATGCGAGCCGGCATGCGCGCAGCGCCAGAGGCAACCAAAGACCCGGTTGATCGAACCTCAATTGGTCCAGAGAGTATGTTGGTATTGGCACTTTGCGCGTACGGTACCACGGCTTCAAGGCGGGCAGAAGATTACAAGCATGTCGAGTGTTTTCGTTTTTTTTGCCGCAGAGCTGACCTTCAAACTTGTGCTTCTGTGATCTGCGGACGCGGTTGCTAGAAAATCTACATACCGCGAAGCCTAGAAACTTGATAGATTTGCTCGCAACCGTGCAGGAGTTAAAGGCCATGCATTCTTTTCCTCATCGTATCCATCGTTCGGGTTTTTCCTTTCGACGCTCTTTGGCGTCCATCGCGCTCTCGTCGCTGCTTTTGTTGGGATTTGCGATGGTGGGCGAGAGTTGTTCGTCGGGGACGGGTGGTGCGCCGTGTGAAACGGTTTATGCGGGCCAATGTGGGGCTGTCTGCGCGACGGATTCTACCTGTGCGGCGGGACAACATTGCGGGTTGAGCGGTACGTGTACGGCGGATTGCGCCAAGGACGCTGCGCAATGTACGGGTACGAAGGTATGTAATGCGCGTGGGCAATGCGTCGAGGGTAATGGTAATGGTGGAGCAGGGGGAAACGGTGAGGGGGGATTTTTCGGTGCATCGAGTGGCAGTGGGATGGGGCCGGATGCGTGTGCCGACGTCGTTGTGAAATTCGAGAAACAAATTCCGACGGTTATGCTGCTCATCGATCAATCGGGGAGTATGACGGCGGCATTTGGTAATGGCAATCGTTGGGACGTTCTTTACGACACGTTGATGAATGCGAATACGGGTATTGTGAAAACGTTGCAAAACGACGTCCGTTTTGGTTTGGCGCTGTATACGAGCGATGGAGGCAATGCAGGCGGAACGTGTCCGATGCTCACGAAGGTTCCGCTGGCATTTGCTAATTATGCGGCAATTGATAACGCATACAAGCCGCAATCGCCAAAAGGCGATACGCCGACGGGTGAAAGCATTACGGCGGTGACGAAGGACCTCGTTGCTTACAATGAAATGGGTCCGAAGATCATCGTGCTGGCGACGGATGGCGAACCGGATACGTGTGCCGTACCAAACCCACAAATGGGGCAGCCGGAATCCATCAAAGCGGCGCAGGATGCTTATGCAGCGGGCGTCAAAACGTTTGTGATTAGTGTCGGGTCGGAAGTATCCGATGGGCATTTGCAAGACGTGGCGAATGCCGGGGCGGGTTTGCCCATTGGTGGAGCGGACAAGGCGACATTTTACAAGGCGCTCGATCCGCAGGCGCTCGTGATGGCATTCGATACGATCATCAATGGCGTGCGTTCGTGCACGTTGAAGCTCAATGGTACGGTCGACGCATCGGGTGCAGCCGCGGGCAAAGTATCGCTGGACGGGATGCTCCTCGGGTACAACGATCCGAATGGCTGGCAATTGACGGCGCCGGACGAAATCGAGTTGTTGGGTACGGCATGCCAAACGATCAAGTCGGGAGACCATTCCCTTTCGGTGGAATTCCCGTGCGGGATTGTGGTGCCGAAGTAAGGACGTCAACCTCTGGCTCGACCGTACGGGACAACTTTTTGCCCAGCCGAGCTGAAACAAATCTACAAAATTCGCTTGCGATCAAGGTTGCTTACGCGTACGCTACCCAAGATGGGTCTACAAAAACCCAATTTGGGTAACGGACTTTCGGCGCCCGGTGACACGGGCGTTGGTGTCGTTTCAGCGTTGTTCACCAAGACCCAACAGCGGGTCTTGGCGTTGTTTTTCGGTCAGCCGATGCGAGAATTTCTCATGTCGGAGCTTATTGGTTTGGCCAAAGCGGGCGCAGGGTCGGTGCAGCGAGAGGTCGCTCGCTTGGTTTCCAGTGGGCTGGTATCGATGCACGTCAGATACGGTCGCAAGGTATACAAGGCGAACGAGCGTTCGGTACTCTTTGACGAACTCTGCTCTATCGTCACAAAGACGAGCGGCGTTGCCGAGCTACTGCGTCAAGCCCTCATCCCCCACGCAAAGGACATCGAATTGGCGATCCTATTCGGTTCTGTCGCCAAGGACACCGACAAAGCAGAAAGTGACATTGACATCATGATCGTGTCGAATACTTTGCTGTTGGAGGAGGTCTTTCGTATACTCGGGCCTGTGGAAGAACGGGTCGGACGCACCATTAACCCGACATGTTATACGGCTGCCGAGTTTGATGCGCGAAAGCGGGCGAAAAACCCGTTTCTGACTAAGGTTTTAGCGGGCAAACATTTTGTGTTGGTGGGTGAACTGGATGAACATCAAGGAACTGGAGAATCTCGTTGATAAGGGTCTTCAACGCGAATCCGTTGCTGCGACTGACATGTTGGAGATCGACGGTTTGGTATCTTCTGGTGCGCATCGTTTAAAAGATGCAGGGAATGAATCTCTTTCTATCGAGAGTCGTTTCGACCTTGCATACAATGCTGCGCACGCTCTTGCACTTGCCGCACTTCGTCTTTCGGGTTATCGATCGACGAACAGATACCTTGTATTCCAGGTTTTGCCTCATACGCTGGGGATTGCCAAAGAGAACGTGCGTGTTCTCGATAGTGCCCACAAGAAAAGAAATAGCTCTGAATACGATGGCGTTTTTGATGTTGATATCGCCCTGGTTGAATCCCTGGTCAGGGTAGCTCGCGATGTTGAAGCGGCGGTTCGCGTCCTTTGGGCGGCCAAGCGCGAAGAACTGAGCGCAAAGGGCTAATTTCGCGTTTCGTTGGTGCGAACGTCGAGAGCTTTCACCCGCTTGCGTTCAATGTTGTTCGCCTTCAAACGCAGCCCATTGATTCCAGCATGGATACGCTTTTCTCCCAAGTCTCAATGCGCGCCAGTCGTTCCACGTCTTCGCCAGCCAAACCATGTTCACGTAATACGTCTTCGTCCATCAAATCGTAGGTGGAAGCTGCGGTCCATTCATTGAGCCGTGCCTCTTCTTCGGCACGCCGCTGCTCGACACTTTCCCCCAATGCCCGACGGAGCGAATTCCCACCCGCCGACAGCCCAAATGCAATAATGCCTCGCGCCAAATCCGCGTGTCCCTGTTCATCTCGCGCAATGACTTTCAACGCTGTTCGAGTTGCAGCGTTTTTTGCTTTTGCTACGGATCGTCGCGCCATGGCGGCTGCTCCACCTTCCGCGACACATCCGTCCCAGACTGCTTCCAGCACCAGCCGTTCGAGTAACGATTCGCGGTCGGCATCGGCTGCTCTCGGTGTAGGGGGCGTAAATGCGGCAATGGGAACATCGGCGTGCTCGTTTGCTAAAGCAGTGCATAGACGTGTGTGCGTCGCTTCTTCCCGAGCTGCTTGCAAGGCAGCGCTGACGAGACTGCTCGGCGCCGAAGCTTGAGCCAAGTCCCGCGCCAAGGCCAAGAATGCTGGAATGGATGCACATTCGGCGCTCGCTTCCTGAGCCCAATGGGCAAAAAGTCGCGCTCGCGTGATTTCGTCGGCACGATGGTGAAGCATGCGCCGAGGTATCCGAGAAAAACCGATCGGCGCGCGAATGGGGGCTTTTTGGTCCGGCAAACGCAGAGGACGACCACTTGCCGCGTAATAAGAAAGATATAACCATAAAATTCCACCAATGGCGCCACTGGTGGCTCCCAGGACGCCACCTGTCGTCAGCAGGGCCGTCTTTGCCGGTGAAGCTTTGCGAATCTGCACTCTCGACATGCGCAGCAAGTCCACTTTTAATTCCGTTTTATCGGGCAGGGTCGATCCAATGAGCACCGGTCCTCGTATCTCGATCGAGCTGAATTGGGCATCGGCCTCGACACCATCGTTTCCTTCGAAATGCCAGGTCGAATCGGCGTCGAAATCCACGTAATCGCCTTGCCAGGTCGGCAGCTTGACGGGTTGACTGGAACGAAAGCCATCGAGCTTCAGCAGCGTGCGCGGTGCGATGTCCCAGGTCGAATAACATCCGGTGGCGTTCGTTGCGGCGACCAAAGTAATCAGAGAGAGCGTTGTTCGCGAGTGCATATGGTTTTTCCTGAGTGCAAATGGAAAAAGTAGGTCAGAATTGTCCGACGAGCGCAATACCTTGTTGTTGCGCGTTCAACATGGGTACCAAAGCCACGGACGAAGGCAGCAAAACGCGTGCGCCTCGGGGCTCGGAAAGTGGGACCTGCACTTTGTCGTGCGAAAGGGTCGCAATATCGATGGCATTCGCTGCCAAGACTCCAAGCACAGAAAACACCGGGGCGAATTCAAGCGGAAGGTCTACCGCTTCTGTTACGAACACCATCGGAAGCAGAGTCAAGTACGCAAGCGATATATTGAGGCCAAGCGAGATGAATCCCTCGCGCACATGACCATTGCCCCAATGCACGACAGGACCAGCAAGCGTATGTACAGGGATGACGGCTATTTGGAAAAACCTGAAAGCACTCGAGTTCGATGCGCCGTAGGCATCCGCCTCATAAGGCTTCAAGTTCGACAAGCGGTTCGATTCGACGGCCCATGCCGATAACGTTGCGATATCCATCATGGCTAAAGGAATGATCGTTTGCCATCCATACCATCGCGGAACGCTCCTCATGGGTGGTCCGCTCAAAGCGGGTCCCCAGATGCTCTGGAAATTGGGGGCCCATGTTGGTACTTGAGGACCGACAACCGGCGGGGGCAACGTTTGCGCCGCTGATGGGGCTGCGGGGACTGGCGTTTGCGCAAGTGCGCCTTCTGGAATAAACAATCCAGCGACGAATAGTGTCAACGTCAAGGATACGCGCATAAGGTGGTTTTCTTGGTGTGTGTGCCATTCATTAAATTTTATTGAGGGACTTTTGCCCTTCGAAACAGGCGCTGATCCGAAAGTAGGATCTCGTGCGCGCACAACGATGACTATTCACGCTTCGTGCCACGGCCTCCAAAATCTCTCCAAGCACGTCGACAGCCGCCCGCGATAGAATAATCTCAGTCCGATGTGGGCAACGGAACGTGAATCTCTGCTGGATGCGTGTAAATTAACGGCGCCGAAAACCAAGTCACCCAGCCCTGCCTGACGCGTGCACCATACAGTGTGACTCCACTGCCACAGTGGTGTGAGTCCAGGACCACAGTGTACGACCAAGATACGCGCATTCGAGGCGGTCCCTACCCCCCCATCTTCTGAATAAACGGCACGATTCTTTCGACAAACGCTTTTTTATGGTGCTTGTCGAATTCCGCCCATGTACATAAAGTTTTTGTATCCGTCACGCGATCGACGAATACGAGACCGTCCAAATGGTCGATTTCGTGTTGATACGTCCCAGCCGACAAACCCCGCACGATTCTATCGATCGGCGCTCCATGCCTATCCCATCCCGTCACACGCACTTCAGCATAACGTGAAACGACCCCGCGCAAATTCGGAACGGACAAACAACCTTCGTAATTGTCGAATCGCTCTTCCGAAATCGGCTCGATGACCGGATTGACCAATATCGTCAGCGGAATGTTCGGCTTGTACGGATAACGCGGATTGTCCTTGACCTCGATC
>JANORL010001302.1:0-2029 GCA_031415295.1 Polyangiaceae bacterium | reverse complement strand
CGTAATTGCCGAAGCTGCTCTCGAAGGACGTTTGGCCGAGAATGCCGCCGATGTCGAGCGCCGGGTCGTATTGCTCACGGGTTCACAACCTTGAAATCGCGCCCAATATTGAGCGTTTCGTCGGTGCACCAGGCGTACCAGACCGGCCATGAGCCACCGATGAAACGCATGGTTGGACGAGCCCGGAGCGGCGTGCGTGGCGCGGTTTGCGTGGAAGTGCGGAAAATGCCTATGGGGATTTCGGCGTGACCAGCGTAGTCGGTTCGGTCCACCGCGTGACTTGGTTGGTGGGTCGAATCACACAATCGACGACAAGGGCGTTACGTAGGACGCCGCTCGAGGCGATTACGAATCGAAGTCGAGCCCGGTTCGATGGCCAAAGTGTATGAAAACCGCACGCAATGCCGAAATTAGACAACACTCGTCCCTGCGACGCGCTTTGAGCGTGCCGAAAATCACCAATGCGTGGAAGCTTGGTCAACGTCATGAGATCACCGTTGGTGGCGCACGAGCGAGTGCCAAGGGCAGCGAAATCAACACGCCCGAGCACGTTGGACAGCAGGAAACGTCGCGCCCCGTGAGTTTGACCAGACGCTCGCGCCACGAAAGAGATGGCACGACGACGACCGGCATGTCCAAAATGGTACGAGCCAACTGTCGTTTTTCACTCGATGCATTCAAGCCGTAATGGCGAATCTTGTGAAAACCGTCCGGTAGGACATGCTGCACGAAACGCCGAAGAAACTCGACCGGTGAGACCCTTTCCGTGCCTTCGCTTTTCGTGCGGAAGTGGACGTATTCGCCCGTGACATCGAGCAATCGGCTATTGGGTGGATGGGACAGGGCAAATTTGTGGAAAATTTCTTGCGGCTTGAGGTTAGTCGAAGGTAACGTGTCCATGTGGACAAGCGCAAAGTTTACATCGAAACGTCGATCGTTAGTTATCTGACGGCTCTGCCGAGCCGCGACCTCGTCGCTGCCGCGCATCAGGAACTGACGTGCGAGTGGTGGCAGCACAAGGAGCGTTTCGACTTGTATGCTTCGGAAGTGGTTTTTCAGGAAGCGGCCGGCGGCAACCCCTCCGCAGCGGCACGCCGTCTTGCCGCCTTGCAGACCTGCGCCATCTTGAAGGTCGACGCAAACGTTGCCAGCCTCGCGCGCGCTTTGTTGGCGGCCAACGCATTGCCTAAAAAGGCAAAGGTGGATGCACTGCACGTCGCGGCAGCGGCGGTCCATGGGATGGACTACCTGCTCACATGGAACTGCAAACACATCGCAAACGCGGCCATGCGTAGCATCATTGACGAGACTTGCCGGTCCGCCGGCTTCGAGCCACCCACGATTTCAACCCCCGAAGAACTGATGCAGGAGTAGCCATGGCCAACGATCCCATCATTGAAGAGATTCATGCGATTCGCGAGGAAATCGCAAAACGTTATGACGATGATCTGGACGCCATCGTCGTGGCCATGAACAAGGCGTCGGAGGAATGCGGCAGGCAGTTGATTTCACTCCCGCCAAGGCCGGTGTCGACGCGTCCAGCGGTCCGAAAGCCGCAGTGATGTCAGGCCGAACAAGGCCGTGAGAGAATCAACTGTACCAATTCGCGTTATGTGATGGAGGTGGTCCCGCATTCGATGAGGGAAATGCGTCATCGTGGTCCGCGCTGGAGCGACGTCGAGATGACAGCCACAACCAGCGCGGTGCTCGCCACGACACGCGGACGTTGCAAACAGGCGCGGTCATGCAAACGCGAAGGTCCGTGCGACTGAAAGGACGTCCGCGTGTCGTATCTGAGCCCATTTTGACGCGTTCCGTTCCCATGCATACCAATACTCCGGAATGGGAACGAGGGAATGCGCAAATATTGCCAATGGCAATGCATCATTCAATGTAGTACTCTGCTTGGCTGGGCTTGTAGACGTGGCCTCATCGTCCCTCTTTACACGCGACCGTATTTCATCTAGAACAACCTCACGATGTCCGCTTCCGAGGTTACCGCAGTCGGAATCCTTGCGGCTATCGCGGC
>JANORL010001301.1:0-3241 GCA_031415295.1 Polyangiaceae bacterium | reverse complement strand
GTTTTACGTACCGCGACATGAACCAACGAGCGAACCGCCTGGCCGCGTATTTACGCGACGAAGTGGGCATTAGGCGCGGCGATCGTGTCGGCGTACTGGCGATGAATTGCGTCGAGATTCTCGATGCATTTTTTGCCTGCGGAAAACTCGGTGCGATTCTGGTTCCATTCAATTGGCGCAGTCATCCGCGTGAAATCGAGCGCATGGTTGACAAGACGAACCCGAAGATCATGATCTTCGACCATGACTTTCGTGGCGGCATCGCCGAAATTGCCCCCACGTGTACCAAAGTCAAAGTCTGGATGCACCTTGGCGGCGAAGGCATAACGTCGAGTTTGCCTTATGCACAAACACTCGAAGGGCGCCCGGCCCCAGCCGTGACGAATGACGCGGTCTCGGAAGAAGATATCGTGTGCCTGTTATTTACCGGTGGCACGACGGGTTTGCCTAAAGGCGCGCAGATCTCGTATCGCATGATTGCGTGGAATACGCTGAACACCATCATTCACGAGCTAGCGCGCGGCGACGTGACGATTACGCACACGCCCATGTTTCACACCGGAGCGCTTTTCGTCTACACACTGCCGCTCATGACGCTTGGTGGAACGGTCATCATCATGCGTAAATGGACCGCGGACGACATGCTTTCCATGATCGAAAAAGAAAAGGCCACGGTGCTTTTCTGCGTCCCGACGCAATACCAGATGATGATGCAATCGCCGAAGTTTGCCACGGCAAACCTTTCGAGTTTGCGGTTTTTCACGAGTGGCGGAGCGCCCTTGCCCATTCCCATTTTGCGCGAATACCGCGACAAACACGGCGTCGCCTTTAAACAGGGGTTTGGCATGACGGAATTTGGCCCGGGCATCTTTTCCATGGGCCCCGAATTTGCCGAAACGAAAGCGGGAAGCATTGGACAACCAAACTATTTCGTCGACGTGCGTATCGTGGACGAAAACAACCGCGCTGTGCCTGTGGGTGAAGTTGGCGAATTGGTGCTCAAAGGCCCAAGCGCTTCCTCGGGATACTTTGACGATTCGGAAGCAACCCAAAAGTCCACAGATGCCGACGGTTATTTCCATACGGGCGACTTGGCGCGCGTGGACGCCGATGGATTTTACTTCATTGCGGACCGCAAGAAAGACATGTTCATTTCCGGTGGCGAAAACGTCTATCCGGGAGAGATCGAAGCGATTTTGCATGAACATCCGGCCGTCGCTTCGAGTGCCGTTATTGGTATCCCCGATGAAAAATGGGGCGAAGTCGGTCGGGCTATTGTCGTTAAAAAGGCCGGCGCCGCCGTTTCCGAAGAGGATCTGCTTGTTTTCTGCCGCGATCGAATGGCCAAATACAAGGCCCCCAAGTCCGTGGTATTCGTCGACGCGATGCCCCTCACGGCCGCTGGAAAAATATCCAAAGTCGATCTACGAAAAGACTACACACGCTAAATTTTAATCAAACCAATGGAGTGACGCCCGTGGGAGATCCGAAAACTGACGTAAAGCCGCAACTCTTGACTCGTGCCGTCAAAACTGTCGGATGGTTGCTCGGTCCGACAACCACCACGGGCAAAGCTTTTGGGTTTGTGGAAAAAAACCTCACCCGAATCATTGATCGTGTTGGTCGGAGCGAGACGTATCTAGACATGGCTGGGCGGGCGATGAGCAAGCGGTTTCAATCGCGCGTCAAAAGAAATTCGATGCAGGAAAACGTCTTACATGCATTACGTTTGCCAACGTCGTCGGACGTCGCCAGTTTGCGTCGTGACGTGCGATCCTTGCATGATCAAATGGAGGCACTGACGACGCAGCTCGAGGTTGTGCTCGAATCGATGGAAAAGAATCAATCGGGCGCATTAAAAGCGAAGGAAGAAACTCCGTGAGCATTATTTCGACGACACGCGATGTCCGTTCTTTTTTGAAATCGAACGTGGAAATCGCCAGCGAAATGCTGAGCGCTGCGCGGGCAGGATCCATCAGCCCCTACCATTACATGAAGCCGCTCATTTTACGCGCCGCGGAAATTGGCGAGCCGCCGCTCATGCCCACCCCATACGAAGTGGTGTATACGAAGGGTCCGATGCGCCTTTTGCATTACGCACCCGAAAAACGTAAATACGAAACGCCCATTTTATTTATTTATTCGCTCATCAATCGCTGGTACATTCTGGATTTCTTGCCTGGTCGCAGCCTCATTGAATTCATGGTCAAACAAGGGTTTGACGTGTACGCTATCGATTGGGGAACACCTGGCCCGGACGAACGCCAAGTCGGTTGGGACGACGTCGCGAATGTACTCATCAAAAATGCCGTCAAATGGACGTTGCGCAAAAGCGGGGCGAAAGATCTCACGATGTATGGCTATTGCATGGGCGGCACGATGGCGCTTGCTTATGCCTCGCTGCATCCCGAAGGATTACGCAATTTCGTGGCGCAAGCGACGCCTGTTGATTTTTCCGAAGGCGGCGTATTCACCGCCTGGACAGCACCCCGTCGATTCGACGTGGATGCCCTTGTCGATGCTTATGGCAACGTGCCCATAAAACTCATGGAAACGGGTTTTTCGTCCATGGCGCCCGTCCAGCGTATGACGAAATGGCTCGAGGTATTTCGCAAAATCGACGACAAGGATTTTGTGACGACGTTCCTTGGCATGGAACACTGGGCGGCCGACAACGTCGAATTCCCTGGCGAAATCTATCGGCAATACATCAAGGACTGCTACCAGACGAACAATTTTTGCAATGCTCGGATGCAGGTCGGTGGACGGACCGTGAACCTAGGAAATATCGTTTGTCCGGTGCTTAGCGTCCTCGCGGAGAACGATCCCATTGCACCGCCCAAATCAAGCGAAATCCTAAATAAGCTCGTCAAATCCCCTGACAATGAAATCATGCGGTTTCCCGTGGGTCACATTGGTTTGTCTACGTCGAGCAAAGGGCCGAAACTCATCTGGCCCAAAGTTGCGCAGTGGATTGGAAAACGCAGCATAATTACATGACGATCATGATAGGCGAGGAGCGATCATCCTTGTGAATCACCATTCATCGTGGTGCGCCTTGTCTGACAGCATGAATTCCTCAGGCGGAGATCGTGGCATGGCTCGATTTCACTTTCATGTTTCGCAAACAATGACTTGATATTTTTGTCCCCACTGTTCCAAAGGAGTGTTCGATGAGCACTGGGGATGATTCCAACATCGATTTGGCGAACGAAAGTGCGATCTCGAGCAGCTCGCCGAG
>JANORL010001300.1:0-13198 GCA_031415295.1 Polyangiaceae bacterium | reverse complement strand
CGCTCCTTTTGCACGAGCCACGTCACCAACACTCTTGCCAACAACGCTCGTTTCCGGACACGCAACGATCC
Organism: Polyangiaceae bacterium; assembly: GCA_031415295.1. Lineage (GTDB taxonomy): Bacteria > Myxococcota_A > Polyangia > Polyangiales > Polyangiaceae > Polyangium. The sequence goes on along the minus strand of JANORL010001300.1, from coordinate 13,127 downwards.
ACGCGTCGTCGAAATCGCGATGCCAATCGCGAGGTCCGAACTTCTTTTCCACATCCTGGCGAAACTTACGACGATATTCTGGATCGCGAAAGAGTTCACTACGTAAATCCTGGTTCGTCAAATGCAGAGCTGCTTGCCCCGTCGGGAACTCCTCGAAAACAATAAAATCCATTCCATCGGCATATGTTTCGAATGGCACTGGCAACGTTTGCCAGCGAAAGTCAGCGCGCAGATTCCTATTGATCCAATCCGTCACGGGACCCAGAACCGCGGCAATCCAAGGATCCACTTTCGCGTCCATCAGCGTAATCAGCGTCGTCTTGAGCGGCTTACGTCCCCAAGTTCCCATGCTTTCCGCGAGATATGCCAACAAATTGTATTTCGTCACCAAATTGGGCGCTCCTTGATGAATACGTCCCCAGCGACGCAAAACTTCGTTGAGCCGCGAATATTCGCTCCATGGGGCATAGACGGACGGCAACGCTTTGGATCGGACCCGATCACCATCGAGTTTGTCCCAGGGATTGGTCATACTCGACAAACCCAACAGGCCTGCATCGAGAGCTTCGTCAAGAAGCAGCTCCATACGTTGCAATTCGCTTTCGGTCGGCTCCACGTCGGCATCGACAGCACGCTGCAAACCGAGAACCGCCACGCGTAAATCCGAATGGCCAAGAAACGATGTCACGTTTGGACCGAGCGGATGTTTTTCGAGAAACGCTACGTAATCGCGCGCGGAACGCCAATCCTTGCGCTCTTTCAACAGCGGCAATACGTGTTCACGGGGAACCGATTCGACACGAGTAAACAAGTCCGAACAATCTTCCGGTTCGGATAAAACCATGCTGATGGAGCAGGATCCAATCATGACCGTCGTCACGCCATGGCGCACGGATTCTGAAAGCGCTGGAGCCGCCAACAATTCAGCATCGTAATGCGTGTGCATATCGACGAAACCCGGCATGACCCAGCGGTCCCGCGCATCGATCACTTCCGGGCATCCGCGTTCATCGAGCGGAATGGTAGAAACCGTCGCGATTTTGCCTTCGCAAATGCCCAGATGGCGAATACATCCAGGAGCGCCGGTTCCATCGAAGAAAAGACCATTTTTGATGATCACGTCGAACATCGTGCAGGCTCCTATTTTCACCACGGCGTAACGATTTCAATCAATCGGGGTTGCTGCACCTTTCGTACGTATCGTGCGTACTCGCGTTATCACTTCCTCAAGAATCTGCTGCGCCGTCCACCCCGCGGCAATCCAGCGACCCGGAATCGAATAAACCCGAGAGCCTTCGCGAATCGAGACGAATAACATCGAGCCTTGCCCGACGATTTCCACCGAATCGATACGATCGTAAGGCACGGTCACGAGGGGCGCGCGAAACATCGGAGCCGCAGGAAACGTCATTTCCTTGCGCTGAAGGTTTATGTAAAAATCTTTGATTTGCGAAATGCGCCACGCTCCGAACAATCCAGCGAACGCCATTGCTGCGGACAATAGGCCCAAGATGGCGTAAAACCAATCGGCTGCTGCTGGACCCATTTCAATGAGACCGTTCAGAATCAATCCGCGGTCGTTGTTCGTGGCACGCACGTAAAAAAACACCGCACAGCCACCAAAAAGAACCAATGCCAAAATCGTTTCCTTGTACGGTCGACGCAAAGGAATGACTGCAATCTTCGCTCGTTTCGGTTTGTCACTCATCGTGCCAACTCCCATTTGCCAGAACCCATCATCTCGATCATTCGTGCCACGAGCTGCTCTGCATCCATGCCCGCTTGGTGTTCGGTGAGTACGAATGCGTCACCCTCGGGAGTTGCTCCTATCCACGGCAAAGCGTCCATGGGTTTTCGCTTTCGGGCATCGTCGTTTATCAGAAACATGACCGCGCGTCCATCCAAGTTAGCGACAGCACGCGCCACGAGGATATCGCCCATCGCGACGGTCGTGCGCACTCCATTCGATTCAATCTCGAGCCCCGAGCGCGAAAGATCCACGAGGCGCACGGGTTGCCCGTGACGCACGTCCGTATACGTGGCCCAATCATGTTGTAATGCCAATCCGACGCCAATGGCACCGACGCCTCCGAGAATGAATCCCATGGCGGCAAGACTTGGCAATGGAGAGCCGAGCAGCATTGCCCAAATCGCCGCCGCGACAAGAATCGGCACCGCGAGAATCCGCAAACCAATGCCCCAACGTATACGCCGAATCGTCCCGGTTTCTTCGACCGATACCCCAATGGCCACAAGTGACAAGGCGACGACGGACAGACCTGGCGGCGCTTGAAGAAACCCCACAAACCCTTTGAGTCCCGGAGGTGCCACCGCGGCCAAACCAAAACAAATGAGCGCCACCGAAAAGGCTCGTGCACGAAAAGCTAGGAAGAATCGATTCACCAAGGGCGCGACAATAGCATGAATCGAGCCGTGTCGATGGATTTCTCGCCATCGCCAGTAGCTTTACGATCCTCTTGTATGCTCCACCCGACCAGCGTACGCTCGTCGTTACCGTCATGATGCCCAACTACCCGTTTTGGTGGATTCTTGGAGCTGCCGCGGCACTCGCGGCGTTGTGGGTTGTGCGCGTTTTTGGCGCAGGCTTGAATGCGGACATGTTCATCAACATGATCAAGAAGCTCGTCCGTGACAAGAACGTACCGCGGGCCCTAAAACTCTGCACTGCGGCTGGAAACATTCCTTTGAGCACGGCAATCAAAGCCACCTTACTCGCCAGCGCTTCGCGCGAAGAAGAAACCAATCGACCTGCTGGGTATCGCGGAAGCCGGCCCATTTCGATGGCCGCGGTACGTGAGCGCATTCGAGCCCGTTACGACGAAGTATTCACACAAACCGTAGCGCCGATCAACCAAACGTTTTACTTCGCATTGCTCGCGCCACCCCTTTTCGTAGGTTCTTCTTATTTCGCGTATACGCAGACCCCTCCAGATTGGAAAGTCATCGGTATCGCCGGCGCGGGACTTCTTTTTTGGCTTTACGTTGCGTGGGCCCATAACAAAATCGTTTCCTCACGTAATGCGGGTTTCGACGCACTCTGGCCTTCGTTCGAGGCGGTGTATCACGACCGCAACTCCATCAACCTCGAGAACAAACCCGAGTATCCGTGGAAGGATCCTTCTGCGCCCCCTAATGCTAAAAACACGCAAATTACGTTGGAGATTCTCGAGGTGGGCAAACCATTACGAACGCTCGCCTTCGCTCAGCCGATCATCAAAATCGGCAGTCTCGCCACATCCCACGTCGACCTTTTGGGCGAAGGCGTAGCGCGTTTACATGCCGTCATCGAAATCGCCGACGGAAAGGCCACGATCATCGACCTCGGATCTCCAAAAACGACGACCGTGAACGGGGAAAACGTCACCAAACGCGAATTGGCCCATGGCGACGTAATTGGTATCGGCGATGTGGAAATGGTGGTGAGGTTGGGAGCGGGTGACGTCACTTCGTCGTGAGTTGCTTCTCGACCGCCGCGGCAATGAGTGGCGCAATTTTACGCAATCCTTCAAGGCTCAGGCCATTTTGTAAGTACATTTTGTACCATTGACGGCGAACCCTAAGCAATCGTTCGTCATGACCGAGACCCAAGATTTTCAACGTTCGCTCGACGATGACTTTATACTCAGTCGGCACTTTATCCGTCGCCACGAGCTGCATCGAGGGCAACAGAATCTCGAACCACCCCTCGCCCACCTCATGCGGATCGAGCACTTCATGATGCCGTTTGATGCCATTCACCCACGGATCGGCATAACGATAATTCGTCCACTCGTACGCAAGCTCGGGATGCGTTTTGCAACTGCGAAAATGATCCACGGTGCCGAACATCGTATACATGGCGACGTACGCACATCGATGTTGGTAGCCATCAGCCAGAATTTCGCGAAATGGCGACCAATAGTCTCGCGGTCGTTTCGCGCCGGCATTCTGCGCAAGCCACGCCGTTCCAGGTTTGCGGGCACGTTCGTCGAATTCAACTGGTTCGGGAACCGGTTTTACCGGGATCATTTAACCATTCCCGTTGCAACGAGCCACCGCGGCCAAAAATCATCGACACCGCCAAGCACCCGCAATAGCTCAGCATGAATCTTGTCGCGCGTATTCAAATCCGACGGCGTCACGTCGCTGCGCATGAATGCCTCGGCCGCTTCAATCGCTCGTTCGGCTTCGCGCGAACGCCCTTGCGCAAGCCCAAACGTTTCGGACACCAACCAATTCACCGCATCGCCTTGTTTCGCCCAGCCAATTTCTTCGACCACGATCTTTCCATCACGCAACGCAAAATGGTGCAGTTTGTCCTGCTCCTCATCGAAAAGCGTCTCCACGGATGCCAGCACCAGAGGCGCATGCGTACTCGCGATCACCTGCACCTTCAGCGAGTTTTCAATCTCGGAAAACACGTCGAACAGCGCTGGCAAAATCACGCGTTGCCACGTCGGATGCAAATGCGCCTCGACTTCGTCGATAAGCAGCACCATTTCTTTGAGCGGCGCAACATTCATCAAACGCGCCGCTTCCGTATGTTCGTACCAGGTCCACACGAGCACATACGCGAGCGCGAGCACGCGACGCATTCCTGCGGACGCATGCGTCACGGGAACGGTTCCATAAGGAAGAATGATCGTCGGAATATCTCGCGGGTCTTCGATCGAAATACGCAGCAATGAGCCGGGCTTGATGATTTCCTTCGCGTGCGGAGACAGTTTTTCCAGCACTCGCGCAAAAAGTTTGAAAATCGTCGGCTTCTGATATTGCCACGTGGCCCAATCGCGAATGAGGCCATTGCATAACGGTGTGCCGTCATCAGCCGCTACGCCATCCCATATCTTCTGAGGCTCGAACGAAAATCGTCGGCTCTCGCCAAACGCAAACAGACCAAACGGCAATTTGTTTGGACCAGTGGTCCGATAGGAATCCCAAATCTCAAAAGATCCATCTGCCCGTGCGGTTATCACAAGCTTCAGGAATTCAACGTCGAAGCGCGACCGAGGTCGGAGTACTCCATTCACGTCGTGACCGCTCGGCCCTCTTTGGGGTTCATTACGACCCCAGCGCTGCGCCTCAAAATCAAACCCCCCCTCGATTACATTCAAGCGTTCATGATATTCAACCTCACACTTAATCTTCGGCTCCACCCCTTCCCCGCGCTTCGGAATGGCTGGCCGTTGCGCCCACGTTCCGGTCAAAGACCACCAAGCGAGGTCGAGCAAAAACGTTTTTCCGAGCCCATTGTCACCGGCCAGCAAATTCAACCGCGGCGCCAATTCGACATCGAGATCCGCCGGCTCGATGTCGTGGGTCGTGATTCGCTTCAACATCCTATCCTTCGCGCTCCCGTCATCCGTGGCCTATCACTGTTTTCCCGGGATCGCCACATACCTAAATCCGCCGCAATCCTACAACAACGCGCTTTGGGTGGTGCTTGATTTCTCGGCGCAGCGGCGGGGCCCCGCTGTTTGAGCCGCCCTGGGCGGCGAGTTCGGGGTGCCGCGCGTGCCGAGAAATCGAGCGCCGACCAAAGCTCAATCCCGCAGATGGACACCCAAATCCGAAAACCGCGACATCAGCCACGAGTCTACCGCCCACCCGCCTCCATGTACGATTTCGCAAGCTGCATCGCGCGGTCCGGGTCCACCATGTTCAAATACGCAATCTTGCCCTTCAAGTACGACTCGAAATGCGGAACCTTCTCCCGATTCTGCGCTTCGAATCCCGTTTTCTTCGCTTGATGCAAAATCGCGCGCAACGTACGCACTTCTTCCCGCGGCATCGACAACTTGTCGTTTACCACAATGCCCGTAACCTCTTGCCGCCCGCCCGCGTGCTGTATGCGACCTTTCTTCGGATTGATCGCAAACCCTTCCTCCGTCACGATATGCCGAATCCGCGCCAGCAGCATCCCCAGGTCCTTCCGACCCTTCTTGCCCGGCTCGACTTCTTGCAACGCCGCCGAAAACGTCAAATCGTCCGCATAACGCGTGTAGTTCCAGCCCATCTTGCGCGTCATCCCCGACAAACGCCGATCCAGCTTCCGTGAAACCAAATTCGATATCGACGGACTCGTACAAGCGCCTTGCGGTAACCCTCGGTCCGCAATCGCCACCCAATACGTAATTCCATCGTACACGACTTTGCGCCGAGGTGGTTCCGTGCAAAGCAATGCAAAAATCGTCGCGACTGCCGGTGAATACCCAAGAGATTCAAATAGCCCGCGCACCCGGCCAAATCCAATCGACGGAAAAAAGTCCGACAAATCCAAATTGATGACAATCCCCTGTCCCACGTGCTCCTTCGCGTTCGTCACCGTCGAACGACCCTTCACGAACCCATGCGCCGGCGCTTCCAGCGGCAATTTTTGAAGCACATTGTCAAAAATCCATTGCTGCGCATTCGACAAATGATCGTGCGGCGCCGATAAAAGTCGCGTTCCCCCAGACTTCTTCGGTATCTCGAAATATATGTAATGCGGCTTCGTCACTGCGTCATTGTGATGACAAAGCCACCGCAATTTGCCAATCGGCAAGCCCAACGTTTTGGCCACTTCCGCCGGCGATGTCAAAAGCGGCAAACCGTTCTTTTGCAACCTCTCGACGTTCGCCCGCCGATCCCCCAATTTCCCGGAAACCCCACGCCCCAAAAACACAATGTCTTCGGCTTTGCGCCGAGCCACGTCCGCCGCGCGTTTCGTTTTACGTTCCGCAGAAAGTTTCTTCTTTTCGGCTTTTTTCGCCGCTTTTTCCTTCTTCAGGTCTTCAATGGCTTTGTTGGCGGTTTTTTTTGCCACCGTCGTCGCCAAACTCGCCGCTTCGTGGTGCTTCAACCACAAATCACCAATACGGTGAATCTCGTCGATTTGGTCTTCCGATAACAGGCCCCGCAAAATCAGGCCCCGATCGATCAGCGCTGTTCGTTCGTCACTCTGCGGCGGAATCGTATCCACTCGCCCAATCCACGCCGTACGAAACGGATCGATCTTCAGCGCGCGCTTTCGTAACTCGTCCGCCGAAAGACCCAAAATCCCCGATGCATCATACGGATCTTTCGGTTTGTCTTTCTTCGCCTTCGCCGGCGCCGCTGCGGCTGCGGCTGTCTTACTCGACGCCTTGCTCGTCGTTTTTCCTGACGTACTCGACCCTGTCGAGGATGACGACGCTGTTGTCGCAGGCGTCGGAGCCGCCGCCGGCTCGTCCTTCTTCGGCTCACCGTCACCGGGTTTTCCAGGGCCAATGAACGATTTGACTTTGTCCCAGAACCCCACGGCAATCCCTCGTCAGAAAAACTTCTTCATCGTTTGTACATCAACCAGTTTGTCGCCTGAAACACTCACGTCCAGCCTTCCAAGGAAGCCGTTCCACCCGACATCTCTCCTAGGACCGCACTCGATCACGTAGGTACCCGTGCCCTAGGCAGCGTTCAGACCCTCGGGTCTGCTGAGTGAACGCAGCCTAGGGCATGGGGTACCCAAAGAACATCGAGGATGGGGATGCATGTGAGAACGAACTCCGCCACGGCGGAACGCCGCAGCATGATGGGCTCGAGTGGAACGACCTCCTTGCAAGGCTGGACGTGCAAGCATCAGACGACATCGACAATCAAAAAAACCGACCGAGACATTACAACGACTTCCTAGCTAAGAGCCAGGCTAAACAAAGCACTGCTGCTTGATCTGCTTTGAAGCGATTCGAGATGCGTTTGACTTCCGCAACCACATCCGGCGCCAACGCCAAACGCTCCTGGACAACATCCCAACGAGTACGATCCGAAATCAACTTGCCCATTTTCGCGTCGGCCAAAGCCACCGCCGCTGTCCACGACCGCTCCGCTTGAATTTGCGGCATCCCCAAATCCCAAGCTTCTTCGATCACACGTGAAACCGTGGTGTTTTTTCGCGTCGCAGCCTTGCGGATTTCATCGATGATGATCCGGGGCATCGAAAATACCTCGCCGGACGACCACTTCGATACAGGTTTCGAAGGATCAGTAGACGACGACGTTGACGCAGGTGATGACGACGTTGACGTTGACACCACACGCGGCGGCGGCGTTGCAACGGATGGCGCTGCCGCAGGTTCCGGTGTGGTTCGTCCTTCTGCAACCATGCGCAGGGCGAGCAAGTGCCGACAGGGCCCAGCGCGTAAACCACTCTTGTGGAAAAACGAGCACGAACACTTGGCTTTTTTGATGACGAGATCCGCATCGAAAATCGCTTCGCAACTCGTGCCATCCGACTTCGCCACCACCGCTCGACGTGCGTCTGGAAGCATCTCGTCACGCGTAATGACGACGCCGCCACGCGTTTGCGAAATCTTTCGCCCTTCAACAAGTTCCGGATGCTCGGGCCCAAGCATCGCTTCGCCCAGCACATCCAGCATCACCTGACGATACCGATACACCTGATCGGCATGATCAAAAATGAGTTGCCCTTGTTTCGCCAATCGATGCAACGCCGGAACCAAGTTCTCCTGGGACGAACCCGTCGCCGATGCAATCGTCGCCAAATCCGCGCGTTGTTCCTTTTGGAGAAACTGATCCACAAGGCCCATCGTGCGTATGTCTGGCTCACGTGAACCGGCCAAAAGATCAAGCCCTACGCCACTCGTCCAATCGTTGGTGGTCCAACCAGATAGTGCCAGGACCAACCGCATGTCGCCCATGTGCGCAATCCACACGCTGGGCAAACCCGATCCAAGCAATCGCACTTCGATACGCTCGCAAAGTGGCAAAACGCGCGCGAGCGAGAACAAACGCCGGCGCCCCCATACCTTGATCTCTTCCGTCGGATTGCTCGCTCGTCGCGGCGCTGAACGATACGGACTTGCACCCCCGGACGAACTCGAAAGGTCCAGGCCACCGTCGTAGACAGGCCCCTTTGATTCAATCTCGATGCCCCACGGATCAAGAATGATCTTCACCGGTTTGCCGGGGGTAAGCAGAAAACGAATGCTGCGCGGTCCCGTCTTTTCACGATGACGCTTCAAGTACGCCAAGATCGCATAGACGACTTCAACGGGCAGATCGACGCGGCGACTTGGCAAACACGTTGCAGCTTGGATTTGTCCAAAGCCTCGAAGCCACGACGAAGGCAGATCGATTTTTTCTTCGCGGTACTCGGGCAAACCCTCGACCTTGACGTCGAATCCCGTCGGGTCCACAGACAAACGCGTCTTGCGGTAACTACGGAGCGTCTGGAAATGCTCGTAAAGCGCCAGTGAATAATCGACGTTTGTCGTTCCTAAACCCGCTTCTTGCGAACCAACGAAAGAATCACGGTCCACGGACAAACACCCGTAACTCGATTCGTCCTTGGAAAAACACTCGAAGAAAACAACGTCCGGTGCAACGGTGACGACGGGATCACACGGCACGAGATGCCGGAACATTTCCGGATCGTTGCGCGCGAGTTCATTCGCCCAACGTACACGCGCATCCCAGTAGACGCGGTGCATCTTGCGAAAGTCGCCTTCGAGATTCGGCGGAATGGGTTCCTTGGCGAACTTCGCCAACTCTTGACGTTTGGCTTGGTCGAACACTTCCGAGCGCAACTTCGCTTCGCGTTCCGCTTCAGCCTTTTTCCACGCTTCGTACGCGGTCTTGTCTTTCTTCTTGAAGCGTAAGTCACCTACGACGACGTCGTGTAATGCACTCACCGCTTCCCGAAAACGAATCGCGTCACGTAACTCGGCATCGAAGAAGGTTTTGGGACGAGCGAGGTTCGGGGAAAACTTGACGAGCAAGCCGTGTGCAGCCCCAAGTACCGAACTTTTGCCGAGGTATCGCAAGTCGACGTTCATAGCGCCTCCTCGGCAAACAACGAAAGTTCAGGAAGTTTGCGCCCGATCGCATTGCGTAAAGCCGGAGCGCGAAACGCTGCACGCGAAACAGCGGCCAGAGCGGCACGGCGTTCGGTGGGACGAACACTTCGCAACGCGTACGAAAACAGCGTGAGTAATGGTTCGGCTTCGGACGGTTGCGCGACGATACGCGCCGAGATCTGTGTAAGCGCCGTCCGCTTGTGTTGCGCACCGCGATGCACGGCGAGAATCGTCGACGCCCACACGCGTTGAAGAGCCGTTGCGCCGAGAGACTTCTCGCGTTCGACCAAGTGTTTCAGAAGGAAAAACCGTACGTCATCGTAAGGATTCTCCGCGAGCGATGCCCAAAGCGTCGGATCGTCTTTGAAACGCACATCGCGCTCGAACAGCCCCAACCCTTCGCGACGCACGTCGTCGTACCGTCCATCAATGAGATCCCGCACGTGCTCCATCCGCGCGTCCTTCGAAGCACCCAACACCGACACGACCCACTTCGCAGCCATTTCACGCACACGAGGTGTACGCGCCGCGGCCAAACGAAGAATCGCGCCAAGCGCCAGTTTGCCATCGATCTTCTTACTCTTGGTCCAATCAAACCCGAGCTCCGCAACCGGAGCAACAGGGGCGCACGCAAGATCGACACATTGATCGAGCGTCAAACGTGACGGAGCAACGTGTTTCCGAATCGCTTCGCAAAGGAAAAAAAGTGCCGACTGATTGTCGATCGCGAGCAGCTCCAACCAATCTGAGACGGACAAACTCGCAATACCATCCGCCGTTCGGAGCAGTTCACTTCCAAACGTTTGCACTTCTTCGTGTTGACTCGCGAGAAGCGGACGCAAACGTGCGACGCCAAGCTTGTTCAAGTCGCGAGCGTATTTTTCACGCAAAACCGCGATGGAAAAAACTCGCACCGTACGACTACGTGCCGAGGTGAGAAGCTTGAAGACGTCTTCGAAAACATTTTCCCACGCCTTGGGATGTAGCGGCGCAGGCTCGAGTTCCCCCATCGAATGTCCATCGACGACTCGAATGCCGTGAGGGTCTCGCTCGAGAACAGGCGAGCTGTAATAACAGACGTGCACGAGGCCCCACGCATCGAGAACCCGCTCGGGTTTGTCGAGCCAATCGTCGCGATAAAGCGCGAGAGCCCCGCGAATTGCCGTGCCATACCGAGCGGGATCTTTGCGTCCGATATCTCGGAAGTAACGAAGCGCGCGACGTTGCAAGTAGCGTCGAGTGGCTTTGGAGAAATTCGGTGCCGAGTCGTTACGCCGACCGAAACGAGCTGGATAACGAGCGTCACCTTTCAGCATTCGTTTCTTGACGGATTGTTTCTTCTTCCAGTCGTACTTCTCGACCTCGACAAGCTTGCGCTGCACCATTCGATCGAAAGCAACCATGAAGTGCGCCATGGCTTCGTCGTCGCGGGCTTTGTCCGCGAGCTTGAAGAGCGCTTTGACGAGGGCCCGATGATGCGGTTTGTCGCAGCCATCGTCGATGTACAAAAACAGTGTACGACGCGCAAACGGACGACCGTCGCGGTACCAACGCTCGGCCAAAGCCTTGAGCTTCTTGCCTGCTTGAAGCGAAAGAACCTCGTCGACGAAGCGATCATCGCCCGCCTCGAAATACTCGTCGACGAGCAGGTTCGAAGATGTCGTCGGTTGCGTTTTCGCTTTCGCCATGAGACGAGGCAACGATAAGCAAAGTGCGCGCGTAGCGTCAAGGTTCGCGTTTCATTGGTTATCTGGTTTGTCGACCGGTTGAGCGCTTCGCGCTCAACCCTAGTCAGGAAAAATGCCGCCAAGCGCTGCGCGCTTTCGGCATTTTCCCTCTACCCAGTTGACGATGGGGCTGCCGCCCCAAACCCCGCCGGATTAGCGCTCAGGGGGTTGGGGGGTGAGGTCCGAACCCGTTGAACCCTCTCTTGAATTTTTTCATCGACATCGAATCGATCATGATGGGTTCGTTACGGTTGTGAATCGATTTCATGTCGCCTATCGTCTTCACATGAAGCATTCCCGATACCTCTTGTGCACCATTTCATTGTCTCTTGTTGCGGCCGCGGGCTGCGGTGGAGACGACACCGACATCACAAAATCCTCCTCCAGTTCAACTTCGAGTTCGGGAACTTCGAGCGGTGAAGGCGGTATGGGTACCGGCGGCATGGGCACCGGCGGTATGGGCACCGGCGGTATGGGCACCGGCGGCATGTCGAGTTCGAGTTCGAGTTCGAGTTCGAGTTCTAGTGGTAGCGGAGGTAGTGGAGCTGTTTGCAATCCCGAAGGACCATTCGACGGCGCGGCGATTACGGCGCCAGCCAATACGTGGACGTGGGTGGATTTTCCGGCAGCGAAATGTCGTGATGGAAGTTCGACAGGCATTGGCATCCGTATCAATCCCAATTCGACGAAGGTCGCCATTTACCTCGAAGGCGGCGGTGCTTGCTTTAATGGAGCGACGTGCCAAGGCAATCCAAAATCCTACAATGCTGGCAACTTCGGCACGGGTCCGAAAAATGGCATTTTTGATACGGCAAACGCAGCCAATTCCGTAAAGGATTGGAGTTTTGTTTACGTCCCGTATTGCACGGGTGACGTACACGGCGGCGATGCAACGGGGGTCGATGTACCCGGCTTTGGCGGACCGAAGGGCCAATCATTCGTCGGGTATGCTAATATCGGCGAATATTTGAAACGGGTGATTCCTACGTTCAAGGACGCTACGGAAGTCTTGCTTACCGGCGTGAGCGCGGGCGGATTCGGGGCATTTTACAATTACGATCGCGTGGCCCAAGCGTTCTGCCCGACGCCTGTGGCGCTCATCGATGACTCGGGTCCACCCATGACCGACGCGGTGATGGTCCCTTGTCTTCAGCAACGTTGGCGCACGCTTTACAACTTCAATGGTACACTTCCCAAAGATTGCGTGGATTGTGCATTGCCCAATGGTGGCGGTTTGGCCAATACGTGGAAACTGCTTGGTCAGAAATACAGCGATCGATCTCTGGGCCTGATTTCGTCGGACAAAGACGGCACGATTGCGCAATTTTACGGGTTTGGCAAAAACAACTGCGCAAACATTGATGGTTTCGCTACGGCGCTTACCGGTGCTGAATATGCCGCTGGGTTGAATGAAGTCCGAGACATGTTCTTGAAGCCCACGGCCGCCTGGAGCACGTTCTTCGTGAGCAGCACGAGCCATACGTATCTCGGCGGAGGTTCGTATTACAGCACGACCGTCATGGGAACGGCGCTGACGACATGGACTGCGGGCATCGTCGACGGCGCC
>JANORL010001299.1:0-1963 GCA_031415295.1 Polyangiaceae bacterium | reverse complement strand
AACGGCGCGCTGCCGCAATAAAATCCTGTATCGGTCCGAGCGTAATGATGAGCACGTACGGCATTTCAATTCCCTTTCGACCATCGTGCAAGCAACGGCCGATTTCCGTTCACCAACGCCGACATGATCTCACACGCTTGCTCGTGCTTGTATTCGCGTACGTGATCGACGAGTGCCGAAATCGAATATCCCGGCATTTCCCGCCGCCGGACGAGCCGCCCTTCGATTGCAATACACAACTCCGTTTCGTCAACCGTTCGTTTCACGATCTTTTCGTGCCGTTGCGCATCGACATATCCCGCCAAGGGCGCAAGTTCCACGGTGAGCGCCGAACGCAACAATTCCTCAGCATCCGCCACCGTTTTTACGAGTTTGGCACGGGCATGCTGGAGATGCCATAAAAGATACCGCCGCAATCGTCGCTCGGTCAGATGTTTCATGCGCGGACCTTGTTCCATTCGGTCAAACGCTTCGATACCGCGATGAACCATGTCGATCCAGCGCAAAACCGTGCCAGAAACGTCATTCCGGGCGCGGCCGTCTACTTCGAGTTCCATGTTGACCAATGTGTGCACGGCGAACGTATCGGCGAAATAATCTATCTCTTCCAAGACGAACCCGGCACGCCCTATGAAGGAATGGTTTGACCAGGCCAAGTCTTGCCAATCGTGAACGATTTCATGCAGAATGACGAGTTTGGCAAAATCTTGTTGCTGTTTGGGCGTCATCTCCAACATGGCTTGCAACATTCCCGAACCAAGGCACCCACGATCTTCAGCCACGCGAATACGAAAAGGTTGGTCCTCGATACCGCGCACTTCGAACTGCATGCGTTTTACTTTGGCAACGAAGGCCTCGCGCTCATTCTCGCGCAAAAGTCCGACGGGCACGTGACGCACGTCCAAATATGTACGCAAGTCTTTGAAAGCGGCTTCCACTTCATCGAGCACTTTACGGCGCCCATTGATAGCTTCTGCGGTTTTGGGAACGACAGGCTCCATGGGCGACTCGAATGGTAACGAATAGACAAACTCATACTTGGGTCGACGCCATTCTGTGAGCCAGACGTCGCCGCCTTGCACGGTGGCGCTTATCGCACGCCCAATGGCCACGGCAACTTGAATGGGGCACGCCGCAAACATGGCAATGCCGCGACGATCTGGCCAATACGCGGGAACCTGGGACATGAAGTCCTTCAGTTGTCGCGTGATCGCATCGATGTTCAACGTGGTGACGTCGAGTTTTTCACCGGCGAGCAATCGAACGATACCACCTACATCTTTTTCATGCTCTTTCAAAAAGGTTTTGAAAGGCGTAACGTCATCTGGACGTCCAGCGGTATCGACGTAAATACCTACTCGTCCTGTTGACGGAGACAAATCACTGGGAACACCAAGGGGAGGATCAAACATTGCGTGAGGCTTGATTTCCGTGGTCGTTGCTTCAATGGGATATCGTTCCCAAGGGCCGGTGCCACGAGCCTGGTTGAGCACTTCGACTCGATGAATGGACTGGCCAAACTTGTATCCCAGGTGAATAAAGGCGGCCAAAGGGCCTTTTCCTCCGATGTACACGACAGTGCGTTTGTCTTGGGCTTTTCGTTGTAATTCGTGCACCTTTTCGGACAGATCCTCAATGGCTTTGCCTATGGCGGGCCAATCAAAGTCGTGCGGAACGTCGGTCGCGGGTAACGTCGGCGCGCCAAACTCGGACAAGCGAAACACGTGGCGATCGTAACGTTCGTGGGGCAAGTTATCGCGAAGGGTTTCTTCAGGAACGCCGTCTCGAGTGTCCACCAAGACCAGAATCTGCTGTTCATTCGTTGCCATCGTTTGCCTCGTTCATCCTTTTGTGGTGTTCATTGTTTCGAGTCGTTCGAGCACTTCGTCCCGGACGTCCTCGGTTAGCTCTTCGTCTGTCCAAATCTCGTTGAACCATGCCAAGAGGTCGTCGCGATCACGAT
>JANORL010001298.1:0-7572 GCA_031415295.1 Polyangiaceae bacterium | reverse complement strand
ACATCAGTCGATCACAGCTGCTGCATCCGTAGGATCCGTGAGTGGGTTTGGCCCAGCATCATACGTGCTCGGCTTACTCGGCCTTCTGTATCATCTCGATCATCGATCCGCGTAACGCGTAACGCACTACAAACACACTTTCTTTTTCGGCCTCTTGCGCTAGAAGTCGACCCGCTTCTCGAGGCACGACGATACGCTCTCGCCTTCGTTGTTTTCGTCTCGAGACATCGTGCGCATGAACATCGACCTGCAACAGATCCAAGCGCTGCTTCGTATTCTCGAAAAGCGCGACGTCACTGAGTTCGAATTCGAAGACGAACACGTTCGTCTGCGTCTCGTTCGAGGTGTTGCTTTTTCGGCTCCGCGTGAAACGACTTCTCAAATCATCGCTGCACCCGTCGCTGCTTCTGCATCGGCGCCTGTTGCGAACGTCGAGCCAGAGCACGACTACATCACGTCACCGTTTGTCGGAACGTTCTACGGATCCCCTGGTCCCGGCAAACCTCCGTTCGTCGCTCCAGGGACCGCTGTTAAGTCCGGACAAACGCTCTGCATCATCGAAGCGATGAAGCTCATGAACGAGATCGAGGCCGAGGAGGACGCCGTCATCGAAGAACGTCTCATTCAAGAAGGCCAACCCGTCGAGTTCGGATCGAAGCTTTTCCGCGTTCGAAAGTGTTGATTTCGCGCGCTGCGAAACTCTGAAGAAGGACAGGCTCTTGTTCAGCAAAATCCTCATCGCCAATCGTGGTGAGATCGCGTTGCGAATCATTCGCGCGTGTCGCATGCTCGACATTCCCACCGTCGCCATTCACTCCGTAGCCGATGCCAATGCGCTCCACGTGAGGTTTGCCGACGAAGCCGTGTGCATCGGCCCGGCGGATCCTCGGAAGAGTTATCTGAACATTCCGCAGATCATCGCCGCGGCCGAAATGACTGGCGCCGATGCGGTTCATCCCGGTTACGGGTTTCTTTCGGAAAACGCCGAATTTGCCGAACTATGTCGCCGTTGCGGCCTCACGTTCATCGGACCGACACCGGAGCTGATGAGATTGTGGGGGGACAAAGCATCTGCACGTGAAACCGCCAGACGCCATGGTTTGCCCCTGCTGCCTGGCACCGGAATTCTGCGCGATGCCGCCGAGGCTGCCGCGCAAGCCGCCGACATCGGTTACCCCGTCATGCTCAAGGCTGCTGGTGGTGGAGGTGGTCGAGGTATTCGCGTCGTTCGCAGTCCAGCCGAGATGTCCGCGACGTTCGAAACCGTGACGGCGGAAGCGATGGCGGGCTTCAAAAACCCCGACATCTACCTCGAAAAATTCATCGAAGAACCGCGGCACATCGAGCTGCAAATCTTGGGGGTCAAACCAGGTCGTGTTCTCACGTTTGGTGAACGCGAATGTTCCCTCCAGCGACGTCATCAGAAGGTTGTCGAAGAAGCTCCAAGTCCCGTGATGACCCCGGACAAACGCGAAGCTCTCAGTGACATGTGCCGCACTGCGCTCGAACAAACTGGCTACACGTCGCTCGGTACGCTCGAGTTCCTCATGGATGAAAAAGGCGATCTCTTTTTCATGGAGATGAACACGCGGCTGCAAGTCGAGCATCCGGTGACTGAACTCGTCACCGGCATCGATCTCGTCGAGAGTCAGATTCGCGTCGCGGCAGGCGAAGACGTCAACCTACCCAGCGGCCGTGAACTGACAATTCACGGACATGCCATCGAGTGTCGAATCAACGCGGAAGACCCTCGCACGTTTGCGCCGTGGCCTGGACTCATCACCGAATACAACGCGCCTGGTGGACGCAACGTACGTGTCGATTCAGGCGTGTTTGGCGGCATTCGCGTGCCTAACGATTACGACCCGATGCTCGCGAAACTCATCACGCATGAGCCACGCGTGCGGAGGCCATTGCGCGTATGCGGTGTGCGCTAGACGAATTCATCGTCGGCGGCATCCGCACCAACATCCCGCTCCACAAGGTGCTCATGCGGGATCCCGATGTCGTTGCCGGCAAGATGTCCACGCGTACGATCGAGCGCCTCAAGTTCTGATCCTGCGTACGCCGTTTCGCTTGTGAAAGATCACGCTGACAGGCCGGTAAATCCTGCGCTTGCCCTTGGTGGATCCGACGCTTTACATGAGACCCGCTGCTCTGCATTCGTCGCGTGTCTACACGTCACGTCGCAAGGTGGCTGTTTTCTGAGCAGCGGACTATAGAGACGCCCGCGCGTCGGACGGCGGTACCCTCCGATCCTCCTCAACCGCGCGTTTTTCCGCTTCCAAACTACCCCTCGTCGATTCGTTTCAAGGTGAGTTCGTCATGCAAAACGGTCTTCAAGTCGACTTCTCTTCCTGGGTCAGCGGCACATCGAACCCGGACGAGCTGGTGCTTGGTGAACCAGGGTTCGCGTACGCGGATCTTTTTGACCCTCTACGACTTGCCGAGTTGACGAATCGCTTTTTCTCATATTTCGAGGCGGAAGACGCCGAAGGATTCGTTCGGTTTTCTGCCTATCGCGCGTGTCGCGGTGAAGGCATGGGGCCCGAGGCGATCTCCGAAGCTCTTCTTGCAGGAGCGCCGCATCTGTCCCGGTTCGTGGCTCGTTTGTTTGGTGTGGAACGTGAAGCCGAAGCGC
This sequence comes from Polyangiaceae bacterium, assembly GCA_031415295.1. Lineage (GTDB taxonomy): Bacteria > Myxococcota_A > Polyangia > Polyangiales > Polyangiaceae > Polyangium. The sequence continues at coordinate 4,931 of JANORL010001298.1, read as the reverse complement.
TCCGTGATGCCACGACAAACCGTTCGCCCTTGTGGGCCTTCAAGAAGGATTTCGCCAAAGCGCGCGTCTTCAAAGCGAACGCGGGCAAGTCGTGGACCGGAACCGCTCATGAAGCCAAACACGCGGCCCATCGAGCGCTTGTGGCCATGGGTGCCCCGACAAACCTATTGGAAAGTGGATCGTCAGAAGAAGAATTGGCGATCGCTTCCGCGACGTTACGCTTGCTCGCAGTCGACGTCGTGGCGCGGAAGGCGGCCAAGGCAGGTGGCGCGTTTTGGACGCATGAACTTCATGCGCAAGCAGCTGCTGTACGGCAAGCGATCGCGAGTGATGCGCTCCTGCTCCTTCACGATGTTGCTGCGAAAGCGACTGCGACCGCCGGCGATGTTCCTTCGGATTCCGAAGACGCGGGAGTCGTCGCGTTTGCACTCGATGCCATCGAAGCTTGGCTCACCACACGCAAAGCCGATCATCACGACCCAGCGGCCAAGTGGGCATCGCTTGCGGCCCCTGTGTCCGTTGACCACCACAACCTTGTGCGCTTGCGTCGTGCCGACGAAAAACTTCCCGAGCTGTTTGTCGGACACGAACACGAACGGCGCCATCGTGATGGGTTTGCCCTGACGGACCGTCGTGGTAGTGCTGTCGAAGTCGAACGCGAAGTCGACTACTGCTTGTATTGCCACGATCGCGACAAGGACTCGTGCTCCAAGGGCCTACGCGACAACAAGACCAAAGCGATCAAGAAAAACCCGCTCGGCGTGAACCTAGATGGTTGTCCGCTTGGCGAAAAAATCAGCGAGATGCATTTGATGCGTCGCGAGGGCGATTCGATCGCATCACTCGCACTGGTTTGTATCGACAATCCCATGTTGCCGGGAACGGGTCACCGCATCTGCAACGACTGCATGAAAGCGTGCGTCTTCCAGAAGCAACAACCGGTCAACATTCCTCATATCGAGACGAGTGTGCTGACGGATGTTCTCGCCATGCCGTGGGGCTTCGAGATCTACGGGCTGCTTGCGCGTTGGAACCCGCTCAACATCGCTCGTCCGCATCCGCGTCCGTACATTGGTCGCAACGTGCTCGTCGTAGGTCTTGGACCTGCGGGCTACACGCTCGTGCATCATCTGTGTCTCGAAGGGTTTGCCGTCGCGGCCATCGACGGCCTCAAGATCGAGCCGCTTCCGGTTGAACTTACGGGCTCGTTCGACACCCCTCCCCGCCCCGTACGCAACTTCGAGAAACTCTACACCGAACTCGACGAGCGCATTTTGCTCGGGTTTGGCGGCGTCAGCGAATACGGCATCACGGTTCGTTGGGACAAAAATTTCCTCACGGCACTTTACGTCACGCTCGCCCGACACCGTCATTTCCGCGCCTACGGAGGCGTAAGGTTTGGCGGGACGATCGATCTGCAAGACGCGTTCAAGCTAGGTTTCGACCACGTTGCGATAGCCGCTGGCGCGGGTCGACCGACGCTGATTCCGCTCAAGAACAACGTCGCGCGTGGGATTCGCAAAGCGAGCGATTTTCTCATGGGGTTGCAGTTGACGGGTGCGTACAAGCGTTCGTCGTTGGCGAACCTTCAGGTGCGTTTGCCCGCGATCGTGATCGGCGGAGGTCTCACCGCGATCGATACCGCAACCGAACTCATCGCTTACTACGTCGTACAGGTCGAAAAGACCGAGGAGCGTCTCGTCGCGCTCATTGCGGAACGTGGGGAAGCCGCGGTGATGGCGATGTTCGACGAAGAGGAGCGCGAGTTCATCGCGGAACAACGCATGCATGCTGCAGCGGTGAAAGCCGAACGCGAGAGCGCCGCGCGTGAAGGACGTAGCCCGAATCTGCAGAAGCTCATCGATGCATGGGGTGGTGTGTCCATCGCATATCGCAAGCGTGTGCTCGATTCGCCGGCGTACCGGTTGAACCACGAAGAAGTGGAAAAGTCGCTCGAAGAAGGCGTGCGTTACATCGAGAACATGGCGCCTATCGAAGCGTTGCTCGATGAACGAGGGCACGTGCGTGGCATGGTGTTCGAACGGCAACAGGTGGACGAGAAAGGCGTGTGGTCGTCCACGGGTGAACTTGTCGAACTGCCTGCTCGTGCGGTGTGCATTGCTGCCGGAACGAGTCCGAACGTCATGTACGAAAAGGAAAACCCGGGCGTATTCCAGTACGACAAACGTCGTCAATATTTCCTGCCACACAAAGCGACCGTCGATGCCGAAGGCAAACTCGTCGTGGAGCCCGTCGCGAATGCTCGAGATGGCTTCTTTACGAGCTTCAACGATGGCGAGCACGCGGTGAGTTTTTACGGGGACAATCATCCGCATTACGCGGGTAGCGTCGTCAAAGCGATGGCGAGCGCGAAGGATGCGCATCCGCACGTGACAGCGCTGTTTGCCCGCGACATCGCGCGTCTTGGAGAAAGCCCCCAAGCCGAACGGGATGCGAAGGCCCGCGACCTCTTCACGAAACTCGATGACGAGTTCGACGCTGTGGTTGTCCGGGTCGAACGCCTCACGCCCACGATCGTCGACGTCATCGTGCGTGCACCTGCAGCTGCGCGAAGGTTCGAGCCGGGTCAGTTTTACCGCCTGCAAAACTTCGAAGCTTTGTCGCCGGTCGTTGAAGGCACGCGCCTCACGATGGAGGGCATTGCGCTCACGGGTGCGTGGGTCGACAAAGAGAAAGGCCTGCTTTCTCTCATCGCGCTCGAGATGGGTGTGTCGTCGCGTTTGTTGTCGGCACTTCGCGTGGGAGAACGAGTCGTAGTCATGGGACCGACGGGCACGCCGACCCATATTCCGTCAGGACAAACCGTTCTTCTTGCGGGTGGAGGACTAGGCAACGCGGTGCTCTTCTCCATCGCGAAGGCGATGAAGGCTCGCGGAGATCGTGTCGTGTATTTCGCGGGCTACCGAAACGGTGCCGACGTGTTCAAGCGCGAGGAGATCGAATCGTCGACGGATCAAGTCGTGTATTGCACCGACGCTGGAGTGTTTGTCGAGCCCCGTCGCGACGAAGATCGCCACTTCCGAGGCAACATCGTGCAAGCGATGATCGCCTATGCCGAGGGGCGACTCGGCGGCGAGATGTTCAAGCTTTCCGAAGTGAACCACATCATTGCGATCGGTTCGGACAAGATGATGAACGCCGTACGTGAAGCTCGGCATGGTGTTTTGGCGCCGCATCTGAATCCGAAACACGTGGCCATCGCGAGCATCAACTCGCCGATGCAGTGCATGATGAAAGAGGTTTGCGCACAGTGTTTGCAGCGTTGGGTCGATCCGGCGACCGGCAAAGAACAGTTTGTCTTTACGTGTTACAACCAGGACCAACCCATCGACAACGTCGACTTCCGCAACCTCGCGGCTCGACTTCGCGCCAACAGTGCTCAGGAAAAACTCTCGAGCGCGTGGCTCGATCGTTTGTTGACCAAAAAACCCGACATACGTCGGGTTTGACCAAGGCGCCGCGATGCATCCGATTGCCGAGAAAGTAATTGCTCGAGATATGCGAGCAACCGCACGTGCATGCCGGCTCGTGGACGATCGCGTTGGTGAGTACCGACAGATCCTCGTCGATCTTTTTCCGCATACGGGGCGGGCGTGGATTTTGGGAGTTACGGGCAATCCTGGCGCGGGCAAGAGCACGCTCACGGATCGATTGATTGCGGCGTTTCGTGCGCGCAACCAACGTATTGCAGTCGTCGCGATCGATCCCACGAGTCCCTTTACGGGTGGAGCCATTCTTGGTGATCGGATTCGGATGCAAGCGCATTCAACGGATCCGGAAGTCTTCATTCGTTCGGTGGCGACTAGGGGCGCTCTTGGTGGTTTGTCCCGGTCCGCGATGGACATTGTGCGTATTTTCGATGCGTGGGGCGCCGATGTCGTTATTGTCGAAACAGTGGGCGTTGGTCAAGACGAACTCGAGATTACGCGTTCGGCGGACACGACGCTCATCGTGATGGCGCCAGGATTAGGCGACGACGTACAAGCGATCAAAGCGGGACTTCTCGAATGTGCCGATGTGTTTACGCTGAACAAGGCGGATCGTGATGGCGCGGATGCGACAGTGCGGGACCTCGAGTTGATGATTGCGTTGGGCGGCGAGGTGGTTCGGGCTGGCGTACATTCACGCGGGCACACTGCGGGAACGTTGGATGTCGCGAAGCAAGTGGTTCGTCACGACAAAGACAAGTGGGTGCCACCGATTGTGCGGACGGTGGCGACGCGTAATGAAGGCATAACGAATTTGTTGACGAAGCTCGAGGCGCATCGGACGTGGCTTTTGGAAACGGAAGCTGGAAAAGCGCGTCGATACGAGCGGTTATGCGAGGCGATGCGCACGGAGCTCCGCGGGGCGCTTTTTGATGCGGCCATAACGGATTTGGGCGAGCGGCTCGAGCAGGTGGCCTTGTCGGTCGCGCGTCGGGAGATGGATCCGTACACGGCATCCGAGCAACTGGTGGCGGCGTTTCGCGGGCGTTGAATGGTAAATCCGTACAAATCGGTTTGGCCTGCCAACCGATGCTTTCCGGCGATGTGAATTATGCGCTGGTTGCCGAAAACTCCATGACTCCATCATCGATGGTCCCTAGACGCATCATGATCGAGTCGATGAAATAGTTTTGCGGGAAATACCACGGAGCTTTGGTTCCTTGTTTCGGGAAGTGTTCAAGCGATCGTTGCACGTAACCAGCCGTCAAATCGAGCAACGGCCGAGTTTCCAGAGAATTATCATGCGTTTGCGGCACGCATTTCCGAAAACCTTCACGATCCATGTGTTCGAGCAAGCGACAAACGTAACGCGTCGAAAGTTCGGCGCGTAACGTCCACGAAGCATTCGTGTACCCTGCGCACATTGCGAAATTGGGCACGCCGCTCATCATCAAACCCGGCGCAGCGCGTGACCTGCCCGTC
>JANORL010001297.1:0-8935 GCA_031415295.1 Polyangiaceae bacterium | reverse complement strand
GCGGTGAGCATCACCGCGAAGACTGGACGCTTGACTGTGGGGCCGCTGGACGAAATGGCCGTCGAGCAATGGTTGACGTTGGCTTTGTCGGCGGATCCTTCGCGGGTCGTCGAGCTGGGCAGGGTATTGCGGAGAAAAACGAATGGGAATCCGTTTTTCTTGGGACAACTCTTGTTCGAATTGCATAGGCAGAAGCGTTTGTGGCGTGATTCGCAAACAGGCGTGTGGAAATGGGATCAATTGGCGGTCGAGCAAGCGGCGGCGACGGACAACGTCATAGAATTGATGCGGCAACGGATTGGGGAATTGCCTGCGGACACGCAGATATTGTTAGGGCAAGCTGCATGTGTGGGGCATCGTTTTACACTCGGTGGACTGGCCGTCGTGACGGCGCTCGGACAAACGAGGATCACGCATGACTTGTGGCCGGCGTTGTTGGCGGGCCTGGTGATTCCGCAAGATGGTCATTATCGGGAAGTGGAGGCTTGGGGAAATGATGCATCGGGCGTCGAAGCCGGGTATCGATTTTTACACGACCGCGTGCAGCAAGCGTTTTATGAGGGTCTCGATTCGGAAAAACGAACACATACGCATTTGTTGATCGGTCAACGCTTGCAAAGCATGTTCGAAAAAGATGGCGGATCCCATTTGCAACTTTTGGAATTCACGCGCCATTTGAACCTTGGTGCCGCGGGCCTTCCTGAGGAATCTGGTCGTCGCAATTTGGCGAAAATCAACGTACGTGCGGCGCAAGCTGCAAAGGTCAACGGGTCGTATCGATTACAAGCAACGCTCATCGAACAGGCGCAAGCGCTTTTGGGTGAACGAGCTTGGCAAGACGAACCAGTCTTGAGTGTCGAGTTGGCACTTGGTCGAATCGAAGCGGATTTTATGCTACGACAGTTTGACGAGGTGCATCGAAGGGCGCAAGAGATTCTCGCGATTCCATTACCGCAATTACCGCGACTTGTCGCGTATGAATTGCGTGTTCGCGCTTGTCTTGCGTCGGGGCAGTTCGCGAAAGGTGAAACGCTGGGAATCGCGGCGCTCGAGGAACAAGGAATCAAGTATCCTGACACCAACGAGGAATGTATTGGGGAAGCACTACGCTTGATGGACGAGTGCGAGGGATGGCTCGACGCACATCCGGATGGTTTTTCATTGATGGATGCGGATCCATCGCTGGAAAATCTTTTGTGTAGTGCGCTCGATGCGTCGATGTTGCTTTGTGCCGCCATTGGGAACCGCCCGGCGCTCACCGCGTTGGTCATAGCGAGGAACGTCAAGCAGGCGACCCTCCGTGCAACCTTGACACCCATTACGCCATTTTTTGTCGTGGCATTTGCACAAGCGCGGTCGGCTATTTTTGCTGATTATCGCGGGGGCGCTCGATGGGCCAGGGCGGGGGAACGTGCTGCGAATCGGCTGGGTTGTCCATTGCTGCCCGAATGCACGCATTTGCGTGGGTTGTACGAAGCGTACGAGCTGCCAGCGTCACGTTTGGCGGCGTTTCATCAGGAAGCATTACGAGCGGCGATGACCGTTGGTTCATTCCAGGGCGTGAGTTGGGGATTGCTCGGAGAAATTTGTTACACGAGTATGTGGCGTGGTGCGCCACTCGAACAACTAGCCAGTTTGGAAATGACGCACCGTAATACGATGATTCGCGCGGGGGATGCTGTTGGGCGAGATCATTTGGCGGTCGTGGCGAGTTATGCGGGATTTTTGCGTCAATCGAGGCCGCTGCGTCCGGTCGATGGTTGTTCGTGGTTGGCGACGACTTCCGAGTCGTTTCTGGCTGCCGGAGACGGCATCGTGGCGGAATTGGCTCGTATTCAAGAAACGCACCTCTTTTTGGCGTTTCGTGAATGGAAACGGGCATTCGACCGCGCTGAAGAAGCCGAACAGTTCCGCCCAGCATTGTTTGGGAATCCACCCGTCACGTATATTCCGTTGTGGCGTGGTTTGGCGGCTGCGAAATGCTGGTCGTCCGCTCTTCCGGAAGATCAACAAGTGGCGCTCGTCGGAAAACTCGAACACGGCATTCAAAGGTTCAAGGTGTTTGTCGCTGGTTGTGAGGCCAATTTTTTGCACAAGTTGTGTTTGCTGGAAGCTGAGTACGCGCGTATTCAAGGTCGCGTGACCGATGCGCTGGCGAGATATGACGAAGCCATCGAATTGGCGCGTCGGCATGATTTCTTGCATATCGAAGCGCTGGCTGCTCATTTCTGCGCAGAGTTTTACCTGGAACTGGGGCGCAAAACGAATGCTGCGTTGTATTTGCGCATTGCCGTGGATGCGTATTCTCGTTGGGGAGCCGTCGCGCTCGTGACGTATATGGAGGATACGTATGCAGAGTTGTTGGCATCCGACGCTGCGGTCACGCCATTGCGATCGAAAACGACAACAACGACGGTTGCCCCGACGGACACGACCAGCACAGAAACACTCGACGTGAATACCGTGATTCGCGCGGCGCAAGCATTGTCGGCAGAACTCGATCCAGATCGAGTCGTCGGTCGATTGATGGAGCTGTGCCTGGCTAATGCTGGGGCAGAACGCGGGTCGCTCGTTCTGGTGGAAAACGATACGCTTACGCTCGTGGCGCGTTTGTCTGTGCAAGATTCACGCATTGAAACGGGTTTGAGCGTTCCACTGGATCAAAGCGGCATTCTTCTGACATCCATCATTCGTTACGTGATTCGCAGTCGTGAGCCGCTTGTGGTGAATGACGTCGCTGTTGATCGGCGTTTTATGGACGATTCCTCCTTGGTGGCGAATCCAGTGCGTTCGCTGCTGGCATTGCCATTGTCGCATCGAGGTCGTCTTGGCGCCGTGCTATACCTCGAGCACAAGACCGCGGCTTCGGCGTTTCCGCATTCGCGTGTTGAACTTTTGTCGGTGATTGCCGCACAAGCAGCCATTGCCGTGGAAAACGCAAAGCTGTATCGCAATATCGAGGCGCAAGTGCGGGTTCTCGAAACGCGTAATCGTGAAGTTCAGCAACTGAATGATGAACTGCGGCGTCAAATTGCCCAGCGATCGCGACGTCTCATCGAGACGCTCGTGTCCAGCGAACGCGAGCCGGCGATGATCTCGTTCAGCGAACGTGACATCATTGGAGATTGTTATCGCGTGGTGCGGATGCTGGGGGAAGGTGGTATGGGCGCCGTTTATGAAGTCGAACGAACGACGGACGGTAAACATCTGGCGGCCAAAGTGTTGAACCACGCTCCTGATCGCAGCGACGTGGGGCGGTTTGCCCGTGAAGCGCAAATTCTGGCGAAATTGTCGCATCCCAATCTGATTTCTATTTACGATATCGATGTCACCGACGAAGGCGTGTTGTACATCGTAATGGAAATCGTTCGGGGAAGTACCTTACGGCATATTGAAAAGAAAATTGGCGACGGGCAATGGATTGTGGGTATTCTCCGGCAGGTCGCCGCAGCGCTCGACGCTTTGCATGCAATGTCGGTCGTGCATCGTGACTTGAAACCGGAAAATATTCTTACGGTGTCGTCGAGTCCGGACACGTTTCCGTTGATCAAATTGGCGGACTTTGGCATTTCGATCATCACGAATGAAGGTTGGTCGGCGAATCAAGCGACCTCGCCAACGGTCACGATATCCGCGAGCGATTCTTCGCCACATGCAGGGACAGGTCGCGTATCAAACTTGACGCAGTCGGGAGTCATCGTGGGGACGCCGTTGTACATGGCTCCTGAATTAGGTGGAGGATCCAAAAATGCTCAACCCGCCGCCGATATATTCGCGTTGGGGGTCATCGCGTTCGAGTTGCTCCTGGGCGAAAGGCCGTATTCGTTTCCCCCAGTGTTTGGTGGCGTCATTCATGATAATGCCCTTGCGAGGCTGCAGCAATGCACTGGTTTACGTCCAGAATGGGCGAATCTCATCCATCGTTGCTTGCACGTGAATCCGACGCAACGGCCGACGGCCGGAGAAATCGCTATGGAGATGAGTGATGGTATTTGAGGGAGTGATTTAACGATATGCGACGACGAACAACCGCTGAAACGGTTGAATCACGCGGTCATCACGCCGCGCCGGATAGGCTTGGGTGATCGCATCCAAGTACAGCTCGAAAAACCGCGCTCGAATGTCGGCATCGGGTAGACGATCGAGAATTGGCCGCAATTATTGACAAGGAACAAGGTCGGGGCAATAAAAAATGGTTGCCCTCATTGTCATTTGCGGTCATTGTTAATCGAGTTCCAAGAGCTACAAGTGCTCACGCATGAATTGTTTCGTCCTGCGTGGTCACATCGAGCTATCGCGTACGTCCACCCTTGGTCACTTTCTCAATTCCCGGATCGAGTCAACGGAAATGAACACTGAGAGATCGCGTGGTTTACGCACGTCTGCTTTGGTTTTGCTAGGGTTTGCTGGAATCGTGAGTGGTTGTGGTGCCGAACCGCCACCGCCGCCTGCGTCAGAACGTATGGATGTCGCGACGAGCGTTGAACAAAAGGTTGCCGAGGTGGAGCGAGCGTTTGCCGCGACGATGGCTAAACGCGACTATGCTGGATTTGCGTCATTTTTATCGAATGAGGTGGTATTCATTTCTGAAAAGCGAGCCTTGCGAGGCAAAGACGAAGTGAGCGAGGTTTGGCAACGTTTTTTCCAGCAGCCTACTGCACCATTTTCTTGGGAGCCTGAACGCGTCGAGGTGCTCGATTCAGGATTGCTCGCCTTGAGCACGGGACCTGTGCGTACGCCGGATGGCCACGTGATGGCGACGTTTACGTCGATATGGCGAAACGAGCCTTCGGGGTGGCGTATTATTTTTGATCGCGGCGTCGATATGCCGGAATGTTCTGTGTTGCCGGCGACTGCGGAAGTGCCGACAAAAACGCCGGACTTTTCAAAATATCGAGAAAGCCTCGTGGATGCGCAAAGTGCGTACGGCCGCAAAGAATACGGGGCATTTCTCGCATTGACGCAGCAAGCAGCGGCGGCGATGCCGAATAACCCTCGCGCCATGTACAACGTCGCGTGCGGGTATGCATTGACGGGCAAATCAACGGAAGCGATCACGCAGCTCGAACACCTAGCGGCCATGAATCTGTATTTCGATGTCCTGCACGATGATGATCTCGCGTCCTTGCGGGGTTTGCCGCAATTCACGTTGGTGGTGGATCGACTCGAAGGGTTGAAGAAAACAGCCATTGGAAAAAGTGTCCCGGCTTATACATTGCCCGAGCGGGATACGATTGCGGAAGGCGTGACGCACGACGCCAAGACGGGGGCTTTTTTCGTGAGCAGCGTTCATAAACGCAAGATTGTGCGTATTCTGCCAAACGGGAAAACGAATGAATTTGCCTCGAAGGGCATGTTCGCGGTACTTGGTATGGCTGTCGACGAAAAGCGTCGGACATTGTGGGCGTGTACATCGGCTGTTCCGGAAATGAAAGGGTTTACTGAGGCGGACAAGGGGCGTGCGAAGGTCATGGAATTCGATATTGATTCGGGAAAACTGCGACGGGTCGTATCGCTCGACGAATCAGGCGTGAATCATATGTGTAATGATCTGGCTGTCGATACGGAAGGAAATGTTTTCCTTTCGGATCTCGGCGCGTCAATCGTGTACATCTTGCCACCTGGTGCCCTAAAACTCGATGTGTTCGTTCCGCCTGGGCAATTCGCGTCGCCGCAAGGGATCGTAATGGCCAGTGATGGTAAGTCCATGTTTGTTGCGGATTATTCACGGGGACTTTTTCATGTGGATCGTGCGAGCCGTGAAGTGACGTGGCTCATGCCGCCGAACGACGCTGCGCTGGTGGGAATCGATGGACTCACGATGGTCGAGGGTGATTTGATCGCGATTCAAAATGGTCTTCGTCCGCATCGTGTGTTGCGACTTTCCGTGGATATCGCAGCGAAATCCGTACGTCGCGTCGATGTCTTACAAATGAACCATGCCGCGTTCGACGAACCGACGCTCGGGGTGGTCGTGGGTAAAGAATTGTTTTACGTGGCAAACAGTCAATGGGGCAGTTTTGATAAAGGCGTGATTTGGCCCCAAGACAAACTCAAGGAGCCGGTGATCTTGAGGTTGCCCCTCGATTGAACCGTACGATTTCGTTGCAGGGCCCGTTTTATCGCGAGTTTGCACCCAATGCGTGTCGCCATGACCCGCGCCACTGGGTATTCACGATCCCGCTGCCACGCTCCAGCCAGCACGCACATTCGTCATGCGCGGGCCACCTCGTCGCGCCATCAGTGTCAAACCCCGCAAGTTCAACTGATTCCAAAGTTCCGCCGCTCGATAACGAAACGCCGCATCCTGCGCATTGATGGCTACCGCTTTGCGCACTGCATATTGCCGAACGGCTCGTTTGTCATGGTAATCCGATGTCTCGACGTGGCTGAGAACTTCGCGCATTTGCAGAACCGTGTCGCGCCGCACGGTGATGGAAAGCTCGAGGATTTCCTGGCTCAGCCGTGTCGTCGCCGTTCCTGGGAAATACGTTTCATGCAACTGCCGCGCAAAATTGAGGCTGATGAGTCGATTGAGCAAACTCTCGATGGCGAGCGCTCGATCGTGGAAACAAACGCGAAGAATGCGAAACATGACTTCGGCTCGTTCGTCCCGCATGCGATATCCATAACTTCGGTAATCACCTTCGAGGCGGTTTTCGTCTTCCAAGCGCTGGCGAAGCTCCGTTCCTGAATAGATTTCCGTGCGGCATACGTTCCACGGCAAATCCAAATGCTGATCGGCCATGTCGAGGGTCGCGTTGATGTCATCGAGCGATGAATCGGGATCGAAAAGCATGAAGTTAAACGAAGGTACGATGCCCGCATCGCGGCACAACGTGATGGCGCTTTGGTTGTGAATGGGCAAATGGGTGCGTCCCAAGTAATCGAGCCGTTTGGCTGATGCGCTTTCGACGCCAAGAAACATGTGAATGCCGCCCATTTCACGCACGGCTTTGCAGACGGCGGGGGTAATGGTTTCCGGACGACCTTTGACCCAAAATACGACGTCATGCACGCCGCGTCGATCCAATCCCTCTTTGATGCGCTGACAACGTTCCACGGTTTTCCGTTCGCTCGGCAAGATGAACAAGTCATCCTGGACGAACATGACGCGGGCCCCGCGTTCGTGGTAAAGGTTGGCGACTTCTTCAGCGACAGGGCCCGGTTTGCGGAGTCGAAAGGGCACACTGATTTCTGACGTAAACGCCGCAATGCTGCAATAGCAGCATTCACCAACGCATCCGCGCGCCGTGATCAAAAAATCGACAGGTATGCCGCCAACGACGTACGGTTCGGGGCTACGTTTCGCAAAAGGCAACGAATCGAGGTCGAGGACGGGTTTGCGTACGGGGCCGACGACGATATCGGTACCATTGCGCCAAACGAGTCCCGCAATGTTGCTCGGGCGTTCGCCGTTGGCCATTTGGTCGAGCATTTCCACGAGCGTTTCTTCGGCCTCGTGACGGACGGCGGTATCGAGTCCGGGGACGTCGCGCAATAGTTCGCGATAACAAAACGTGGGGACGTGGCCACCACACGTGACATGCCCCTGATATCCTCGTTCTCGCAAGGTATTCAGGAAAATGATGTAGTCTTCGATGTTGTTTTGAAAGGCGATACCAAGTCCCACGAGGTCCGGGTTACGCTCGAGAATCGTCGTCACGGCGTCATCGAGGTCCGCGCGATAGCTGTAGGCGACGACTTCGGCACGATGGCCTGCTTTTTCTGCAGCAGCAGCCAAATATTGCAAAGCGAGGTTTTCTTGCTGAATGGGTCCGACGAGGACAGCATATTGCGACGTTTTCATTGCGGTTCCCTCCAGGCATAGGTGGCCACGGCAGCTGCTTCGTCGCCTTGCACGGCGACTTGGATCATGTGCGGAAGCAGATCACTCGGGGGCGTCCAAATCGCAATGTCGTTCGCGACCTGCTCGATTTGACCCGCGGATGGAAACCACGAATACGAAAGCTCATCTCCGCCGTCATTTTCTGCCAAAAGCACCACGGACGCACCAATACGTGCCAAAGGGACCAGGCGTAAACGCATGACGCGTCCGAGTGGCAAATCGTCGAAACGTTTGTCGGAAACGATGGGACTCGGCGCCATTTCTGCAATGATGTCACATGCATTGCACACATTGCCCGAGCTGACCCACGTGAGATCTCCGTTGTCCGTGCAAAGATTGATGTGGGTGATCGATTCGACGAGGCGCATGGTCATGGATTGCGGATCGCAGCGTATGGACATCGACACCTTCACGGTCATGGTTTCCCAGGTATGAGGTCCGACGTTGAAAGGAAGGGGCCATTGCGCATCAAAAGAAAAGCCCCCCGCAACAGCCATGATGTTCGTCACTTGCATTTGGTTCAATTGCGGATCACCGGCGGATACGACGCTGATCGTTGGTGTTCCCAATACTTCGGCCTGCAACGTAGCGTCAATGGCCACGAATCCAGTGGCAATATTGTCGGCCATCGGCGATTTCTGGAGCGTGACCCGCGCGGCCAGGTTGCTGGTGGCCGGATCCATAGCAATGGCGCAAATCTGCCCAGGATCAGCGGGCGTTCCTTCGGGCGGCACTTGCACGGTGAACGTGACGGGTTGTTCGAAATTGCCACAAGGACCGCTGCCGCCCGAGCCGCTCGACGAACTCGTTACGACAAACCCTCCTCCTTCGCCTCCGCCCATGCCCCCTTGGTTTGTCCCGCCTGCACCCGAAGCGCCACCCGCCCCGACGCTCACAGACGTTGTGTCAAAGGGCGGCGATGTTGCACACGTTGCGGCCATTGGCGCGACGGTGGCTGCAAGGAGAATGGGCAACGCTCCCTTTGATGCGGAAATGACGAGATGGATTTTGCGCATGAAGTACCCCGCCGTGGAGAATCGGTGGGCGAGGGTCGCATGGTTTTGCGCGTGAGTCTAGGTGACTGGT
>JANORL010001296.1:0-1868 GCA_031415295.1 Polyangiaceae bacterium | reverse complement strand
TTGATCCTGATCGCTCACTTCGATCTTGTGCGCTGCAAGAATCGCGAGGATCGCCACCAGATGCGGGTCGAGCTTCGGTTTGGATGTGCGACCAACATCGAGAAAAAACGACTCCACACGCTTCTTCTGCCCAGGAAAACGTCGTGGGCGAGCGATGCGAATGCGCGAGCAACGGGGCGCGGATTAGTTGCACCTTCGATCGCCACCCTGTTACGCTGCAAGCGACGCGAACAAAATCGCGTCGTTCGCCGGGAGAAACGTTATGAAGGGGCAATACAGACGCGCGATCGTTAATATGTGCCGAGCTTTCGTTCTTATCGTTGCAGCGTGCGTGTTGGCAATACCATCGCGCGTAATGGCTGAAGATGACGAATACGGCAATATGGTCAAAAGCTCAGAGTTTATTTTCACGACAACTCTGCCAGACGATGGAAACGACGAAGGAGGTGGATGGCAGGAAGCAAAAGCGAATGTTGCGATTTCCGACCATCGCGGTGACATGTTTTTGGGATGGACCTGCAAGGTCAAAGTGGGCATGCCACTTCGAACAAAAGCACACGGCGTTGTAAATGCGAAACGAGCGGCGCGCGTTTCGGCAGACGTGGGAACACGCGCGTACAAGAACGTTCTGCCGCGCAGACCGCCTGGTGAGTGGACGCCGGGTACTTTCTGCCCGCTTTTCCGCAAGGAAATGACGGACCTTTTCAAATCGATCGACGCGTACAAGCTCCTTGGTGCTAGGGTTGAAGGATGGAGCTAGACGCCATCACGCAAAAGCTACTCGACGTTATAGCGGAGTTTTATCCGCTTGGCGCGAGCGATGCCGACGGTCTATTCGAAGGTTACTGGGTGACCCGAGAATACGAAAAATTGCAAGGTGCGCGAGTGCGCGCAGGAAAGGAAAACACACGATGGAACGAGCTACTAGGGCGTCTACGCAAGCTGTTTCCCGATAACGTCGAAAATAAATCGCTACATCTCCATTCTGGGACTTGGGACGCTGGATACTCGGCAACGGTGCGCGTGCCGCAATCTACGACCAACGTCAAAATGGACTTGAACCTTGTCGTCAGTTTCGTCACGCCCTACTACATGCTCTATCAGCAACGCTGGGAGCTTCCAAGCGGGATGACGAAATGGCCGACAATCGACGACGAAACGCTGACGACTGAACAACTTCGCTGCAACCATACGGAAAGCATCGAATTAGATGACGACGCCGCCAAACTTGCTGCGATCATTGCCAACGAGGTTGAAAGCGTATTCCATGGCTATGGTGCGCTTTCATTTGCAATGGCGGCAGTACCCGTCGCAGATCGCTGGCTAAATGCGGATCAATGCGGCGCACCGCTAGCGCACTTCCTGCTATCAAGCCAAATTCCAATAAGCGACGCGATCCCTACCAAATAGCGCGCCCTTCGTTTGCGGGGTTCCTCGCAAGGTTCGTAGAAACGAACGTACTCGACAGGATGCCGCGTGCACGTGTCACGCATGCGTCAAGATGCCCGATCCCGGCAACGTGCAATAGTCTACCATGTACGCAACGCCAAGATTGGGCGTGCGGCGTGTGCATTTGTCGACAAAACGCGCTGCACGGAAAGATGACGACTGTCGCGTTTGGCTGGGTGTGAACGAGGCTGAAATGGCGAAGCGGCGGAGTTGGAGAAGCCAGGTGAGGTGATGAAGTGCAAATGATGGGCAAACCCTGGGCAAAACCCTTTCGGGCTTGCTTCGATCAGCCGCTGGCAGGTGTCGGGGGGGATGCAGCAAAAAGCTCGGACGTAGTCTTTGCGCTCGCTGCATGCTGAAGCCAATTCTCCAGCGTCTTTTCGTCGGTTTCTGCGGTAAGCGTGGTTTGATCCTGATCG
>JANORL010001295.1:0-11983 GCA_031415295.1 Polyangiaceae bacterium | reverse complement strand
CCGCATAATGCGCGGGCGAGAAGATGGGGGCGAGTTGACGATGCCTTCCAAGCAGCGAGAAAGCCGCGTCGGATACAAGGTCGGGAGTGGGTTTCGTGTTGTCTTTGACCATGCGCGCATCGACGCTGCGATAAAACCCTGGCGGATCGTCGCTGCTATAAAACATGATCTTGCCGTCGGGTGACGACGTATGGCACGAAACGCACCCAGTCTGCTTGCCACCCGCATTCGTACCCGCCGTTGCCGGTGTGAGCACGACTTTCGTCTCCGGATCGCCAACCGTAAAACCTCGGAAGGCGGTGGCTTTCGTGATAGGTTCGTACGCCCAATACACGACCGATCCCGGAGCCTCAATGGGCGCGATATGCAAAATCGTCGGTTCGGATTTGAATGGCCCGGCCGTGATCATGCCATTTTCATACTTCATCGTGCGAATGGTGATTTTGACGTCGTGTCCGGCGCTGTTGTTGCTCAAGCCCTTCCACATCGGCGCCGGCATTTGATATTTATATTTCGTGGTGTACACGACGAGCGGATTGACTTGATTGTCAACCTCGAGCTTGATCTCGAACAAATTTTGCCCGATCATGGGACTAAATTCGATGAACAATGGTGTCCAATTGCGTGGAACCATCGCGTCCGAAGCAGGCTCCGAAATACACACGCCATCCGGCATCCCCGGATCCGCACCATTAAACACAGTGGCCACATCTACGGCAAGTCCATCCTCGAAGATGGGATCTTTGGGGAAATCCGTGCAGGGACACATTCCAATGACAACACCGCCTGTGCCGCCCGTTCCTGCCATTCCTCCCGCCGCGCCACCCTCGCCACCTGCTCCGCCTATTCCCGTGGAACTACTGGCAGACGAAGACGACGTCGTTGGGTTCGGGTTCTTCGGTTCTTCGGTGCACGATGCTCCCGATAAAGCTGTGGCAACCGAAATCGAGGCAACAAGACCAAGGGTATACGTTCCGGAGTGCGGGTGTCGTTTCATCATGAAGTCGCTCCTGGAGTAGGGAATTACAAGCGTTCGGTGCGTGAGACGCCGATTGTCAGGAGTAAAGCCCAACTGGCATGCGGATTCAAGTGCCAAGACAGGCTGGACGTTAAAAGACTGAGCTTCGAGCTTCGGTCGTAGAACGTGTCGATGACGCAGTAAATGAAGTCGGAGTTGATTTCGTTACATTACATGGGTGGCAATGCTGACGATCCGTATGGCAAAAAAGTGCCGCGACCTGGGCCACCGAAAGAGATTCTTTACGGGTCCGCGAGATCGCGGCAGTTTGCCATTGCAGGAATGGATCAGTTGAGCGAATCGGGCACAACGCCACAATCGCTGATCGAGATCTTCGCTTCGGTCTTGCCACTTTGCGATCCGAGCGCTTCAACCTGTTTGACAATCTCCATACCGGAGACAACAGCGCCGAAAACGACGTGTTTCTTGTCGAGCCAGCTGGTGACGACCGTCGTGATGAAGAACTGCGAGCCGTTGGTGTTCGGTCCCGAGTTCGCCATGGACAAAAGGCCCGGACGATCATGCCTCAAGGTGAAGTTTTCGTCGGGGAATTTGTTGCCGTAAATGGACTTTCCACCCGTACCATTGTGGTTGGTGAAATCGCCGCCTTGGAGCATGAAGTTTGGGATGACGCGATGGAACGTCGACCCCTTGTATCCGAACCCTTTTTCTCCGGTGCAAAGCGCACGGAAGTTGTCCGCGGTCTTGGGAACCGTGTCCTCGAAGAGTTCGAAGGTGATGCGGCCAGCGGCCTGACCGTTGATGTCGATGTCGAAGAAAACTTTGGGGTTAGCCATGACGGCTGCCCTTACCACAGGTTTGGCGCGTCGGCGTGACGACATGAACCTGAAAACGAAAAAAAAACGCGCCGCCCGCCACCGTACGCCATCGACGTATCTCGAAACGAAATTCAAGCCACAAAAAGGAACTCCGCGCCGCCGTTGCGACAAATGGGCTTGATTTAGCGTCTGCTTTGTGCTGATGCGCGGGTAATCGAACGAACTGGCAAGCCGTTACGTCTTGAACGTCCGCTCAGGTTTTGAATTTGTGGCCTTGCAAACTTTGGAACACATGGGAAAGTGGCAATGGCTCTGTATTACTTACTTACGCTTCGATCAAACGAACCTGGGACATTGCGTCAATCCGCGCGTTATGCTTACGGCATTCGTGGATCGTGCGGTTAAATACAAAGTGCGATTGCCTTAACAAGGTCCTCTCAGGGCAACGCGGGCAACAGATCTTCAATTTTCACTGTTATTGTAAGCGTCGCGCCAGCTCTCGTCACACTGATTTTTCGGGTTTGGCCCGGTGTACCACCAAGACGTGCACGACAATCGCCGAGGTCCGATGGAGTGACATCGTCAATGGCGGTCACGACGTCTCCTTTTTGCACGCCGATCTTTTCTGCGTCGCTACCAACGTAGATCCATTCGACCCGAAAACCGTCAACCCGCTCCGATACCTCGAATCCGACGCGTGTCCATTCATTTGCCGGCTCCGCGAGTTTTTCCAGGGGCCAATAGGAAAATCGTGCATCGGGAACCGAGAAGCCCAGCACGAACCGGCGGTAAATCGGATAACCCAAAAATGCACCTGGCAGTCCATTCGAGACGAGATAATTCGAGACGATGTTGTTGTCGGGTACGACGATCGCCCATGTTCCCAATGCGGTACTAACAGGCTCGCCCAACGTTACCGAAGGCAATCGCACGACAATGCCCGGAACGTCCCCACTCAATGTCTTCCAAACATACCCACCAAGTTCGGGCAGCGTTCCGTCCTGAATCTTGTCCCACATCGATTGCAATAAGATCGTCACGCCCGACCCGGTATCAGCAATGATTTTAACGGGCCCCGCTTTTCCAATCGTCGCCTCGACCACGGGAATCCCCAGCGTCAAAACGAATGGAATGTGACTCGGCGGATTCACGGTTCCCCATGGAGATGCGGTGGGTGCAGCATCCAAAAAATAGAGCCGCGACCCGGCATAATCGAAGACCACTTCGTGGGTAAGCCCAAGGACATCAGGCCCAACCAAAGCGCCAAGCGTCACTCCTACGAATGCATCTGCTTCGGCGAGGTCAATCGAATAAAATGTTTTTTTGGCGGTGAGCGGCCCGACCGCCATCGTACCAGTTTTGGTCCCCGCGGCCGTTTCCAGCGTCTTCCCAATAATGGTCGGTGAAGCGCCGGTATCCAGCGCGAGCCACGCGGTTTTCCCTTCGAATGTCCCGGCAATAGCCATTTGACCGTCTGGCACGACACGCGCCTCGTAACTCGTACCGAGCGGATCCACCCCTGTCGACGCGTCATCATTCCCAGCGTCTTGCCCGGGGGAAACGTTCGAAGTGGGTTCACAACCAAGGACGAAAATGCAACAAGCGAGGAGATGTTTGGGACGATGAAAGATCATTGTGGTGTCCTTACTCTGGATTGAGAAAATCGGCATCAATGGTTGTACCGAATCTCAGCGTCAGCGCACATCACACATCCTACCATTTTCAAACGTCCGTGAGATCAACATTTTACAGGTCACTCGATTTCGCGGCAGCTGTCGCAAACTCAAGCCAATCTCGGAGTATGACGCGAATGCTTGTGCCACAGCGTGGTTACGAAGCGACGCTGTACCCGCGGAAATGACATGTCCGTGATTCCTCGATTGACGCAGACCCAAAATTCGGTACGTTCGTTGGTCGATGAAACCCCTCGACGTATCGCCAGAAACCCTGCTTCCCGTGCTTCGCGCTTTCAAGACGATAGCCATCGCCGACGGGAACCTCGAAGCCCGTAAACGCGTATTTGTGGAGACATACGCCCAGGATGTAGGCCGTTCGCCCGTTGACGTTGATTCCATCGAAAACATCACGCCGGAAGCTCTGGCGGAAGCGATTCTGCAACAAGACGTACGTCTGGCGATCGTGCAACGCATGGTGATCATCGCGCTGCTCGACGAAGAAGCAAGTCCTCTAGAAATCGAGCAACTTCGTGTTTTTGCCAAAACGCTCGACGTCGACGAGCCGGCCATTCAGCAAATGAAGCTGGCGGCGGGTGGACATACGAAACGCTTGGCATTCGATCTGTTGCGACACGGATTTTTGGCGCGAGTATTTCGCAACGAATGGAATGCGCGTGGAATCGGCGGCATTTTGCGTGGGGTTCGTTCGATGTCGGGCAGCAAAAACGATACAATAGCCACCAAGTTTCGCGCGCTTCGGGAATTGCCCGCGGGGACATTGGGGCAACATTACATCGCGTACATGGACGCGAATACGTTTCCGCTTCCCGGAGAACCGAAAGGCGCCCCGGAAATGCTCATTTTTCACGACATCGGGCATGCGCTGACCGGATACTCGACCGATGTTCCCGGGGAAATGCGCATGGCTGGTTTCGAGGCTGGTTACATGAAAGACGACGGGTTTGGCGTGATAGCTCTGGCGCTTTTTGGATTTCACCTGGGTTTGCCGCTGCCAAACATTGCCGCATGCCGCGGGGGATTCGATTGGAACGCGGTAGACGAAGGATATCGGTTGGGTCGCCGATTAAAGGTGGAACTACGCGGGTGGGATCCATGGCCCTATATGGATCAACCGTTGAACAACGTCAAAGCTGAACTCGGTGTAGGGGACTGAGCGTTACTTGACGTCGAAAACGTAGTCTGTATCGTACGCCCGGACAAACAACTGATTGCCCTTCATGATCAGATACTCCGCGCCACTCGTGAGCGGTGTTTTCGACACAGTTTTACCATCGGCACGCGAAATCACGTACAGGAAGTCGGGTTCGTCGGTATTTCCATAGCTGCAAATGATGTACGAACCATGGATGACGAAGTTCTTGGCATTGCAAACGAGCGGGTCGCTTTGCCAGCGCACAAGCCCGTTGTCAGTATCGATCGCCGTAATGAAAGCGTTTTTCCCTTTGGAACTTTTTGCATACGTATGATGCCCTGTCGACGCATAAAGAATATCGCCGACTTTTTGCGCCCAATACACTTCCATTTCCACCAAGTGCTCTTTCCCGACCACGACCTCGGGCGGCTTGACGAACGTCGAAAAGTCGAATTGGGCGCGGACCTTCTTTTCTTTGTCGAGTAAAAAAAGCGTCGTCGTTGCCGCGAAGTTTTCCCCATACATCAGAATGAAATGGTCGTCATGTTCGAGTGCGTAATGTAGTTTGTCCGAGCCAGACGTTTCCAAGCCGGGAAACTGCGCCACCGGTGTCGTTGGGCTCTTCATCGGTTTACGACCGGCGATTTGCAAGCCGTTTTTCTCGAACCATTCCAGATCGTCGGTAATCTTGTTTTTCTTTTCGGAAACTTTGGTGAACGTCGGCGCAGGACTGGCGTCCACCTTGATAGCGTCTTTTAATGTATATGCAAATGCGGGACGTTCGATTTCAAAACGAGTGAGTTGATATGGCCTATCGCCGATGATATCTGGGGAACCATTTTTCGCGGGCGTGCCGGTCGCGATGTCGGTCTTTTGAGGCGCTGAGGTCGTGTTGCCAGGAGTCGTCGTGGCGTCAGCCTTCGCCGTGGATTCTGTTGAAGTGGCGGAATCGGATGATTTCGGCGTAGGCTGGCCACTGCTGCACGCCGCAAGCATGACAAGCGTGGAAAACGCGCTGAACCACCGAGTAGATACATACGAGACGTGGGACATGCCCCGCAGCGTAGAACGAAACACGAGGCGATTGCAACTCAATTCCGCAACGTTTGTCACGGACAATCATACCGCTGGTAACTCACTCCTTGTTCGGTGCGCACCGAATAAATGAGGCCGCCATCATCGAGTACCGCGAAATCGCGAAACGATTCCTCCGGCAGCGTATTGACGGGCAACGTCGCGCTACCGGTCGGATAACCTTTTAATGGTTCGAGACACGTCAAAATGACGGCTTCCGATCCATTCTGTTCAAGCAACGTGGCGAGGTAAATGGTGCCGAGTTTGTCGCTATCGAGCATCAAAATGCCGCGAATTTGCGCTCCGTGACGTAGTTCCCTCGTAAAACGATGCTGCATCGTCGGTCGATCGATGGCCGATACGTACATTCGACCCGCAGCTGCATCAATGACACCCGCGTTCATGAAACTTTGCCCGTCGCGTGAAGGTCGCCCCGGAATTTCGCCACGATCCGTCGCTGGTTTGCCATCCGTCGTGCCCACGCGCATGAGTGGTCCGTGTTCCTTTTCGACGTACACGTCTTCGCCATCCACGAATAAGCCCGTCACGAGCCCCGGTTGTTCGAGCCCTTCACCGCCCAGCGGAATTTCGCCCAAGGAATTACCTTTATCATCGTACATGACAATCGATTTGCTGTTGAATCGATCGAGCACGGCGATTTTGCCATCTTTTGAAATGGCCATGTCTTGGGCGGCGTCTTGCTGTTTCAGCGGAATGATACCTTCGGGTTTGCCGTCGGCACCAATGCGGACCACGCGCCCGTTGACCTGATCGAGCACGAACATGCGCCCTTTGTTATCCACGGTCAAACTCATGGGACCTTCCGGGTTCGCCTCGGAAGGACGTACGTGACCAAGCTGGTCCATACGACTGCTTCCCCATTCGGCCGAGAAAAACACGTCAGGGCCTTTTTCTGCCGCTGCATCGCGCATTCCAGCGTCCACCACGATGGTCACCGGACCTGCCGGCCCCGTGGGTCGCGATGGTTTGTCCCCGGATGATCCCGGAATCGGTGGGACACTCGACACACCCGCACCTCGTTCGTGGTTCGACATGCAACCTCGAACAACAACGAATCCGCCAACAACGACGGCAAAACCCAGCCCAAGCGCGAGACGTCTCTTGTCCATGTCGAAGATGCTTGTATCAGACTCAGGGACAAAGGAAAAACTCTCGGATAAGATGCCGGTTGTTCGCCCGACATGGATCGTGATCCCCTGGGGCATGATTGATCCAATCTGGATAAACCACGATCCAGTCTTTGGACGGTATACGCATGATTTTTCGGGAATACGCAAGGTACGAAAATTGCGTATCGCGTGAACGCACGTGAAGACAGAGGAGATGTCACGATGAAAAATACCGGCCGCTTGACTCTTGTTGTTGCGCTCGCCACGACCGTGGGGATGTTCGCTTTGCCCGCATGTTCGGGTGGCGACGACCTGGGTTCGGAAGACCTCGTTGGGGCAGACGAGACGGTTGCTTCGACGACGGAAGGCGTCAGTGGTTCGATTGATGCGGGCACGACGTTGAAGTCGACGACGGGCGTCAATCTGCGCACGGGTCCTGGAACGAGTTATTCGATTTTGCGCGTCGTTCCAGCGGGTTCGGAAGTGTCCGTCGTCGCGGCGGACCCTCAGAATGGGTTTTACAAGGTCAAGCACAATGGCACGACAGGTTGGAGTTCGGGCCAGTACTACACGAAGGTTACCGCGGGTGGCGGCGGCGGTGACGGAACATTGAGCGCCGGTCGTCAAGAAGCGATCACGCGTAGCAAGTCCGTCGTTGGATTCTCGTATTATTGGGGCGGCGGAGCATGGCTTGCGGACGGTCCGTCATCGTCGACGAAGGGGTCCTGTTCGGGAAGCTGTCCGAGCTGTTCGCATAGCGGCAAATATGGCGCTGACTGTTCGGGCTTCATTGGCAAGGCGTGGCAGGTGCAAGGTGCCGACGGTGCGCTTTCGACAAACCAACACCCAATCAGCACGGCCACGATGGTCGGTTCGTCGTCGCAATGGTCGACGGTGGATCGTGGAGCCGTCAAACCGGCCGATGCAATGGTTTACAACAAGAGTGGTGCCGGACACACGATCATGTACAATTCTGGCGATGGCTGGAATTCAATGTACGCAACCGAATGCAAGGGCTGCAGCGCTGGCTGTGTGTACGGCATTCGCACGGCGTCTTCGGCATACAAGGCCATCCGTCGCACGGGCTTCTGATCACCTAATCGCCTGAGCCCGATTGGGGTTCGTCCTGTCCACTCGCCTGTTTGACCCCTGCACACTTTCTCACGGCACTCCTCCTGCAATCACGTCCTCTCGAGCAAACGGTCCTCTGGGACTCGAGCCCGGTCATTCGTTCGTTAGCTAGCCGCAGGCGCCCGAATGGCCGCGCAAGGGGCACTCCCGCGCGCCGGATCCAACGTGAAAACGTTTGGATCCGATGGGGGTGCCCCTTGTTTTTGTATCGAGGCACAAACGGCGCTTTCGCCGCGTTTCGCAGCCTTACGCCGCGTTACGCCGCTCAATATCGCTCAATGTCGCCAAAATCAAGACAAAAGATGACCCGACTGTGACGGTCACCAATGGCGTCAAGTGTAACAATCAGCGGCGTGAATTCCTCAGCACCAGAACATCGGCTGGCAGTCGGCTCGACTTCGCGGTCCGTAGAAGATGCGGACACAGCAATGCAAGGCAGCGAGAAGGAAAAGCCGCTGCGTTATTACCATCACCTTGGCGCGATACCGTTCGTCATTGTGCATTTGTTGCCGTTGCTTGCATTCTGGACGGGGACACGCTGGCAAGATTGGGCGGCTTGCGCGGTACTTTATTGGGTTCGGATGTTCGGCGTGACGGGCGGGTATCATCGATATTTTGCGCACCGGACGTACAAAACGAGTCGCGCGTTTCAATTTTTCTTGGCGTTTTTAGCTCAATCGAGCGCTCAAAAAGGTGCGTTGTGGTGGGGAGCACATCATCGTGTGCACCACCGTTTGTCGGACCAAAACGGCGATCCGCACAATTCGCGTCGTGGTTTTTGGTATTCGCACGTGGGCTGGTTGTTCGTTCCAGAAAATCAAGAAACAGACTACGGACGCATCAAGGATCTCGCCAAATACCCCGAACTCGTGTGGCTCAATCGGTATTGGCTCGTGCCGCCCACGGTACTCGCTTTGTCGACTTATTTCATCGGTGGCGCTTCGGCCCTGCTCATTGGGTTTTTCCTGAGCACGGTGCTGTTGTGGCACGGGACGTTTACCATCAATTCGCTAAGCCACATGCTGGGCAATCAGCGGTATGAATCGAACGACGACAGCCGCAACAATTGGTTTTTGGCAATTCTCACGATGGGCGAGGGGTGGCACAACAATCACCACCACTTCATGAACAGCACCCGACAAGGGTTCTATTGGTGGGAGTACGACATGACGTACTACATTTTGCGAACTCTTGCGGCACTCCACATCGTGTGGGACCTCAAAGAACCCCCAGCTCGCGTATTCGACACGAGCACCCACAAACAACGCGTTTCGTCCATCCCGCCGGCTGTTGCTGTCGCGCGATCAAAAATCGCGTAATCGTACGCCGTCAGCTTTTCTCCACACGCATCGCGAATTGCAGTTCGTCGCGAGTTACATACCGCAAGGGCGTCGCGTGAATTTGCATCGGCCATTCAAGCAATCCGATCCGTCCCCCGACGTCACGCACCATTTCAATCCACTCGTTGGGCGAAAAATACGTACCGCGCACGAGTACCCCTGCTTCGGCATTTCCCACAACGTCTAGCGCCAAAAGCATCGCATTCGACAAGGGTCCGAAGCGAAAATGATCCTTCACCAGGACGCACCGCGAAGCAACCCGCAAACATTCACGCAACACGTCTTGCGGTTTGGCGCAGTGATGCAACACGTCCGAAATCGTTACGACCTCAAATGATTTGTCCTCAAACGGCAATCGTTCACCGTCGTACGAAATCACTTCAATGACGGTCACGGGTCGCACGAGAACATCCACCCCCGCAACACGTTGGGCTCCGACGCGTCGAGCCACTTCGGCCGCGATTGCGCCATCTCCAGCGCCCACATCGAGCAAAGACTCAGCCTTGCCAGCAAGCTGTACGAAGGTTTCCGTGATCCGATTCGCGCGAGGAAGCTGAACAGCCTGGCGGTGGACCTGGTAAAACGCTTGCTTCAAAATTCCCACAACAATCACTCCCAACCTGTGATTCGACCGCATCGCGAGCGAAGCATGCAAGGTCCAGGGCTGGCCCTGGTCCGGGTCCAGGGGTGGAGAACCCCTGGTCGAGTACGGGGTGAAACCCCGACGAACTCTTCTCTTAGTCGAGCCTGCTTTCTGCTGCAACGTGCTAACGTCGGCTTGACACGTGAACTCGTCCAAGACGTCATCGAAGCCCTCGCTTCGCCAAAAGTTCGCAGCGCTTCTCGCTGATCCGCCACGTGCAACGGCTGCGTTCATCGCAGTTTCCTCCATCTTTGCGGCCGTCTACGTCGTGGTTTTACCGTGGCTGCGCCATCCCAACACGTTCGGTTTCCACGACTGGGATGCACAAACGTCGCATCGGTACCTGGTCAAACAGGCACTGCTCGAGCACTTCGAGATGCCTTTCTGGAATCCGTACGCCTGCGGAGGATTCCCGGGTTGGGGCTACGTCGAATCTGGCACGATCCTCGTGTCTCCGTGGCTGCCTGCGTATCTGTTTCTGCCGATGGCGATCGCGCTGCGTATCGAAGTGATCGGCATGGCGCTCATTGGTGCTTTCGGCGCTTACGCTGTCGCGTCGCGCTTCACAGCGAGCCATGCATCGCGTGCGTTTGTCGTGGCACTGTGGGCTGTCAACGGCCGTTGGGGACTCCAAACCGCCGTCGGACATACGTGGCATTTGGCCTATGCTTTTCTGCCGTGGGCGTTGTTTTTCTTCGAGCGAGCAAGACAAACCTCGTCGCGAACACGTGACGTGGTGCTGCTCGGTGTTTCGTTCGCAGCACTCGTGTACAGCGGAGGCATTTACCCGCTACCGCATGCAATTCTGGCGCTCGGGTTGTACGCGTTCACGTTGACGATACTCGAGAAAAACTTGCGACCGCTGTTCGTGTTGGGCATCGGAGGCTTCTGCGGGGTTGGTCTTGCCGCACCGAAACTCTTGCCAATGCTCGATGTTTTCGGCAAAGCACCGCGTCTCGTGCCGTCAACGGAATCGCTGGATCTTGGCGCGTTTTTCACGCTGCTCACGTCACCTGATCAAAGCTACTTCTCGCGCCCCGCGCGCGTAACGCCCTATGGTTGGCACGAATGGGGCATGTACATTTCGCTGCCTGGTGTGCTTGTCATCGCGCTAGGACTTTTGCTCGTACAAGGCAAGCGGGAAGCGGCATTAAAAGTGACCGGTGTGCTGCTCGGTTTGCTTGGTTTGGGCGCGTTTCATGCAGCAGCACCTTGGTCGCTGATGCACGCGTTCGTCCCCGTGTTCAAGTCGCAACACGTGCCCTCGCGATTTTTGTATCCGGCGGTTCTCGTGCTCGCTCTGGTCGCTGCTGCGGGAATGGGACAACTCATCGAAAGAGCAGGGCGGAAAATACGCTGGATCGATGCAATCGCGGCGGGGTTGGTGTTTTTCCTGGCGCAAGATATCGCACGAATCGCACAACTTCCAATGAGTCAATCGATGTGGATGGTTCCTCCGGACAATCTACCGCGAAGCGAGCAGTTTTCATTCGATCAAGACGTGCCATTTCATTACAAGAAACGAGACTGGGTCGGGCCCATGTATCTCGCGATGATCGGCAACCGCGGGGTCATCAATTGTTATGGTGCGCCTCCGTTCGATCGTCGTGGAGCCATGGCCCGAACGGATCCGAAATACCACGGCGAAGTCTTCCTTGCCGACGGGCAAGGCTCGGCAAAAATCGTCAAACGGACATTTAATACGGCAACGCTCCACATTGAAGACGCCTCTGACGCGGCACTTGTGGTGTTCAACATGAATTTCGACGAGGGATGGTCGGCGTCGACGGGAAATGTGGTCAACCAGGACAATCGAGTTGCTGTACGAGTACCGGCGGGAACACATGAAATCACGCTTCGTTATCGCGCGCCGGGTTTTTTCCTGGGCCTGTTCCTGGGAATCGGAACGCTGCTCGCGTGTATCGCGTTGGTCCGCCGTGAACGCCGCGAAGAAGAAGGATTGGTCACGGGATGAGCGGCGCAGGCCAGACCAAACGATGGGCACGTATGTTGGTGTTTGGCGTGGCCATCCTCGGCGT
>JANORL010001294.1:0-9563 GCA_031415295.1 Polyangiaceae bacterium | reverse complement strand
AAACTGGCTAGAGTGCAAGAGTCGGGTCGCGAAGCGAGCCCGACGAATGCACTGACTAGGGCCGTTCGAGCGTAAGCGAGAACGTGCCCGGCTTTCATTGCAGGGGCCGGGGGTGAGGTGCGACGTGCAGGCAAACACCCTCTACATCGGCAGTACTCGGACAAACTCGACGGTGATCTCTACATGTCGACCACCACTCTGCGTGAAGCTCGCCACGCCTTTGCGTCCTTCCCAGTGGGACTCGAGACCAAACGCCGTGGCACTCTTCGCTTCGTCTTCCGTGACCGCGACATCGCTGAGTTCCACGGACAAACGCAACACTTGTCGTCCCGCGGTCACCGAACCTCCCGCGATGGCAAAGACGCCACCTTGAAGTAAAGCAAGCGTCCGCTTGACCGTGTTCATCAAGTGTGTCGTTGGATTTTTCGTGATCGGTTCGAAGCCTGAAATTTTTCCTTCTTCACCAATCGTCACGACAACTTCGATCGACCCAGCACTGCCCACCGCGAGCGTTCCCCAGACCTTGTCGGAATCGCATGCTGGCGGCATGGCTCGCGTAAAAGCTCGTCCAAGATCGCGAACCGACGCGGTTCCTTCGGCTCCAAACGATCCACCACTTGGAGCTTTCGCACTGCCATCGGGCGGCGCATCCGAAGGTGATGCCGCGGCCGGAGCAGCAGGCGTGGGCTTGTTACGTTTCGCTGTTCGCGCTGGCTTCTTGTCCGGTTCGGGCACGGGTTCGTCACGAGCAACCGGTTTGTTTGGGTCGCTCGGTTTGTCTTGATTCGCCGGCGGGGGATCCTTCGGTTCGGGCGTCGCGGACGCCTCCGATGTAGGAACGGGCGAAGTATCCGAAGACGGATCGTCCTTCGGTTCCGGCGTTTCGGGCTTTGCGGCGAGCGGCTTTGGTTTCGACGCTTCCGGCGCTTTGGCGGGTGTTTTGGGAGCTGGTTTGTCCGGTACGCTTGGTTTGTCGTTCGCGATTGGTTTGTCTGGAACGGTTGGAGGCTTGGCCGGCTCCGCGGCCGCTTGATCGGGAGCTTGATCGGGCGATTCGTCTGCGGCTGGCGTGGCGGGCGCAGGATGTGCTGCGGGCGGAGTTTCAGCCGCGGAACCACCCATCACGTCCACATCGAGAAGTTCTTCCGACCCTACGGGCATCGCGGTCGTTCCAGCCCAAACGTCGCCAGTTGGCGGTGGTTCGACCGGGGCTTGCACAGGCTTACGCAAACCGGCTGCACCGATCAGCGACGCATGTGCCAGAATCGACACCACTACCGCCGTTCGCATCACCCACGCTCTTTTTGCCATGTTGCCCTGCTACGCAGAACGCTCTTGGAGGGTGTTCATCAGGCTGCTGCGCGTTGCAAGGCGTCGGTCGGACTTACTCAGCGTACGATGTACGCTTCCGTCGTCCTCTCTAGCCTCACAACGCTCGCGACGCCTGATGAACACCCTCTAAGTTCTGCGAAACAAACAGGACAACGACGCGTTCACGTCGTTCCCGGTCGGATGAAAGTATCATGAAGGTTCTCGCCCTCTCCACCTCGACACACCGCGGCAGTGCTGCCGTTCTCGAAGGTGACCGTGTACTTGGCGTGAGTGGTTATGCCGACCTTGGTGGTCATGCTGAACGCATTTTTTCAGCCGTAGCAGAAGCGCTCGATGCCGCAGCGACAAAGCGGTCCGACGTGGGTCTCGTGGTGACCGACATTGGTCCGGGGTCGTTCACTGGTGTGCGAGTCGGCGTTGCCTCGGCCAAGGGCCTTGCGCTCGGTTTAGGCGTGCGTTTGGTGGGAGTTGGTTCATTGGAGGCGATGGCTTCGGCCGCGTTCGCTACAGGCGCCGCCAGGCCCCAAGACATCGTTGCGGCAGTCATTGATGCCAAGAAGCAAGAATTTTTCCTGGCTGCTTATGACGCATCGGGTCAGACGTTCTGGACACCTGCGCATGTTCCTCTCAACGAGGGGTGGCGTATTGTGGGGACGGAATTGTCACGATTGTCTCACGGAAATGTTGGAATTTGCTTGGTGGGAGAAGCGGCACTTCTCGAGGCGTCGATGTCGGGGGTTGTGGTTCGAGGTTCTGCGGTGGACTTGCCGGACGCTGTGGCGATTGGGCGACTCGGTTGGTTACGCTTTGCGTCATCGCAAGGCGTTGTTGGGGCGTTTGATCCTGAGGAAGTCGAGCCGATGTACGTGAGACCACCGGATGCGAAGCCGATGGTTTCTGCGGGCATGACGTAGCGAAGAGCGTGTAGAGTCCAAGGTCTGGATGGACGTTTCGCCTGACATCGAAGAAGAGCCGCTCGCCGAAGTCGATCCGCTTCATGCGCGATTTGGGCGTCGATTCGAGGCTGGAGACACGCTTTTTAGCGAAGGGGATCCAGCGACGGATGCGTACTTGCTCGAGGAGGGGCGAGTTCGGCTGATCAAGCGGATACGGGGCGCTGAGCGCAGTATTTTGGTGTGCAAGCCGGGGGATTTGTTTGGCGAGTCGGCGCTTCTCGAAGGGTCCGAGCGATCATCGACGGCGGTGGCGTTGTCTCCCGTGTTGGCGCTCGTGATTGACCAAGCGACGCTTCAGCATCTCTTGGAGCACAACGCGACGATCGCGTCGCGGGTTGTCAAGCAGCTTGTGCGCAGGTTGCGCGATGCCGAACATCAGCTCGAAGTGACCATGCATACGGACATTCAGTCGAAGGTCGTTCGGGCGCTTTTGGAGCATGCCCGTCGGGTCCGCGATCCGGGAAGTAACACCGCAACGCTTTCTCTATCACCGATGGAGCTTGCGGCACAGGTGGGTCTGGACGTCGACACGTTGAAGCGAAACGTGCAAAAGCTTCGCGATGGTCAATACGTTCGGATTGAGGAAGAACGGCTCGAGATTCCGAATATTGAGGGGCTGCGCAAGTATTTTGGGCTGTTGGGACAGCGAGACGAACTTGCGGCTGAGGTTGCTGGGGCTCGATAGAAGATTCTTGTGAGAAGATTCTTGTCGCGCTGAAGTCCGTCTATTCAATACATGGTTTTCCGTTCGATAGGCTGCTCATTCGAGTAGATTGAGTTTCTTTTTGGGGTGGTGCGTTTTTGCGGGTTGACGCTTTGGTGTGGCTGGGGTACCCAGTTTTTCCCCGTTCGCTGCGCAGATAAGCCCCGGGATACCCCCAAGAACCGTCAGGAAAAACCGTCTGCTCATGGTCCAAAAGCGAAAAAACACTGCAAAAGATGGCGCTTTACGCGATTCGCGTAAGCAGTTTGCCTTCGCTTGCTTGCTTTCGCTGCATGGATTGGCTTGTGCTGGTGGGCAACTTCGGACGGAAGAAGACCCGAAAGCGCGAGCCGAGTACGACTTGGCGCGGGTGGCATTTCAGTCGGGGAGTTTGCGGGAAGCGCTGAGTCATGTGCAGGATTCGTTGCACATTGACAATGGTGATGCGGAAGTGCATTACTTGGGCGCCGTCATTCTTTTGGCATTCTGTGCCAAGGATGAAACTTCAACGGATTGCCGGTTCGTGGAAGCCGAGCGTCATGCGCGCCAAGCCCTTGAAACTGCTCCGGAAATGCGCGATGCGAAAAACGTCCTTGGCGTCATTCTTGTGCACGAGAAAAAATACGATGACGCTGTTGCGGTATTAAAGCCGCTGGCGGAAGATATTTTGTATGCCTCGCCGGAAAAAGCGTGGGGCAATCTGGGTTGGGCTTATTTATCTCGAGGAAATACCGACGAAGCGATTGTTGCGCTGCGTCGTGCATTGGCTGCAGAACCGCGATTCTGTGTCGGTAATTACCGGCTCGGATTGGCATATGAAAAAAAAGGAGAATTTTCTCTCGCACAAGAGGCCTTTACGAAAGCACTCGAAACGGATAGATCAGAGTGCAAGCAGCTTCAGGATGGATATGCCGCGCGTGCACGCGTCGCGGTGAGGGCAGGATCTACAGATCTTGTTCGTGCGGATCTCGAGCGGTGCCGTGATTCTGGCCCCGCGACAGCGGTGGGAAAACGTTGCGCCGCCGAGCTAAGCGCTCATCAATGAAGCTGACATTCGCGGAATACTTGGTTATGCTCCGCGAAGGTTCGAAGGGAGTTTCACGTTGTTGAATGGGTGATATGGGATGGATTCGATTGGCCGCTACCTAAGACATGCCCGCGAAACAAGGGCCATGAGCGTGGAGGAAGTCTCCCGCGCCACTCGTATTCCCGTTTCTGCTCTCGAACGGATCGAGGCAGACCATTTTGATGACCTCCCTGGTGAAGTGTTTGTCCGAGGTTTCCTTCGAGCGTATGCGCGAGCGGTTTCCATTCCCGTTGAAGAAGTTTTGGCTCGGTATACAGCGAGTCGTCGAGTTGCCGTGGTTACACCCTTGCCCGTAACGTCGCCGATGCGCGGCACGCAAACTCGACGATTTGGCGTAGCATTTGCCTTTGTATTGCTGCTCATTCTTTTTACACTCGCACTCAGCATCGTCATGCGTCCTCGTGGACATGATATGCCGCCCGAACTGTCGCTCTTTGACGCTTGGGGCTCCGGGCTGCCTAACGGCGCCCTTTGCCCCAAACCCCACGTTAACTCGGACAAACCCGCTTACACGGTTCACGTCTGAAACGCACTCGCAATTCGATTGCCAAGAAAAACTTCCGCACCGAAGCGCTTCTCGTGCGGCGTATTCCCGTGGGCGATGCGGATGTCGTCGTCACTTTGTTTACCGAATCGCGCGGCATTCTTTCTGCTGTCGCACGATCGGGGCGAAAACCGTCCAAACGTGTCGTGGCGCTCGAACCCATGCATTTGTTGCGGGTTTCTTTGGACGAACGGGAAAATCAAGATCTGATGATCCTGGTGGACACGTCCATTGCGCATATGCGATTGCATTTGATCGAATCTCTCGCTCCGATGGAAGCGGCCGGACGTGCATTACGATGGATTCGCACGGTGGCACCTCCAGGAACACGCGAGCCCGCACTTTTTGCAACCGTGAATGAATTGTTGGATGCGTTGGACGATCCATCGCGAGGTAGTCCCGAAGTGCACTTGGCCACGGGGGGATTACGAATTCTTGCCGATATCGGATTTGCGTTGGTGCTCGATCGATGTGTTCGCTGTGGACGCCCCTGCCCGCTCGATGCACCGGCGTGTTTGGAACCGGCATTTGGGGGATTGGTTTGTCGGGCGTGTGGAGGGGCGCGCCTTGTTGTGCGGGCGGGTTTACGAGGTCGAATTGAAGCGGCCGCGGCGGGAGACGATCAGGCAATGCGTGACGAAGATGCGCGTATCGTGATTGACTTGGTGGATGCGGTGATGGCAGTCCATGCGGGACCGATAAGGTAATTTGGGCCCGGCCCTGATTTGAACCCTCGGCCGTAGCCCGATTTTTCAGCGCAGGCGGGACCCCGAACTCGCCCGCCAAAGCTCGGGCTCAAACAACGGGGCCCCCGCGCCTGCGCCGAAAAATTCGGGCCACGACCTCAAATTCACGAATGGATGCCGCCTCGTTTTCTCATGCGGGGACGGGGGGTATGCATAAGGGCACACCGCCGTCGGCTCGTCTTTTGGGCTTTGCCCAATAGACTTAAAGAGCCGCCTGCGGAGCCCCCCATCGGAACTGGTCTCGCGAACAAATCACCGGACCTGGCCTCAAAATCACGTCGCCAATGGCCAATATCGCCTGTGCGCTTTGGGATTTTCCAAATTCGCGTCGATTTCGAGAAAAGGCCGGCCCGGGGCACCTCGTGGAAATGCGAAACTGGCCGTATTGGCATAGTTTTCCCCGAGCGCTTCGCGATGAGTGTGTCCGAAAATAACGAGTCGAGCATGGGTCGCGTCGACGATTCTTTGGGCGCCGTCAGCGAGTTGTTCTGCCGTGGAGCCTTGGTAACGGTTGTGCCCCCGCGCCCAGCTCGAGGCCATCGCAAGCGCTGCCAACGAAAAAACCGTTTTACCCGTGCGTTTTTTACCGAGGGCCACCGCAGACAAACCTGCGCCCATAGCGATGGTGGACAAGACGCGATCGAAGTAAAGTCGCGAAAACGTGCGACTGACACTAGCCAGTGTCGAACGAGCGCCCAAATCGAGGAGTGTACGAGCCATGTCTGGCGACACGCCAAGCGCTTCGGTAAAGCGGGCGATTTCAACGTCGCCGAGCGGTTCTTTTTCTTTCGACCGCCGGCGAAATCCTGGGCCGCTCCGAAGAATGGCATGAATGGCCGCGTGAAAATAACGATAAATGACGTAAGGCGCGCGTGGCCCATAAAGAGAGAATGACGAGAGGAAAAGCTTGAGCGGCGTTTCGTCGTTCATGTTGAGATATCGATAAGCTCCCGTCGGGGCAATGAATTGTTCCACAAAATGAACGCCAAGACTGGCTTCTCCGAGCATGAGCGGATGCGTGGGAGCATTGTCGGGATCGAAAAGATGACCGTGTTCGATATGCAAACGGCCTTGGCGAAAAAACCATGGCGTGGTGCGTAAACGCGTG
Organism: Polyangiaceae bacterium; assembly: GCA_031415295.1. Taxonomy (GTDB): domain Bacteria; phylum Myxococcota_A; class Polyangia; order Polyangiales; family Polyangiaceae; genus Polyangium. Next base: position 3,087 of record JANORL010001294.1, on the reverse strand, counting down.
CGCGCTTCGAATGGTAAATCGAGCGTTTTTTCCAATGCTTCACGAAAATCACTGAATCCAAGTGCGGCATCGTGATTACCACTGACGAGCCACAATTCGCCGCCTTGGAGAATGTGCCGACCGAGCGCTACTTTGGCTGAAGCATGGGTCGCGAACACTTCTTCGATGGCACGATCCACCGGTTGTTTGGGCAAATCCGCGGAAAGATCGAACAAATCGCCAGCTATGACGATGCGTGCGCCGGGGTGATTTTCAACGAGTCGGGCGAGGTCATCGGAAACGGTGCGCGGCGTGGATCGGGTCAAGTGGACATCGCCAAGCGCGACCATTCGGGGCGGACTCATCATGGCTTCTCGTTATGACGCGTGCGACCGCAGCGAGCAATGAAATCTTTTGCGCAGAAGATTTCGAGCCCCCATGGACAATTCAGCGGATGGCGCAAGAAACCCGGCATGGAGAGCCCGATCCGTCATCATCTGGAAGATCCGCCCTTCGTCATGGACCGTATTCGCAGCGCGCTTGAAAATCGGGATGCCGATGCGCTCGCGGATGTGTATGCAGAGGATGCAATCATTGAAGAGGTTTCGGGCCTACATCCCCCGGCGCATCCGGTTATCGTTCGTGGTCACGAAGCGATCGTCGAACGACTACGCGGTGATTTTTCAATCGATGCCGTGGGCGGTTGGCACCGGCGTATTGAAAACATGAAAATCATCGACGAAGTCGAAACAGAAGAAGCCATTGCCTTCACCGAAGTGCGTACCTACGCTGCCGGGGACAAAGTGGTCACGCAACACATGGCCCACAAAGTCAATGGACGCATAACGCATGATCGACTGGTGATTGCGAGGGATTCAGAATAATCTGGATCTTCTTTTAGAAGCGTCAAAGCGTCAAAGCGTCAAAGCGCCGCTTCAATAGCCTTGGCCATCTCGACATAGACGGGGCTATCGACGAGTAGTTTGCCGCGGTGTCGAAATACGATTTTTCCATCGTGACCCAGCACGAGAAATGCGGGAATCTCGGCGACACCGTGTTTTTTCGACCAAACGGTGTTATCGTCGAGGAACGTTGGGTAATCCATTTTTTCTTCGCGGGCGGCATCGATGACGCTTTTGCGTTCGCTTTCCGCGTCGGCCGGATCGAAATCGGTAACTCCTGAGACTCGCAGACCGCGAGCCTGAAAGCGTCCATGCAGCGCCAGCACGGCTGGCACGGACGCTCTACACGCGCTTCACGATGGATGCCATGCCTCAATGAGCACGACGTGTTTGGCGCGTGATTCAGTAAGTGATAGAGGGGAACCGTTCACCCATGCTTTGGCATCGAGCGACGAAAAATCAGCGATTGCTTCAGCAGCAATTGTCGAAGCATCCGCAGCTGACGTGGCGTTGGCACGCGTATCGTCGTGATTTTTGTTACACCCGAATGCAAGAATGCCGAAAAACGTGAGCGTGGCCGGCTTGAAGAACATGGCGTACGTCATGATGACGAAGAACTATCACGCCTTGCCAGCGAACACTAGGATTGATTGCTCGTTCCGACGTTGACGGCTCCACGAACGATCTGAATGCCGCCGAAGATGATGGCGCCCCAGGCGATCACGTAACTCAACTCTTGCGTCGACGCTGTTCCAGAATACGTCATGGCATTGGCGGTGATACCGGCCCCACAGCACAATGCCCCGAACAGCATACTTTTTTTGTTTGTTCCGTTCGCCATGGCTCCTCTACCCGCAGCGCCCCGATGCAACGTTTTAAGCCTTATCACAAAGACTGCGAACGTCGAAAGAAATTTTTTCGTAGTTTCTTCATCGCGAGCATCTATTTCGAGTGCGTCAGATTTCGATCTTAGAACCAAGCAGTCGAGCGACCCGGTCTTTTTCGATTCTGACCACAATAACTTTTTCCCGCTGGGTCGTAACGAATCCTGGGGCACTTTTCCGAGGTTTGCGGACATAACGACGTTCGACGTAGCTGACTTCGCAGATGGATTCATTACGTGCATCGCTGAAATACGCAGCCAACGTCGCCGCATCGACCAGCACATCGGCCGGGCACGAGTGATTTTTTTCAAGCGGAACGACGACGTGCGCGCCGTGAATATTTTTCGCGTGGAGCCATAAATCATGAAGCTTCGCAATACGAGTGACCAAAGCGTCATTATCTTGACTGCTGCGTCCGACCAAAATCGTCGAGCCATTTGTCGAGCGAAAGGTATGGTACGGTTTTCGTTCGTCCGGGGCGAGTTGTTTGGCGGGCGAAACGATTGTCGGCGCATGCATGGGCAAACCGCTGGAAGCCATACGGTCGGCAATTTCTTGGAGTACTTTCCAAACCGCCGGGGCATCGCGCAGCGCTGTTTCGAGTGGTTCCAGGGGTTCGATGGCGCGTATTGTTTCGTCGTAACGTTTTTGCAACACCTGAGCGCCACGTAACAATCGACGTGCTTTGTGGAATAAATCGGTGGCTTGTTCGTGGACTGGTTTGTCGGGAGCGAGTTCGATTTCGAGCGGTTCGTTGGTGTCCCAATCAATAACGGTTGTCTTGGTGGTACCTCGAGGGATGGTTTGTCCGTTCGCGAGCAAGAGGGCGCCTATTTTTTGCCAGTGCGGGATATCGGCGAGGCGAGCCTGATCTTGCCGTATCGCGAGTGTGCGTCTTTCCAAACGTTTTCGTTTTTTGCGTAAAATTGCGGCAAGTTCGCGACGAAATGTTTCGATTCGGTACGAATCGCTGGTCTCGACAAGCTTGATGCCTACGGATTCGAGGGAGACATCTAAACGAGCGTTTAGGAAATTCGTTGGTGATCCAACGATTGAGCGAGTTCGATGTGGCCATTCGACGGTAGCGCCGGAGGGCGTGAAAACGCGTGCGGAACCATTGCGACCTGGTTCGAGGGTGAGGCGCGACGGCAAGGGATGGCTGCCATTTTCGGTGGTGATGATGATGGCGTTGTTTTCGACGTCGATGGAGCGAACGGACGATTTGACGAGGTGAGCGCGCATGGCAGCGACGAGGGGGTGTTCGATTCCGACGGAGCCTTGGGGCAAGCGAGGCAACAAGCCTACGCCGACGGTGACGGTCA
>JANORL010001293.1:0-5977 GCA_031415295.1 Polyangiaceae bacterium | reverse complement strand
CAACGGATTGGTTTGTCGGCAACGGTGGGCAATCCGGAGCAAATCGTGCTGACTCACCAGCGCGATTCGTTCCAGCACCGACATCAAAAACGCACCGCGGTCCGTTCCCGCTACCGCATGCACCTCGTCAATCACCACCAGACGCAAATCCTTGAACAACCGCTCCACCGGCGAACGCGGCGATACGAGCATCACTTCGAGCGACTCCGGCGTGGTCATCAAAATCTCCGCCGGTTCCTTGACAAACCTGCGTTTCTCTTTGTCCGTCACATCGCCGTGCCACACGAAACGCGTTAATCCCACCATCTCTGCGTACGTACCAATGCGCTCATCTTGGTTGTTCAGCAACGCTTTGATCGGCGCAATGTAAATCACGCCCACGCCTTCCGGCGCTTGCTCGATCAACCCCGCAAGAGCCGGAAAAAACGCCGCTTCGGTTTTTCCCCCCGCCGTCGGTGCCAGGACAACCGCGTTTTTCCCGTCCAGGATCGCTTGTCCCGCCAATTCTTGTACCGGCCGCAAACTGGTCCATCCAAGCCGTGATACGATGGCCTGTTGCAACCTTGCCGGAAATCGTGCAAACGTGCTCACTTGTCAGAACTCCTGTTATGAAAGCCGGGCACGTTCTCGCTTACGCTCGAACGGCCCTAGTCAGTGCATTCGTCGGGCTCGCTTCGCGACCCGACTCTTGCACTCTACCCAGTTTACGATGGGGCTGCCGCCCCAAACCCCGCCGGAATTGAGAATTGCGGACAAATCATGATAAACACCCTCTCAAAACTCGCCCTCAAAACTCAACAGACGCCATCGAATATCCCTTTTCGTCGTCCGGCTCTGGTTCGTATTCGATGGGCTTTTTCCCCGCCGCGGCGCGTTCTTCCTCCACCGTTTTCGTTGGCTCTGGCAACGTCACATTCGGGTTTTCCGCCACGACATCCAACAAATTCACGAGGCGCCTCAGGAATTGCCGCGGCACGACTCCCACGTCCCCTTTGAATCCCGCCGTCACCTCGTCCACCAGCATCGTAATACGCTCCGGCGTCACTTTCGACGCAACAACATTCGGATCCGGCGCGGGATACAACGTGCGCAGACGTAATGCCACGTCTTTTAATCGATCCCTGTCGAAAGGCCGCAATTCGAGCTGCGGTTGCTTCATCGTCACGATGCCCCCTTCATTCAAGAATTGAATCCGATCATGCAATGGTTGCAGTCCGGCCACTCCGCGCCGCGTATCGAAAAACTCGGGCGTACCCGTAAACACCCAAAAAAGCCCCCGATATCGATCTGCCGCGTCGATGATCTGCCGAATCCCATTCAACGATTTTCCCCGCACGTCCTGTCGCATGCGCAAAATCGTCTCCGCTTCGTCGATGACAATCACCAGCCCTTTGTATCCAGCGGCTTTGACCACTTCGAGAAGACCGTGCAAATAATCCATTGCATCGCGGCTCGATATTTCGCCCTTGATCCCGGCAGACTTCTTTTCCGCCGCTCCGACGTTTTCGCTCCCCGAAAGCCACGACAAAAGCGCCCCAGCTTCACGCACTTTGCCCGTTTGTTTCAAGACGAAAATCTCGCGCAACACGCGCCCCAAATCCTCCGGTGCTCGGCCTCCCGTGAGCGACGTGATCTCTTCTTCGATACGCTCTTTGACCTTGCCGTCGAAATCCGACGCATCCGGATTCGCTCCCCCGGCAATCAACGCGTTTTCGACTTTGCCAATCCACCGGTCGATGATATCCCCGAGCGCCCCCCGTGGACAAACAGGCGTGCCTAGTTCCTGCACGACCTTACGATACACGTGATCGAATTTGTAAAAATGCAGGTCGTTGTCCGAAACCACCACGAAACTCGTCGCAAACCCTCGCGCTTGTGCATCCGCGATCGCGACGCGCGCCATAAAAGTTTTTCCGCACCCATACCCGCCGCGAAGAAACTTGAATACACCTTCGCCGTTTTCCGCCAAGTCCAGCAGTCGGCTAATTTCGGCACGCTGACGTTCAATACCCACGGCAAACGCATCCAGTCCTCGTTCCGGGACCACACCCGAACGGAGCGCTTGAAAAATGTGCTGGCGGTCCTTCTGGCTCGTCGTCATCTACTTTTCTTCCTCACGCACGTACCGTTTGCCCCCGTCACCCGGCTCGACCCTAACACGGAACGGTAGTTTGTCCAGGTATTGGTCGACCTCGAACGCAAACTTCCGCACCGCTCGCGCCGAACCAAGAATGCTCACCATCTCGGTCTCCGTAATGACCCGATGCTTATGGATGTGCAGGAATACCTTGCGAAACCCTTCGTCCGTTATCGTGTCCGCCCAGTTTCCCGCAGGCTCCGGCGTTTTCCCCGCACTCTGCGCCGGTTTGACCGCGGACGCTGTCCCGCCACTCACGGAAAACCACGCTTCGGGTTTGGCCAGTTGCACCCGTTCGATGTTGTCCGGGTGAAACACTTCGACACGTACCCGTTCGTCGTTTGGTCCAGCCAATGAAAAAAAGACTTCCGTCCACGTCTCGCCAATAGGTACTTTGACCCGACCATTCTGCAAAACCGCCGGACCACTCACGTCCTTCAGCATCACGTCGATTTCCGGTCGATTTGGCACGCGTATCCCCACATCAATGACCCGCGCCGTCGCAAATCCCAATCCCGCCGTTGTGTTTTTCGCAAATTTCGCACGAATCGCCACGCGATGATACCCCAGTACCCGCTCTTTCGCCTCTGCCTCCAGCATGTATTCGGCCAAGCTGCTTATTTCTGCGCGTTTCTTCGTCACCGTTAGCACCGGAATCACTCGTTCCTCCGGGCTGTTTCCCCCATGCACGAACGTCGCTCCCGGCGTTCCGTGGGCAAACACCGCCGTGTCGTACCGCAACAACAAATACCCGCCAATACCGTCATAACCCAGCGACGATAACGACACCGGAATCATTCCCGCTTCGGACCTCGCCAATTCGCTCACCGCGTGCCGACGCGACCGTTCCTCTTTGTCCCCATACGTCCGCACCTCGGTCGTTTCGTCCTGCAACAAGAATCCATGGTCCGCCGTGAATACAAAATGCTGAATGCCCGCAATTTGCAAATGGTGCCACGCCGATTTGATCTGTCGCAACGTCGCCTCGAACGTCGGAAGCCCCACGTTCGCTTCGCCCGCGTCGTCAATCTCTTTCGAATGCACCACCACCAGACCATGCGGGGTTATCTTTTTCCCGAGCGCCATCGTCGTCGAATCATTCACCTCGGAAAGCGTCAACAACAATGCCGGTTTGCCCCCGGCTCGCGTTCCCATCGCCCTTGCGCGATCATCCGGCCGCTTCACCGTGTATTCGCCCGTCTTGAACCCTTGAAAAATTCCCGCCACGACCAGCCGCCCGTCGGGTGCCACGGGCGCGAGCGCATTCATGCCCACCGATGTAATCGTCGGCAATTCCGCCAAACGCGCCTTCAAATCCACAACGCCGCCACCACCACCCAATTCATCCAGCAATTCCGTGGCCATTTCATAACGAAACGCATCAATCACGAAAAACGCGACTTTGTCCCCCGTTTGCGTCAACGGAACCACCACTTGCTCGAACAACGTCCGCTGCTGGAGCGACGCCGGCGGCAAAAAACCTACCCCCTTGCAAAGCAATGTAAAAGCCCGGCACAAATCATCCGCCCACGCGCGGCACATACGCCGGAGTTTTCCCACGACCTCTTGCAGCGGACTAAAATGCTGAAGTCGCGGATCGAGCAACGCCAATCTTTTTTGCTCGAATCGCCGGTGCGCTCGGTCCACTTCGAACGCCCCCTGCGCATATTGTTCCACCGCTTCTTCCATGTTTTGCGCCGTTTCGAGCGGCCGAGCATAACGATCCAGCGTATCGCCAAACGTCGCCGCTTCCGCCACCAGGCTCCATTCCCAGCGCCGCTCTTGACTCCGCGACAGCCAAAACGATGCTTCACCGCGTCGCGCCTCGCAATAAAGCCGCGCTTTCGCCCAATGCCCAAGCTGCAATGCTTCGACGGCCCCCGCCAGCACTTGCCGCTCCTCCGATGAAAACGTATCGATATGCCCCAAGTCGTCCGGGGTCATGGCCGCAATCTCTGCCGCCACTTCGCTCTCCACGTCATTGGCGCGCCGTGCATACGCATCCGGGTGTTGCGCGCGTAATGCCCCGATCAACTCCGCGCAGGCTTTCACGAAGGGCGGCGACAAATCCCGCAATCGAAGCAATTTTTCCATATGCGGCGGACGTCGCAAATCATGTACGTATTCCACGCCGAGCAGCCATCCGCCCAATGCATCGATGATATGATCGAAATGTGGGGTATTCGTATCCTTGGCCCACGAACCAATCCACGCTTCGTCCATTCCCGTGAGTTTATGCAAATACCCGCGCAGCACGCCCAGCTCGTCCGGAGTATTCGTTTTGGCGTGCAAGGTATTTTCCTTTTTCGCCAGCGCTTCGATCGCCAACATCGGCCCCGTCGCATCGAGCAGCCCCGCCAAACCTCCCGCGCGAGCGGATACATGCGCCGAAAGCCACGTATCGGTTTCCTCCAGCGTCCGCGGCGTCGCTAAAAACGCGTCCAATTCTGATTGCACGACCCGCGCGTGTGCACTCTCTCGCACCAACGTATCGAGCGCTTTGCGAAAACGCACGCCAGCTTCGTACAATTCGAGAATCGGCGTTTGTCGAATCGATTCTTCGTTGTACCCCGGCATATGCACCAACAATTGTTCATTCGACAAGCCATTGCCGTAAGGTTCCAGCGCCAAAAGCAGATCGAGGAAACTTCCGCGAAACGCCACTACGGGAAATGGCAACGTTTCGGTTTTCCCTCGCTCGATCAGCGTTTCCACGAAGTGGCTGTAATGGTTGTCTCGGTCGAGCCACACGACGATGCCTTGTCGCTGCACTTCGCGTTTGACTTCGCGCCAGAGCGCGTCGCTGATCGGAGCGCTGTCGCGTATTGTGGACATGGGTTGCTTCGCTTCAGGAGTGACCGTGGGCATCCAATCACGACGATAGTCCGGACGCGGGAGACAATGCAAGAAAAAAGTGTGGGCGCTCGCGCTTTCCCGCAACGTTCACTTCAGCGCTGGAAAGCGCGCTCCGACACGGAGTCGAACGATCCAACCATCGCCACGACCAAGGCTGATGATTTTTTGCGGCGAGGCATTTGCCGCAACGCCTAAGGTCCCGGCCCCCTCGCAGGAAACCCCTGGGCATCGCAAGCGCAATTTCGACGCGTTGCCAACGAGCACTTTTTTTGACATCTGCGTACCGTTGTGATGTCGTCGCGACATGACCAAGCGTTTCCTCGTCTTGTGCTCTCGGCTGTTGATTTGTTTGATGGCCGTATGCTCACTTCCTGCGTGCATGTCGCAATACACCGTCCAGGCATTGCATGATTTGAACCCCGCCGCCGAGATCATCGATACGTGCGTTCGTATTCCGACGGTCGAATCCGGGTTTTCGCATATGCGCGGGATCCCTTGCAATGTGTGAGGTCGGTCGAAGTCCGAATTTTTGCACATGCGCGGGACCCTGAACTCGCCGCCTATGGCGGCTCAAACAGCAGGGTCCCCCCGCGCGCGCGCGAAAATTCGGAATTCGACCTCAAATTCACGAATTGCCACGCCAATCCGTTCTCCCTCGGGGCCGGGGGGTATGGGGGGCAGAGCAGTCGGCTCGTCTTTTGGCCTCTGGCCAAAAGACTTAAAGAGCCGCCTGCGGAGCCCCTCATCGGGACTGGCCTCGCGAAGCGCGTGTCCCACACGCGCGAAGCGAGCGTGGAAATCAACGCGTCTGGTTTCAATTCGTTCCCGTCCAAATCAACGGACTTGGTTTCAATTCGTTCCCGTCCAAATCAACGGACTTGGTTTCGATTCGCAGTTCTTTGCCCACGGTTTCGCGCCAAGACGTACATGGTCCGACCGGCGAACAAATCAGCATCATTGATACGAAGACCGGCCAAGTCATTG
>JANORL010001292.1:0-8994 GCA_031415295.1 Polyangiaceae bacterium | reverse complement strand
GGTTTGTTGACCGGTTGAGCGCTTCGCGCTCAACCTTAGTCAGGAAAACTGTCGACAAGCGCTGCGCGCTTTCGCCAGTTTCCCTCTACCCAGTTGACGATGGGGCTGCCGCCCCAAACCCCGCCGGATGAGTGAATTGTCGACAGGTTGATTCTCGGGGGGTTTGGGGGGCAAAGCCCCCCATCGTAAACCAGGTAGAGGGAAAGTGAATCGACATTTATGTCGATTCACTTTTCCTGACAAAGGTTGAATGCGAAGCATTCAACCTGTAACAAGTCGATTCTCGGGGGGTTGGGGAGCTTATGGGCTTAGGGGGTGAGGCGCTCGATTCGCGGCTACTTTTGCGCTAAACAATGGGCCGCAAATATTCGAACTTCGTTTCGGACAAGTCGCTTTGAGTGAGACCCCAACCCATATCGCCCGGAATGAGATACATCGTATCCGCTTCGACATACGCGAAATTGATCCACCGAATGCCTTCGAGCACGCGTTCGAAGCTGCTTTTGTGCCACAACATGCCCTGCGGAATCTTGCAAACTCTGGAAATTGCCAACTCCGTGTCTGAATTCTGCACGAGTAAACAAGCCATCGTGAATGTCATGTACCGCGGCTGGCCTCGATAAGGATCCGGAAGGCCGGAGGGGGATTTGCGCGCCCCTTCTTCGGTGAGCATCCCATTGACCCACATGCGAAAATCGTTCTGCGCCTTCATGTCGTCATCAAAAAAGTCCCAGCAGCCACGGTGCCACAAATGACGATTTGCGAGAAGTGCGTACGAGGCGTGTTGGTAAAGTTGCCATTTGCGCTCATAAGAGAGTTTCTCGCTATTGGTCGTGATGAGCCGCCTGAGATCGTGCTGAAGGCTCGTCGATGGGTCCAATACCAAACATATCTCCATGGCGAAGATAGATCGTTGCATATCAACTTCCCCATCCCGAACTGCCGCCGCTGCGACCCAAGGATCCGTTTCTACCTGCAAGTTTCGCCCCGAGCAAAATCCCCGTTCCCGCCGCAATGACCACGGGAATCAGACCGATCTTGGGGAATCCTGTCACAGCATCGATGCCCGCAGTACCCGCTGCGGCAAATTTACTGGAACGAGGTGCAGGGTGATAACTCGTTGCATTCATTTCCGCGGTCGATACCGGCGGCTGTTGCGGCAATGGCGGTGCCTTCCATGCGTAATGTGCGAAAAACCCTGCATCCGCCGCGTCGCTGCCACCATACACGTAGTCTCGGGTTCCCGACAACGCATCGGACGACGTTCGAGCGGCAAACGCGTCGGCTGCAATGGCGCGCACGTCCACGTTGCCAGCATTAAATGCCAGGAATGCGTCATTCAAATCGCCGAGCTCCGGCAAATACGCAGCCTTCTCGACAACGTAAAGGATATGCGCGACTTTTAATGCGGTGATGGCCGAAACACTCGGAAGCTTGGCAAACCATCGATTGTCGAATTGGCTTGCATCATCCGTATAAGGCGCCAGCCGAGATCGATCGAGCACGAACGCCGGCCATTGGGGTGCCCGAGCGGTTTTCGTCGATTCGAATCGCGGCTGGTAATACACGGCCGCGGCGAGTGTTTTATGGGCCGGAACCACGCCTCGAGGATGTGGCCAATTGTCAAATAGAAACACCGGATCGAAAACGTCCGCAACTCCTGCTGCAAAAGCCACCGCGTTTGGCCCATCCATGTCGATCACCAGTGCTACCGGTGCCGCCGAGCCTGTGGCGAGAAGCGTAGCCAGGTTTCGCCCAATCTTGTACAGCTCGTCCATTCTCGCGTTGAATATCGGTCGCAACGCCGCAGCAATAGGCGCCGGCGCCGCTTGTCCCGCTTCGGCAGGCAGTGGTTTCGCTGGCAACGCCTCGGGCGATTGAAACAAAGTATTGACGTAAAAGGGTCGCAGGTCCGGACGAACGGGCGCGAGTTCGTCCACGAGTCGGGTGAGACTGGACCGATTGAACGGAGTCGTCGTGGCTCCATCGTACACGAGCCCCTCGTTGGGTGCTCCGAAGTTCCAGCCGTAATCACGCTGCAAATTGAGCGCTGCACGCATTTCTTCGCGTGTCTCGATGTCGTCGCTGCCGCCGACCGACGACACAACGGCACCGCACGCCACCATCGCACCGCTTGCTCCAGCAAAGAGGAGTACCATCCTTCGTGTTTGCAATTTGCTTGCCTCACGAATCGATTGGTTCCACCAGCGAGCGCCGACGATACCAGGTTTGTCGATCCATTCCGCGCGAACGAAGGGATTTTCCGATTGACTCACGTGTTCTGTCAACCTTCTGCCTTCACGTCGTCGTGAAGTCGTTTGAGGAAATCGTCATGAAAGATGCCGTCGACACGAATTGAATACCGAAAAAACGGCGCCGACCCAACTCCGTGGTAATCGAAATCGTTGAACCAATACACGCGCCCATCGATGTAAATCTCACGACGCTCCACCGCATCCCACAAGAAAAGGCGTTTGTCGCCACCCGGGACGAAGGTGATGAACTGATCCGGTTCGTCCTGTTCGTCCGGCTCGCCGTCCCTGTGAACCGTGCCGTGATCGAACGACTGAAGTCCCATGATGTTGCATCGGCCAATCTGCTGAAAAGGCAAGCTTTGCACGAATTCGATTGTCTTTGGGAAAAACGTTCGGGCAATACGCGTGAACGTCTTGCCCTCGGCGCTCGATTTGTCGCCCCAGTACCGGTTCGGTATCAGCTCCACGTAACACTTCCAAGGAAAATAAACACCAAACCGAACCTCGAGCCACAACATCTGACGGCGCGACAAAGAAATCGCTCGTTCTTCACCAAACTCGAACGTGCTCCGAGCGTCTGGCGCGATCGCGCTCGGATCGTCCGCAAGCGTTCGAAACACATCGAACTGCTCCGAGGTCATCGCACGAATCACTTCGCCGTAGTCGCCATACGCCTCGTGCTCGCGACCCTCGGGCATGATCTGCATGGATCGATGACCACCGCCCGTGTAACCAACGGGGATCTGCGCCAGTGCCAGACAAACCTCATCGTGCAAGAGAGGAAACGACGTTGTGTCGACGTAGCGTTCGAGGTTGATGAAGGGCTGACCGAAGATGCCTTGCAGACCTTGAACCTGGGTTTGTCGCGCAGTGCCAACCTCTTTTCTCCGTTGCGGGGCCTGGGGATTGGTGGGGTCTTCGCGGCGCATGCGTCGAATCATCCTCGGATTCGTGCCAAATCACAAGCCCGTCCGAAACACTTGTCGTTCAGCGCCAAATGCGACTAGTCTGCTCAGCGTGGGAGCTTCGACCGGACCTTCGACGGCGTACGTTGCGAGTTTTGGTGTAGCGGTCGTGCTGAGCATGCTGCTGTTACACCAGCTTGTCGTTCGCAGACTTCTCTTTAACAGCGCGTCGATGCGCGCGGACATGCTCGGTGACAACCGCGCGCGTGGATTGCGAAACGTAGGCGATGTTCTCGCGGTGTTTCTCATCGGTGCTGCCGTTGTCAAGAACTGCGTTCATGGCGATGACTTTCAGCACGACGTCCTATGGGCTGCCTCGTTTGGCGCCATGGGGCTCCTGCTGCTCGAGTTGACCGGCATGGTGGGCATGCGCCTGCTCATGCGTCAGCGTCTTACAGATTCGCTCGACCGAGGCAACGTTGCTGCTGGAGTTGCCGCGGCATCGCACTACATAGCGACCGGGATCATTACGTCGCGCTCTGTCGCGGGCAGTGATTTGCGGGGCCTGGGGTTGTCAATAACGTTTTTCCTGCTGGCTCAGTTCGCGCACCAGATCATCGTAACTTTGTATCGCGCTCTCACCACTTACGATGATGCCGAACAGGTCGAGGGGGAAAACCTTGCCGCGGCCATTAGTTACGGCGGCATTTCCATTGCAGTTGCAGCGATTGTCGCGCGAGCGCTCGAAGGCGAATTTGCTGGGTGGATTCCGGCCCTCACTGGGTTTGGAATGCTCGTCGCGACATCGCTTGGTCTATATCCCATTCGGCAACTCGTCGTGCAGGCGCTTCTCCTGGGTGGAAAACCGTCGTTTCGAGGCGGCGATCTCGACGAGGCTGTGGGGCGTGACCGCAACGTGACTGCGGCATCGCTGGAAGCTGCGAGTTATTTGGGCACTGCGCTCGCCATTATGGTTCTTGCATGACAAACGCGTCTCCCGGGGTGAACATCCCGACGGGATACGACGAGCTTGCTCGGAAGCTCGTTGCCGGTGGGATCATCACGGATCCGTGGGTCGATGGCCGACCGCGACTTTCAGCCGAACCGATTGTCCTGAGTTTGTCCGATGCCAAACGCCTCGCGAAGGCGGGCCAAGCGATTGCCGAGGTGTACGACGAAGCGATTCACTTGGTATCGGAAGACGATACGTTGCTCGATGAGTTTTTCGGACTCACGCCGGTGCAGAAGGCCATGTTCGAGGCATCCAAGCCGCTTTGGCATGGCATTGCGCGTGCGGACGTGTTTTTCACGAACGAGGGTCTTGCGATTGCCGAATTGAACTGCGACACACCCACGGGACAACCGGAAGCGGTGGAGCTTGGGTGCATTGCGCGCGCCAAGCGGCCGGAGCTCATTGATCCGAATGCGCATCTCGAGGAAACATTTGTGGCCATGGTCGAGAGCATGATGGAGAATCTTGTCGGGCCATCGGCGAAAAAGACCATTGGCATCGTATATCCGACGGAGTTCACCGAGGATCTGGCGGTCATTCGGTTGTACAAGCGATGGTTCGAGAAACGCGGCTATTCGATAGCGCTGGGTTCGCCGTACAACTTGGTGGCGACCGATGAGGATGCGACGGTACGCGTATTCGAGCAGCCGGTATCGTTGTTGTTTCGGCATTACAAGACGGACTGGTGGAGTGACCGGGCATCGGTGTGGACGGACGAAGATATAGCGGATTCTGCGCCTTTGGCCGAGCCATTGGCGATTGTCATGCGTGCGCAGGCGGCGAGCAAGACGGTCGTCGTGAATCCGTTTGGCTCGGTATTGGGGCAAAATAAGCGGATGATGGCATTCTTGTGGGAGCACATTCATCGTTTTGGTTTGGCTGCGCAGGATGTGATTCAAGCGTTGGTACCGTATACATCGCGTCTCGAAGCATTGCATCCGGAGCAACTACGCGCAGAGCGTCAGGATTGGGTGCTCAAAAGCGATTATGGAGCCGAGGGGGAAGAAGTGGTGATTGGGCGCCTTGTTGCGAAAGACGAATGGGAATCGTCGCTTCAGCATGCGCGCAAGGGGCGATGGATTGCGCAGAGATATTTTGAAGCGGTTTTGGATGAAGCAGGCCGGTCGACGAATTGGGGGGTTTTCCTCGTAGCTGGGGAGCCGGCGGGGTTATATGCGAGGGTGCAGGCGGGTCCGACGGATGCGTATGCGCTGAGCGTGCCGGTGTTGATTGCTCCGGGGTGAGAGGGTGTTGATGAGGGAAATCGTAGCATTCTCGCACCTCTCCCCGGCGGGAAGCGGTGGGAATTGTTTACCTTTGGCCGGTTTCGGGGTAACATGACGAACGACGGAAGCCACGGCAGGATGCAGTGAAGAGAAGAAGATATGAATACAACGTCGATGCAGACACGCTTCGATTCTCTACACGTTCAGGGCTTTCGACGACTGAAGGACTTGGACCTCGAGCTACGCCCATTCACCGTGCTCATCGGTGCCAATGGCGTTGGAAAAACCAGTTTACTTGATGCATGGACGCTCATGGCTCGCTCAGCCCGCGGAGAACTCGTCCAAGCTATTTCTGACCTTCACGGAATCACCGCGTTGAGATCGGGAGGGGAAGCCGACTCGATTACTCTTGGAGCTTCAATGCCCGTGCTTCTTGGGGAGCCGATCAAGTATAAGCTCGACTTGAGCGTGCGTGGTACGGGTTATGAGATCATCGGCGAAACCCTGGCGCAGATCCAAAAAGGCCCAGAATATCCGCCGTTCACATTTCTGGCCGTCAATGGCAGCAGTTACATTCGGTACAGCGATCCCAAGACAAAAAAACTCAAGAAACCCGACTGGGAATTGAAGCCCGGGCAAACTGCGCTTTCGCAAGTTCCACCCATGTACACTGAGCCCGAACGTTATCGAAAAGCGCTCGCATCCTCCACCTTCTATCACTCGCTGGACGTTGGTCCGCGCGCACCCGTTCGGCTGCCACAACCCATGCGTCCGGCCGACCTTCCAGGAATCAACGGCGAGGATCTCATTTCGTGTTTGTATTCCTTACGGGAGACGCATCGGGACCGCTACGAAGCCGTGGAAGATGCTCTTCGCGCGGGGTTTCCGGGCTTCGAGCGACTTGAGTTTCCTCCCGTTGCCGCGGGAACCCTGGCCCTTGCTTGGCGCGACAAAAACTTTCGCCAGCCGCTCTATACCCATCAGCTTTCCGAGGGCACGTTACGGTTCCTCTGGCTCGTTACACTACTTCAATCTCCGGGGCTCACTGAAGTCACGCTCATCGACGAACCAGAAGTAAGTTTGCATCCAGAACTTATGGCACTTCTCGTCGACCTTTTGCGCGAAGCCAGCTCACGCACGCAAATCATCGTCGCAACACATGCCGATCGTTTCGTTCGTTTTCTCGAGCCCAACGAGGTCGTGGCCATGGACATAGACGAAGAAGGATGGACGAAAGCCTCGTGGGGCGACCACCTCGACCTCGAAAAATGGCTAAGTGATTATTCACTCGACCAGCTCTGGGGTATGGGCGAGCTCGGAGGTCGCTCTCGATGATTATCAAAATCATGGTCGAAGGGAAGACCGAAAGCGCGTTCATGCCGTTCTTGAAGGAATTCTTGAAAACACGCCTCGAGGCAATGCCCGCTTTGAAACCCGTGGTGTATAAGGGCGGTGTGCCAACGGGAAACGAATTGAAACGGGACGTTGCGAACTTGCTGAGTGGCAAAAAACCCGCGGATCACGTGATTTGGTTGACCGATGTTTACGTGGACAAACAGAACCCCGGAAAAGGTCTTTGGCAAACGGCACAACAGGCGAAATCGTATGCAACGTGTTGTGTCGATCCCAAATATCACGCCCATTTTCACACTCACGTGGCTCTTCACGATTTCGAGGCGTGGCTCTTGCCTTATTGGGACCGAATCAAAAAACACGCCAAATCGAATCGCAATGCACCCAGTGGCGCACCCGAAACGGTCAATCACCAAAAATCCCCCGCATATCATGTCAACGATGCATACATTACCGGCGCCGAAAAAAGGCGCTACAGCAAAACGAAAGATCCCCAAGCCATCCTTCGCGGTCAAGACTTGACGAAGGCCATCGAGGCTTGCCCCGAATTAAAAGCTTTTGTGAATACGATTCTCCGCCTATCGGGAGGCGCGCTGATTCCATGACCTCCGACTCCGAACTCCTCACCACTCAACGCGTTCTTGGCGATGTTATCGGGCGAATCCGATAACGCGTTTCAGGCGCATTATCGTTTCTTCGCCACCGGTTTCCGCTTCTTTCTCGCCGTCTTCGTCGCGGCCGTCGCTGCCGCCTTTGCTGCCGACTTCTTTGCTTTCGCGAGCACGTCATCCACAAGCGCGACGTATGCTTGTTTGCCGTCGAACGCCATTGCGTATTCGTACACGGGCGATATGCCTGCGGCCGTCATTGCCACAGCATAACGTTTTTCCCGCACTTGCTGGGCGGCATCTTCGAGCGCCACATCCGCCGATTGATTTTCGCGTTTCACCTTGAATTCGATCACGACACCAGGGCGATCTAGCGTTTTCGGCCGCATTGTCACGTCCGCGCGACCAAGGCCCGTTTCCGAATTGGAACGAACTTCGTATTGGTTTTCCAAGTGCACCAAAAGGCCCAGGACGAACCCATGGTAAAGTTTTTCCGGCTGCGAGCCACCTGCATCGAAAAACGACATCGCCCGTAGCAGAATGTCACCTAGATTTGATTCAACAGTGGCGGCATCTCCCGACAAGAGCGCTTTGACTAGGCTTTGTGTGCTACTCGATTGCGGATCGATCAAGCGCAACCACTTCTTGAAAAGGTCTTGGTACACCAAACGCACTTCTTCGTTGGGAATGGCGAGTTTCGCGTAATAACGACCCACGACGAGCTGCAAATCGATGGGCTTCAAGTACCCCGCGAACAACAAAAAATTCCAGAATGCCTCGCGGTCCAATTCAATGTCGCGCAATACAACGTTTGTATCGACTTGCTGATCAATCGTCCCGCCATTCAAAAGCACCGTCGACTTGTCCGACAAACCCATGCCTTGTTTTAACGCAAGCCGTTCGATCAAGTTTGTCCCACCGGTGTTGACCCAATACGGTTTGAGCAACTCTTCGCGGCTGTAATTGAGAATCGACCACGGGTTGTAAATGACTTCGCCTCCGAAGATGTAGCCGTTGTACCACGCACGCACTTCCTCGAGCTTCTCCGGGGCGACAATCTCACGAACTTCGTTCTCCGTAAAACCAAAGGCCGTGTTGTACGGTTTGTCGATCATCGAATACACGGAGATGTGATTCAATTCAGAAAACATGCTCTCGCGGGACACCCGCAAAATGCCTGTGATCACGCCTTTGAAGAGCGCGCTGTTGTCCTTCAGGCACGCGGAAAGAAACGACCGGAAAAACGAGATCGCGTCGTCGAAGTAGCCGCATTCGTAGGCTACGTGCAGTGGCGAGTCGTATTCGTCGATCAGAATCACGACGCGTTGTTTGTGTACCTCGTAAAGCGCACGCGACAACCATTTGAAGGAAAACCTGAGGTCGCTTTCGACGACTTCATCGTTGAACAGCGGGCGAATCTTTTGGAGCGTCGTCCCGCCGACTGCGGAGGTCTCGAGAAGGTACCGATGCTCAGCGAACGCGGCAGCTAGCTGATCGCGAATTCCTTCAAGCATGTCGGCGTACGTCTTGCCTTTCACGTCCTTGAACGTGACCGTAATGACCGGATACTTTTGGAAATGCTTCATCGCGTTGGCGTCATTCGCAATAACAAACTCCTGAAAAAGATGCGCCAGG
>JANORL010001291.1:0-3935 GCA_031415295.1 Polyangiaceae bacterium | reverse complement strand
AGTCGCGCGCTGCGCGAAGCTTTTGTTTGTGATGGGGGCTCGCCAAAAACTCTCACAATCTTTTGGGCTTTGCCCAAAAGACTGAGTTTTGGGCTCTGCCCCCAAACCCCCGAAGAAGAAGAGTCTGCGAGGATGAGCGCTTCCACGTCGAATGCTCGCACTTGCCATTCACATTCGCAGTCTCTCCTGGGGGGTATGGGGGGCATAGGGAGCGTCGCCCTTTGGCCGTAGGCCAAACGGCGGTCAGCGACCGAAGCCCCCCATCACAAACAAAAGCCTCGCGCAGCGCATGTCCCACATGCGCGGAGCGAGCGTGGAAATCACCGCATGTGGTTTCAATTCGTCGACGCTTGGGGATCGCAAGATCGAAGCATGTATGGTCGGGGTGCTTCGAACGACGTCGTGGCCTGGGAAGGTGGAAGCGGTGGCTGCCGTGGATGCAGCGCCCGTGTCAAGAACGTTTTTCGCGCAACCTGCTCCGGTTGTGCCGCAGCCCGATCCGGGGCCGGAGTCGGGTATTCGCCGGATTCAGCCGCGTGTGGGCGTCCGCATCCCGCGCATCTTTATGATTCCGCTCAACCCACTTGTGGCAGCCGCAGTCGTGTTCGGCATCATTTATTTCTGGTCGGAAACCGACGCCCCTGCTTGGGTGGACGAACTGAACCCGATCACGGGGGAGCCCTATGCGAGCCTTGAGGAGTACGAAGAAGTGCACCGTTTGTCGCTGCAGGAGATCCTTGCCGCGCAGCAAGCGCACATCAAGGCTACGCAACCACAAGCACCGCCTGCGGCAGCGCCAACGCCAACCCCGCAACCCCAGCCACAGCCCGCGCAGCCGGATATTGCAGCGACGAGCCTGCGTCCGGCGGGCTCGTCGCCCTGTCCACCCTGTCCGAAACCGCCACCAAACGCCAGCCGAAGGGATACAGACCACAAGCATTGGCCCTGCAAGGGTGACCATACACACTATTACAGATACGAATACAACCAAAATCCAAAAACATGTCAGTGTTTTCTGAAGGAGATTGAAACACATGTTGAGTGCCACTGAGATGAGGATCGCTCTCATATCGGATGATATTTGCTCCGCGAAGCAAACGAGATTTGCTTGGGAAACCGCCGAACGTCGAGTCACGTATCTGCTTCGCGTGGATGTCGATGTTCCGCTCTCGGCCGACCCTCGCGTCACCATTCGAACGGCCACGCGAGAGGAGGACTCTTGGCGGATAATCGTAACGGCTTATGAGGACGACCAGGAAGCTGCAGCAAAGACGGAATTCGAAGTCGCCTTCGGCTCGTTTTTCATCGCAGACCCGAACTACCTCCAAGGAGCAAGCTTTCTGGGCTTCGATGTTTGTGATCGTAATCTATACAGTGCCCTCTTAAATTGCGGGTACACGGACGAGTTCAATCGCAGCGAGGCGCAGAAACGGTGGACCTCCAAGCTGACGGAACATCACCTGCTGCGTGAGCTGGTAGATGCGAGGGCTCTCACGAAGGTGACTGATGTTAGAGTTGCCTCTCACGCTCCGTTCTACGTGCTACGCGTGTACGGGAAGTGCTCCAAGTGATAGGCAATACCACCTCGGGCATTTATCTGAGGGAAAAACGACTGGACACACCATGAATCTCAGCGTACGCAGGAAATTTCGCAAAGGCGACAAGCGCTGGCGCGAGCACGTCGAGTATTACGGCCTGCCTCATCTCTCCGAAATTCGCTCGATCGACTCGCTGGTGAACTGCTACACCTCGGACTACGGACCTGTCGAGTGCACGCCGGAAACGCTGGATCAGGCATTGGCCGAGTTGCCGACCCCCCGCCCCTACCCCCATAATGAATACTACTTGCTGGCGATCGATCTTCTCGCCAAACCCGAATATGCAGCGCGTTTGCCCGCCGGCTGGAAGCTCTTGGGCCATGACCTCACCGACAAGATGTGCACCTCGTCGCTGCACGCCTATGCGCCCTGGGAAGGCCAGCTCGAGCCGCTCACGCAGCGGCTCAACGAATTCGGGTTGCTTTCGCTCGCCGATGCCGAGCTGGCCCGCAAGCTCCTCCCCCTGGAATGGGGAGACCACGATCCTCATGCGCACGTGACCATTTGGGCTCTCTACGAACGAGAATGAGCTGGCGACCGAGAGGTTCGTTCGCCATCGGTGACAGTCTCCTCGGAAAGCATCGGTTTGCCGCCACACGGAAAGTGCCACTCGCAAAATTCCGAACGCCTCCCATCAAGTGGCAAAGGCCGGTGCAAAAATTCGCACCGTCTTCCAACAAGTGACAAAGGCCAGTGGCAAAATTGAAACTGCCTTCTGACAAGTGATAAAGGCCAGTGACAAAATTCTCACTGCCTTCCGACAAGTGACAGACGCCAGTGACAAAATTGCCACTGCCTTCCATCAAGTGACAAAGGCCAGTGGCAAAATTGGAACTACACGCCGCCATACAGTTTCGGAGGGTCTATTTTTCGATAAGTGCTCTATTTCGCTCTTGTCGGTCGGTCAATCAATTGATAGCGAGAAGACAGCATGATCAACATCGAGAAATTCTTTGAAAATCATCTGGCCAACCGCAAAATCAGCAGCGAAGAACTTCGCCAATTCACCGAGGACCACATCGGCAAGTTCAAGGCCAATTCCGCGCTTCCGTCCCAGCTCGCAGCCCTGCTGGCGCCAACCGAAACCGCCTTTGGCGCTTTTGATGCCGCCCTCTCCGCCAGGACCACCCTCCAGGCCACTCAATCCGGCGGCACCATCACCAAAGACGAAGCGCTCCAGCTCGTCCGCACCACCGTGCGCCAACGCGAAGGCCGTGTGCGCGATACATTCGCCAAAGGCAGCGGTCCCTACGCCGAGTTTTTCCCTCAGGGCCTCAAGGAATACAACAGGGCGCGCCTGGGCCAAATCCCTGGTTTGCTCGACCGGCTGATCACCACTGCGACCAAACACAAGGTGGAACTCGGTCCCGAGCTGCTCGCCGAATTCACCGCGCTGAAAACGACCTTTTCGACTGCCCGCGAAGGCCAAGTGGATGCCAAAGGAGACCTCGCCCAATCCCGCGCCAACGTTGCAAGCACCCGCACTGCACTCGAACTGCAACTTGGCAAGAATATCCTGGCGATCGCCTCCCACCACCTTGGAAGCCCCGAGCGTGCCGCCGATTACTTCAACCAATCGCTGCTCGAAGACCCCAGTCGCTCCCATGACGACGCGAAGGACAATGTGACGACGCCTCCGGTGCCGTAACGGTTCACTCATGTCCGCGGTCCAAACGTGGGTGCAATTCGACTCCACGTCCGTGAGCCGCATCGACAGCCGTCAAAACAGATACGTCACGCCAAATGTCCAAGTCGTTCCAATGACTTGGCTTGTGCCTCCTTTGCTCGAATGGGTTCACTGCCCGTGAGGTATTTCGAGCAGCGATGGCGGTATGTCATTTCCTGTCCCACCTGCGAAACTATTTCCTTGATCAGGATTTTCGTAAGGTATATACCCGTCCTTTGTCGGATTGTCCGAGCATTACATAGCGGCGCTTGGTTCAAACCTTTGGCGAGCGGAGGATGGTGTATGGCCAGTCAACAACGCGTTTTTGGTTCTTTTTTAATGTTGAGGCTACCGCGTTCGATACGCCAAACGCTCGCGCCGTTGTTGGCATTCGTCGCCTTGGCCAACCTGGGATGTACGACGTCGATTGCGGCTACGTATCCGCATCTCGATCGCCGTGGGGTTTGTGTTGTGGTGCCGGGAGCCCCATAAGACTGCGATTTTGAATGCGCACGCGGAGATTTGTACGGGATCTATTTGAATGCACACGCGGTGATTTCCACGTTCGCTTCGCGCGCGAAAGTCGCGCGCTGCGCGAAGCTTTTGTTTGTGATGGGGGCTCGCCAAAAACTCTCACAATCTTTTGGGCTTTGCCCAAAAGACTGAGTTTT
>JANORL010001290.1:0-4522 GCA_031415295.1 Polyangiaceae bacterium | reverse complement strand
CTCGAAATGCACACCTGCCGCACCAGCGTCGATCATCGCTTTCATCAATTCGAAGGCATTGAGCGGCCCGCCGAAACCCGCTTCGGCATCGGCGACGATGGGCGCAAGCCAGTATCGTTCCGACCGACCCTCGGCATGTTCGATTTGGTCCGCACGTAAAAGAGCGTGATTGATGCGACGCACGACGGCCGGAACGCTGTTTTGAGGATAGAGGCTTTGATCGGGATACATTTCCCCTGCAAGATTCGCGTCGGCGGCCACTTGCCAACCGCTCACGTAAATAGCCAAAAGTCCTGCGCGCACTTGCTGCATGGCCTGATTTCCCGTGAGTGCGCCAAGCGCCGCGATATGATCTTCGTTATGCAAAAGATTCCACAATCGCTCTGCTCCAAGTCGAGCGACGGTATGCTCGATTGGAAAAGATCCACGTAAACGAGCGACATCTTCCGCACCGTAGGGACGAACGATTCCATAAAATCGATTCGGTACGACACGGCTTTCCGGCATCGACGAAGGATGGACCGGGAGCAAATGTGCGACGGACATGACGACGACTCCTCTCGAAAATTCGCAGTCCAAACAAGCGAATCAAGCCGCTGTTGCTGTTGCCGGTGCCGTTTCCGACGCCGACAATCGTTCGTACGCAATTGTCGTCAAAAATGGCTCGAATGTTTCGGCCAAGACGAGTTGCTCGAAAATCTCTCGGGCCTCCATGAGGCGATTGCCGATTTGACGTCCCGTATTGAGCCGCTGGAATCGTTCGTCGATGAGGTGAGCGAGGCGTGGACGATCGAGTAATTTGTCGTCGACGCTTACGCCATGACGAACCCATTGCCACACCTGAGCGCGGCAAATTTCAGCGGTTGCCGTGTCTTCCATCAGATCGTACAAGGGCACGCAGCCAATTCCACGCAGCCATGCCTCGATGTATTGCAATCCGACATCGATATCGTGGATCAGCTCCGCTTCCGTTCGTGCGCCTTCCGGAACCGCGACGAGATCCATCGACGTAACCTGGACATCTTCCCGCTTGACGTCGATTTGGTTTGGCGTGGGCATCCATTGATCGAATATGTCCCGAGCTATGGACACCAGGCCTGGATGGGCGACCCATGTCCCATCATGTCCCGCGCGCACTTCGCGTTCCTTGTCTTTGCGCACTTTTTCGAGCGCTACGCGATTTCGCTCTTCGTCATTCTTGATCGGAATCTGCGCAGCCATCCCTCCCATCGCAAACGTGCCACGTCGGTGGCAAGTTTTCACGAGCAGATTGGCGTAGGCCCGCAAAAAAGGTTGATCCATCGTAATCAGCCCGCGATCCGGCATCACCGCACGACGATGTGTTCGCAACGTCTTGATAAAACTGAAAATATAGTCCCATCTTCCGCAATTGAGTCCCACGGAATGGTTTTTCAATTCGTACAGCATTTCGTCCATTTCGAATGCCGCCGGCAACGTTTCGATGAGCATGGTCGCGCGAATCGTGCCCTTCGTAATGCCCCGATTCCGCTCGGAAAATACGAAAATATCGTTCCAGAGCCGAGCTTCGAGCTTTCCTTCCAATTTGGGAATGTAAAAATAAGGACGTTTGCCTTGTTGCATCAACACCTGAAAATTATGAAAGAAAAAAAGCCCATAATCGAAAAGACAGGCGGGAACGGGTTTTCCATCCACGAGCAGGTGCTTTTCCAACAAATGAATTCCACGCGGTCGGACAAAAAGCACCGCAGGTTTGGCGCCGAGTACATACGATTTGCCAGTCATGTCGTCCACGTACGTAATGGCTCCTCGTACCGCGTCCTGTAGGTTTTTCTGGCCCGATACGACATTGGCCCACGTTGGACTCGTCGCATCCTCGAAATCCGCCATGAATACGTTCGCCCCCGAATTGAGCGCATTGATGACCATTTTACGGTCGACCGGGCCGGTGATTTCCACACGACGATCCCGCAAATCGTCCGGAATCGACGCAACCGTCCAGTCCGCTTTGCGCAGTTCACTGGTTTCGGGCATAAATGCAGGCAATCCGCCACCGTCGAACCACGTTTGTCGCCCACGCCGACGCCCGAGAAGATCGTCGATTCGATCCCGGAACAAACGCGACAATTCAGCAATGAACGTCAACGCTTCCAGCGTGAGCACTTCGCTACGACCGGGCACGTCCGGGCCAACAATCGTAATGGCAGAAGCGAGATTTTGCATGAACACACTCTCCCCGTTTGCAAGAGCGAGTGTTCGGTGTGGACCTCGACGCGTCAATAGGCCCAGCGTTTTTCCTGTCGAACGTATCTACTTGGAACACGCGAGCCCGTTCGTCCCTTACACCACGAAGTTGGGCTGACGTGCGCTCAAAGCAAGTGTGTGGCACCGGGCGACATGGGAGCGACCTGTGACGCGGCGATGCCGTGCAAAACGACGCTCGCATGCGCAGGTGGCAAATGCGCCACGCCTGTGGGGGCTGGCGCGAAATGCGATCCTATGGCGCCTACCTGCGACCCAACGCAAGGGCTCAGTTGTAACATGATGGGCGTATGCCAGCCGTTCAAGCTCGCCGACGCAGGCGCGCCGTGCGGACTCGTGGGCGCGGAATTCATTCTCTCTCTGTCGCGCGAGTTGTTTCTGCAAAACGGATCCGAACGGAGCGTGTCTGGTCCGCCAAAGCAGCCAGACGGCATCGCCGCAAAAATCGAAACGAAAACGATGGGAAACACTGGCCGTCCGCTATTTACAATTCGAGTGATCAAGGAATCCTCCATGGTCGCGCAGTTGAACCGGGCGCGACTCCGGACAAAAGTTCTCAGGTGCCCTTAACCTATCCAGATCCACGATGGAATGACCGTTGACGCCAATTGTATGGCTTTTGGCGCCACTATTGTAACCCAATACCAATTTGCCAGACCGAACAGCGTCGATGAACAATCAAAAAAAATTGCTCACGAGATGCTTGTGGTTTCGGTAGATTGCCGCGCATGTGTCAGTCAACCCTTACGGGTCGCGAGCTACACGCCAACATCGAATAACTTTCACCCACAACTCGAAACCGCAATCACGAACTGTCCACGAAAACGGATGGAAGCGGGGGAGGATCACCTCGGTTTCTCGCAGTTCATGTAGCGATTGACGCGTTAGCGACCGAAGCTAACGCGTCAATCGAGATGCCATACACCGCGCTTTTGTCGGCCGCGGCAAACGCAAGAATCTCAACCCTTCGCCATTGTCGCTTTTAACTTAGACACCATCAAGCACCAGCGAATCACGCACGGCACCTGCTTTTTGTTGCAAACCCGTTCGTCGCGAGGTACCTGCTAGGCGTGCGCAAAGAAAAACCTCGAACAACATCGGTACCGAAAAACCCGGCCACAGTCAAACTGCCGTCACGAACGACGCCACACAAGTACCGCACCGCTCCGCTCTTCCCGCGTATCGAAGCGGCCGTCCTGGCGATTTTGACAACGAAGAACTTCGTTGCGCCCGTGGATGTCCTCGTGCATGCGGGTGTATTGCGCGCAAACCAAGTGGAAGATTGGCGATTCGGGCGAATTCCTTATCTCGAACAGGTTACGCAGGGCAATCTCTCGAAAATGAGTCGCATGCTGCGTATTCTGGGGTTTCTGTGCCATGACTTGAACTTGAAGCCATCAATGACAGCGTATGTACGCTGGGGCAAAGGTCCTCGAATCCCCCTCCGATTCACGAAAACCTCGGAACCTCGTCTGGAAATGGTCTACGCGCGACATTTTGTTTGGCCGGGCAAAATACCGTTTCACTTGCCCGAAGGATATCAGGTCTATGGGAAGCCAAACAAGAAGGATGCCGCCACCAACCGTGTGGTCGGGGAGCCCAAGGTTTCCGCCGCTGGAACTGCACCGCCGACGGAGACGGTTGGAACATGACGAACCCCTGGTTCGTCGCTCGGGCCGAAACACTTCCCGCATCGAGAGATCGTTCTATTTGCACCCGGTCGGCGGAGCTGCGCGAGGCCAAGAAACTCCGGTCAAAGTTGAGGGTGCTTTTCCCGCATGCCAAACCAATGCCGAACTTCTTCATCGTAGGCCGTTGCAGGGATGAGCGCCGAGTAGTTTGCCGGGACCGTCGCCTTCTTTCCACCCCTCCATCGTTCCGCCGGATTGCCTTCGCCACAAAAGCGATTGGGTTTTACCTTGGCGCTCCCATTCAATGAATTGTCGTGCTGTAGTAGTCTACGTACACAAACGACCGCTCGGTTGAAAAAAGCCATTTCGCACGCGACCACGTCGTCACTTCATCCAATTGCCCGCGTTCATACGACACTTCGTAACAAACTTGCATGCGTTCATTGCCGCCCACGAGGTCGAGCAACTGACTCATCTGAGGTCCACGGAATTCGAGGAATTGGTCAATGGTGATGTCTTGTCTCATCGTTCGCCAGGTGCACAGCTTCAGCTCCTGCGGCTTTTTCGTATCCGGTAGGTTGACGAAGAAGTCGAAGAGGTCTCGATAGTCGCTCACCCACCCGGCGAACATGGAGATTTCATACTCGCCG
>JANORL010001289.1:0-13182 GCA_031415295.1 Polyangiaceae bacterium | reverse complement strand
CGAAGGAAAAACCAGAAGGTGGAGCAGCTCTTTGGGCGTGGCTGTTCGTGAATGCACCATCGCTGAAGGCGGTGCCGGAAACGTTGCCAGTGGGCTCGATGCGCGAAGCGATGGAGCTAGCGAATGAAGCGACGTTCAGCGAACTGGAAATGGACGCGTATCGCAAGGTGATGGACGAGATTGAGCAGGCTCGGCAGTATGGTGAGGACAAACTCAACGAAGGGCTGGCGAAGGGGCACAAGTCGGGGTTGGCCGAAGGACACAAGTCGGGATTGGCCGAAGGGCACAAGTCGGGATTGACAGAAGGGCACAAGTCGGGATTGACAGAAGGGCACAAGTCGGGCGTACTGGATGGTAAACGCGAGGCGTTGACTCGACTCGTCGCGCGTTTGAACGACGACCTTTCGGACGAAGATCGGGCACGGATTGCTGCATGCAATGATGCCCAGACGCTCGACCGCTGGTTCGACAACGCCCTCGGGGCGAAGACGTTGGCGGATGTGTTTGCTTGACGCGTAACATTGTCGCGGTTTTGGGTGCGATCGCCCATTGCGACGAAGCGGTTCACGATGGACGACAGTCTGCGTCGTGCAGAGATCGGCCGCTTCGATTGCTACTGGAGAACGCAGCTGTCGAGCTGCGAGCCGGGGTCATCGAGAATGCAGGCATTGGTGCACGCGGACGAGTCGATCGTGCAGACTTTGAAAAGTGCCCAGACGTTGAAAAGAGCCTGGCACTTTCCTCAGTTCTTTTCTCCTTCAACACGCCGCTTGCATTTTCTAGCCGACGGGGGCAAAACAGCGGCATGGTGTTCGCCGACCTGAAGAACGACTTCGTTTTCCGTCGCATCTTCGCGACGCACCCCGAGATTCTGCGCGGCTTGCTGAACGATTTATTGGAACGCACGGGCGACCGGACAATCGAATCGCTGGAATACATGCTAAACCAGCCATTGCCGCGGATTCCAGGATTAAAGCTTTCGATATTGGACGTCCGGTGCAAGGATCGCGGTGGGGCGAGTTTTATCGTCGCGATACAGCTCGCACACATGGCCGGTATTCTGAACCGCATGGTGTACAATGGCAGCCAGCCGTATGTCTCTCAATCGAAGGCGGGCGAGTCGTACACGAAGCTCGTGGATGTCGTGGTGTTAGCGATATGTAATTTCGTGTTGTGGCCCGACACGGAAGGGGACAAACTAGACGAGCCGCGGATGCCGATGCACAGTCGGTTTGCGCTTGCGGAAGAGACAACGGGTAATCGGAAACTTTTACAGGTGCAATATGCATTTTTAGAATTGCCGAAGGTACCCAAGGAAAAACCATCGGGCGGACCCGCGCTCTGGGCGTGGCTTTTCGCGAATGTCACGAAACTGGACAAGCTCCCGGAAGATTTGCCGCTAGGTGCCATGCGAGAAGCGATGGAGTTGGCGAATCAAGCCTCGTTCACCGAGCTGGCAATGGAGGCGTATCGAAAGGTGATGGACGAGATTGAGCAACTTCGTCAATATGGGGAGGACAAATTCAACGAAGGGCGAGCGAAGGGTTTGGCGGAGTGGCACAAATTTGGGGTACTCGAGGGCAAACGCGATGTGTTGAGTCGAATCGTCACGCGTTTGAACGTCGAGCTTTCGGACGAAGATCGGGCACGGATTGCTGCATGCGATGATGCCCAGACGCTCGATCAGTGGATTGCCCGTGCGGTCACGGGTCAATCGGCAAAGGACGTGTTCGGATTCGAGTGACGGCAGCAACTGCGCGCCCAGAACCGTTTCCGTCATTTTTTAAAGAGCAAAAGCTTCGGCGCAGCGTCATGGCAGACGCGTTGTCGCCAGCGCGCGGCGCGAGGGAGCGCCCGACTTTTGCAGAATCGTCGCCACCTGATTCGCCACGGTATTTTTTGATCGCTCACGCAGGCGCGCGATCTCCGCATTCGCCATTCCTCGGCGCAAAAGCTCCAGCACATCGCGCTCCGCAGGCGTCAAGGTTGCGACAGGGGCCTGTGACGAACGCACCCCGAACATGGCCGCCGCGATCTCGATAAGCGCGTGTCGCGAGCGAAGACCAACCTTCGCCGCAGCGCTGGCAAGCGCCGTAGATACCGAACTGGGGGGTCAACCCAAGAGTGTACGTAATGCCTTTACCTGTAAAACCTCGCGCCGCCAAACGCAGCACTTCGATCTCGCGCGTCGAAAAGCGCGCGTGAGGCTCAGTAACCGCAGCATTGCGGACCAAAAGGTAATAACGTTTGCCGTCGGGATCATCCCGCAGAACAACGCTGTAACGGCCATTGATGAGGGCCTGCCAGTCGTCCAAGGCATCCGGGTCTTTGCGACGATCGCGCAGCCTCGTGCGCTCGAGCGTGATCACGCGGCCGGTGAGGCGCTCGCGCTGGGCGCGTTCGATGCTTGGGTCGTCGAGGTCGAGGAAACGCCCGTCCGGAGCGAGCACGGCAGCAACGGCGAGGTCGGGACGATAACGAAGGCGAAAGGCGCTGTCGATGTGCCCGGCGACACGATGCAGCACGCGTCGTTCGGCGCTCGATGGAGCGAGGTCGCGGTCGAACAGCATCCAGAGCACGATGGCCAATCCCGGCTGCGGATAAGCGAAGAGCCCGAGCCCATCGCGTGCGCCGATGAGTGCTCGGTAGGTGCGAAATTGCCGCATGTTCCGTTCTGAACCACAGGCCGCAACGCCTTTCACCAGTGACGACATCAGTCAGAACGGACGGAGCATCCGCGGGTATCCGCGATCGCTCCTTGCATAAGAGCGTGTTGAACAGGCGATCGCACCGTTTTTGCGCCTCACCCCCTGGCCCCCTCTCCCCGGGGTAAAACCCCGCGGAGAGGGGGAATTGAGAACCCTTCTGGGTTTGTCTCCCCTCTCCGCGACGCGAAGCGTCGGGGAGAGGGGCCAGGGGGTGAGGCGCGCCAACTTCCTATTCGATCATCAGGGGCACGAGTTCGACCGATGGCACCGCGCCGCTTCGGTGCACATACACCAGATGCTGAAGCGGCACGGAGTTCCACGTTGAATGCTCGCGCGTAAGCGGCTCAGAGGCGACGATACACGACGTGGCTTCGGCACTGGCATGATCCATTCGCCATTCACCGTCGTAAAACCCATACGATCTGCCCATCGTGTACCAAATGCGCAAAACGCTTTCGTCCGGCGGATGGTAATCGTTTCCGAGGCCTTCGTAGTTACCAAGCCCAAAGGTATAACAGACGGCAACGAGGTCATTACCATCGGACAGAAACAGGTTCATCGGCGAAAACGTGCGAATACGTAACGCATGACGTGTCTCGGCAATGATTCTCAGGGCTTTGACAACGCCGGAACAAATGTCTAGCGTACCGAGATCCGCAGAAGGATCGTCCAATTGGGAAAGTAAAAGCGCGTAAAACCACTCGCTGTCCGTGGTGCCGCGAATGACCCGTGCGAAGTGCGGCTTGATGTGGCGCAACAAGGCGAATTTCATTTCGTCAAACCGCGCCAATTGACCGTTATGGGCCAGCGCCAGTCGGGTATCGTCGAATAAGAATGGATGCAGGTTTTGCTCGTTGATGATGGAACTGACCTGATACGGGACGCCGCGTAGATGACCGAGCAAACACGTGGCCCGTAATTTTGCGGCAAGTGCACGCAAGTTTCGATCATAAATGGGCAGTTGCGTGCTGCGATAAACGAACGGAAGATCCGGCCGCTCGCTTTGCGCATCCCACGCGAGAAACCCTGATCCTGCAAGATTCAAGCGATTCAACAGCGCCGCTTGGTGCGTTTGGTTGACGAAAGAAACATCGGGCTTGTAGAGCAAATCCTCCATCAGGATCCGCTCTCCTAGGTAGGCAAGGACGCGACACATGAGGCGAGTGTTTCGCAGATCTGCGCCTCGAACGCAAGGGGCTTGTGACGAAACCTTGTATTCGTGGCTGTTTTGATGTGGATCGTCACATTTCGATCATCGCATTTTGAATCAATCAGGACCAAGTCCCGCAGTCGTATTACGGCGTGACCGTAAGAATAGGAAGTTGCGTGACCTCGAAGATGGCGCCGCTATTCGAGCCGGCATCATTCAAGTCACAATAGGTCCATTGCAAACCATCGAGGCTTGCGCGGTAGGCATAACGATACGAACCAACCGCAGGAGCCGTAAAGGACCCTCGATATTCGTCGGCATTGCCGATCTGCATGCCGAATACCGTCGGGAAAAACAGCCATCCGCTTTGCGTCGTCGGATTGATGTTCCCGGGGCCATAACCCACTTCCGTGAAGATAATCGCGTTTGCCCCGGCAGCTTCGGTGAAACCCGTCTCGAAGACGTGCCCGTAAATCGTGGGCGTTGTGGTTAACGTCTTGACGGTCATCGACGTCGGCGATTGAATGTTGCAAAGGTCGATTTCGGCGGCAATACCGCTTTCATTGATGGCTCCTTGAATGGTGCAAGGGCACATGTTCGCGCTACTCATGGTGTTCCGCGGCAATGCCGAGGCGACCGTGAAATCCAGCTTGTTGTCGTCCGTATCGATGCATCCTGCGTCGCTTCGTTGCATGGATTGCGTCGTTGCTGCGGCGGCAGTGCTCGCACCTGCACCTTCGAAACAATTGGCGGTCGGCCCGAAACCGACGAAATCAACAAGGGGTAACCCCACGGGACAAGCGCCGCTGAGCGCCGCCGTGGCTTGCACGAGCGCAACTTTTCCAGCGGAACTACTCATGTTTGTCATTCCGGTGGCGTTCGGCGTCGGCAAAACCGCACCTATCGTGCCGCCCGCGCCTTGCACGAGATAATATCCGCCCGCGGCGATGGATCCGGTCAACGTGGTCACGAGCCACGTCGTCCCTGTAGCGCTTGCGTATTGGACCGACCAACCCGAAAGGTTTACGGACACATTTCCGCGGTTATGAATTTCGATGAAGTCGTTCTTGAACGTTGCCCCCGGGTTTCCACCATTGCCGTAAATCTGGCTGATGACCAAGGCTCCATTACAAGAAGTCGTAGGGACTTTCGTGGTAAAACCCATGTTCGACGAATACGTGGTATTGATGGGCGTACCGTCGGCGCCTTCCGCCACGGTCGTGACCCGAACGAAATAGGTCGATCCGTACGACAACGCAGGCGCTGGTATCCACGCAGCCACGGAATTGCCTGCCGACATCATTGGCGAAGCGCTGGCGAATCCCAGGCACGTGGCGAATCCATCGGTTGAAAGCTGAACTGAACCAATACACGGGCCGGCGGACAATTGCGCATCGAGGCTCGCGGGATTCATCGCTCCGGTAAAAAGAACCGATACCGCGGCACCGATAGCGACACTGGTTTCTCCATCGGCAGGTTTCGTGCTGACAATTTTGGGCGCCATACAAACGAAACTGGTGCAAACTCCGCTCGAGCAATCGGTGGCCTGTTGGCACTCTTTGCCAACTGCGCATGGAGAGCAAACGGCTCCGCCGCAATCGATATCGGTTTCCGCGCCGTTGGTTACACTATCCACGCAACTTGGCGGTTGACAGACATTACCCGAGCAAACTCCGGTCGAACATTGATTGGCAACATTGCATTGAACGCAAGCGGCATTGGCATTGCATACTTTGCCGCCGTTTTCGGTGCATGGAGAATCGATCGGCAGGGGAGGATTCGATGGGACACCTGCCGTGCAGGTATCGGCCGTACACGTATTGCCGTCGATCGGGACGTCTGCATTGTCGGGAGCGCTCGAGATGAGTCCAAAACCGTCGCAAACATTTATTTGGCAATCGTTATCGGTTTGCGAGGCAATCGGCGTACCTGCCGCGACGAGCGTCGTGCCACATATCCCGGCAACACACGAACGCACCTGGCAAGCGGTGTCTTGCCCAGGACAATCGTCGACCGCGACACATTCGACGCACGCACCCGCGCCATTACATAACGACCCACCACCTTCGGAACACGGGGCGGCTGCGGCGACGGGTGCATTGGAAGGAATACCATTCGTGCACGCGTCGTTCGTACAGGAGTTCCCATCGTTGGGAATGTCGGTATCGTCGTTGGTCGCCATGATGTTGCCCGCGCCGTCGCAGATTTGGGCTTTGCAATCGCCAGCAGCAGCATCGGCAATCGATGTGCCTTCGGGCGCGGGTGTCGACCCACACACACCACTGGTACACAACGGTTTCATACAAGGATTGTCGGGTTGCGAGCAATCTGCTCGTGTACTGCACGCCACCGTGCCACTTCCGCTCGTCGACCCGCTTCCGTCGGCGCATCCGGTTTGGGCCACGAACACCGCAAGTAATGCAACAAGGGCAATCGTTTTCATGCAATTTCCTTCGTACGGGGAGCGTTTTCAGCAGTCAGCAACACGCAAAGAGCAAAGCTCATGCCGTGCCAAACAATGTCACGGAATTCCTCGTGGGCAAAGACCAATTTCCTCTGGTTTGTGGTCCGGTTGAGCGCGTCGCGCTTAACCATATTCAGGAAAAACGTCGACAAGCTACTCTGGTTTGTGGACCGGTTGAGCCCTTCGCGCTCAACCTTAGTCAGGGAAAATATCGACAAGCGCTACGCGCTTTCGACATTTTCCCTCTACCCAGTTGACGATGGGGCGTGCAGCCCCAAACCCCGCCGGATGAGAGAATTGAAGGCGATGCATGTCTAAAGTTAGCGCTTATGCCCCCTCTCCGCGGAGCATCGCGACGGGGAGAGTCCCCACGAGGCTTCGCCTCACCCACCAGAGACGAAAGCGAATCACAACGATCTCGGGGGTTTGGGGGGCGTAGCCCCCCATCGTGAACTGGGTAGAGTGCAAGAGTCGGGTCGCGAAGCGAGCCCGACGAATGCACTGACAAGGGCCGTTCGAGCGTAAGCGAGAACGTGCCCGGCTTTCATAGAAGGGGCCCAAAAGTAGGTTGAGTTTCTAACGGATTCGAATAAAGTGTCTCACGTTCGTTCCACTCATTTTGCCAAAAGTAGAATCGATGATGTACGACGTTGCCGTGATTGGGGCCGGAATTGCCGGTATGGCCACCGCTGCTCGGCTTCGAGCGGCTGGGTTATCGACGCTTGTGCTCGAGGCTCATGGGTTACCTGGAGGCTGTGCGGGTTACTTCCGTCGCAAAGGTTTTGCTTTTGACGTCGGTGCGACGACGCTTGTCGACTTCGCGCCAGGAGGCGTTGGAAGCGAGCTACTCGAGACCATTGGAATGCCGTCGCTGCCTGGGGAACGATTACCGGGTTATGTCGCGTGGTTGCCTGATCGTAAAGTCACGTTGCACCGCGATCAAACTCTCTGGGCTGCAGAGCGTTTACGAAGGTTGGGCGATGGCCCCGCATACCAGCGGCTGTGGACTTTTTTTGATCGCCTCGCCGATGTATTCTGGCAAGCGAGTCGCCGCGGGGTGCAACTTCCGGTGCGTTCGCCGGTGGATGTTTTTCGCGCCGCCCGTATTCTTGGACTTCGCGACTTGCCGCTTGTTCGTTACTTGGGCTGGACCGTCGGAGATGCCTTGCGCCATTATGGTCTTCGCGAGGACAAAGCGCTTGCAGGGCTCCTCGCAATGCTCGTTGAAGACACGGTGCATGGGAAAATCGACGATGCGCCACTCATCAATGGTATACTCGGAGCGACGATTCGTGGCGCGGGGCTCACGCGGGCAACGGGGGGAATGTACGGATTCTGGCGGCGTTTTACGGCGCATTATCGCGCCATTGGCGGCGAATTACGCGTCGGAACCACGGTCACGGCATTTCGAGGTTGTGCAGGCGATTTCGTCATGACCACGAATCGCGGCGATTTTCACGCGCGCCGCATTGTTTGCGCATTGCCTGCACCCCTCACGGCAAACATTGGCCCGGCCCAAATTGGCGAAGCGCTCGCGCCGTACCTTCGTCGCGATGCCCAGGCCCAAGGCGGCGCGGTCGTCGTTTTCCTGGGCGTTCCCGAGGCCGAAGTTGCCGAGCAGTCGTTCACGCATCATCAAATCTTGCACGATTACGATTCGCCGCTCGGCGATGGAAACAATATGTTTCTTTCGGTTTCCGCACCGGGAGATGTAGAAAGCGCCCCTGCCGGGTTTCGGTCCGTCATGGTTTCCACCCATTGCGAACTTTCACCATGGCAAAACCTCGACGACGCGGCTTACGAAACGCGCAAAAAAAATATCGGACAAACCTTACTCGCCCTTGCGCGACGTGTCTACCCCTCATTGGGTCAAAACGCAGTGGTGCACGAAATCGCCACGCCACGAACGTATGAACGATTCACGCGTCGTCCACGTGGCGCTGTTGGAGGCGCTCGCCTTTCGCTAGCCAATTCCAATCAACGGGCCATTCCACAAGACCTGGGATTGCCTGGATTCTGGATGGTCGGCGATTCGACATGGCCTGGACTCGGAACCGTCGCTTGCGTCCTTGGAAGTCGTCATGTCGCCCGTGACGTGCTTCGAGGTGTGCGTACGTCTGCCAATTGGAAAACGGAGAGCGTCGATGTCACCTGATCCGTCCTTGCCTTCGTTATCTGCATTAGGCCGCGATTTGCTCGTCACGACGCCTCTTCAAAGACGATGGGCCCTGGCGCGCCCATTTGTTTTGCTTGGGGTGTACGTTGTTCTTTGTCGGCTGGGTTTGTTCTGGTTGACTCCATTCGTGGTTTTCCTGGTATTCGTTGCGATTGTCACGGTGACGCATGATGTCGTGCATGGTTCGTTGGGACTGAGTCGCCGCGAGACGGACGTCGCCCTTTTTGTTTTTGGTGGCATTTTGTTGGCGAGTGGCCACTCGTATCGTATTTCGCATCTGCAACACCATCGAGTTTTTCCGGGCCACGATGACCCTGAGGGTGATCCGGCACGGATGACGTTATGGGGGGCGGTGCGTCACGGTGCGGTTTTTCTCCCGCGGTTATGGATATGGGCGTATCGACGCGGGAGCGTAACGGATCGGCGTTGGATGTTGGCGGAAGCGTTTTGGGTGTTTGGCGTCGTTGTGGCGGGCGTATTGCTTTGGCCCGTGACGCCGGCCGTTTTGCTTTATGCGGGGCTTGTGGTGATGGGCGCATGGGTTTTCCCGCTGCTTACGGTCCATTTGCCGCACCGGAATTATGGAGATACGCCGTTGACACAAACGCATACCTTGCGTGGTCGAATCATCCCCGCGGTGTTTCTCGAATTGACGTATCACCTCGAACACCACCTGTACCCGCAAGTACCGAGCCACCATTTGCGCGTTTTGTCGGACCGCCTCGAGCCGTTTTTCGATAAAGCGGGTGTGGTGCGGTGGTTTGTGCCGTAAGGTGCGTCTTCGGCACCCGAGTCGCGCGGTACCTCGTTGTCGGAAGGTCGGGGTACATGGCCGGGAACGCCGCCGTTACGCCAGCTCTAAACATGTCACAAAAAATCCCTTGCGGAAGGTCGTAATCCGTGCCGCTGGCCATGGCACCGGCGACGCTGTTGGTGACCGCAGCGCTCATGGAGGCCGCTACGCGGTATTGGCGGCTGAAGTGGAGCGCGGGCCTTTTGCACGGGTGGTTGGCTCCTCCGAGGGACCCGACCTACCCAACGACCCCCCCTTCGACCCTACCCAAAGGGACGACCACACGCACCTTGTCCTACATTGAGCATTGTTGGCAGAGCCTTCAATACCCGTAGAAAACCACGTTGATGTCTCTTGGCAGGACCTTGAGGGTGATTCGGCGATGGGTTGAGGCTTGTTCGAGAGGCCGCTTGGTTGGGTGGAAGCGTACAGCTACGTGTATCGGCGGGGGCGTAGTCGGGTGACGAGTGTTACGTCGGGGCTCGGTCATCAAGGATTGGCAGCCCCATCCGGGGGTGGCAGATCCGTCTCGGGCTGGCCTTTTGCGGCGGCTTCTACGGCGTGTTTTTCGAGTAGGTCGAGGTAGCCGAAGACGCGGGCGTCGAGGTCTTGGGGCAAGGCCGGGTCGTCTTTTAGTTCGGCGTCGAGGTTTTTCCGCAATCGATTGAGCAAACCAATCAATTCGACGCGAAGGCGACCGGCATCTTTGCGATTCTTTTTTTCGATATCGGCGCGTTGACTGAGCAAAACATCAAGACAAGTTTGTCGAAGAGAGCACGATTTTGACGGGCGGGTGATGGGCGGCGGGGAGCGGATTCGTTCAGAGCTTAATGGGTTTCGACGTCCACACGTTCGGCTGATGTATTACATCGGCAAATGACCCGCTTTTTGTAACGACTTGCGCGCCCTTACCGGCAATTGCGTTTGCACCTGCACATCGCAATCGCCCTCTTCTACGATGAGCCCAATGACCACGAAATGTTCGGATCGGCGTATCGGCAAGTCCGCCTTGTACAATGCCCTCATCAGCTTATCGAGAAACCGCAGTACCTCTTTGTCTCGTTCGTTTTGACAAATGTCTTGATTGGCGACCGCGCACAACGCCTCGATGTCTGGAGGTACGTCATAAAGCATATCACAGTATTGGGGCAACCATTCACAAGGGTTCCAAATGCATTCCAGATCGTCAGGATTTTCTTTCAGCAGCCGCTCGCGTTCGGGCGCCGTATTCACATCGACGCAAGGAGGCAGCATGTGTTCGAATGACGCTTCTGAATATCGCACAACGAATACATAAACTTCATCCGTAATGGCCAGCTTTCGCAGCCCGTCGATGATGGCCGCGGTCAACCCTTCGAGCAATTGCCGCTGTAACGTTTTGAAACTGGTTTTTCGTGTCACCTGTTGGAACAGAAGGTAGCGCCGACCATCGGGGTAACACCAATGAACGCGGAGGCGTTTCCCTTTGGCGTCGTATTCGATTTCGTGCCAATCCTCGATGCATGTCAGCGCACCGATTTCACGACGATCACGACGTACGACGCGTCCCTGGGCATCGTATTGATACGTATTGCAACCCATAACCCCAACGAAATTCGAGAAGTGCATTGCTGTGACGCGACCGTCGTGCATGGTGTACCATTTCACGGCCGTCCATTTGTCGGTGTCGCCCTCATCGGAGCCGCGTTTGCGAGGACATAATGACATGATGCCATCGGCTTCATGTACGAAGTAGGTGTCGTAGAGGTGCCCGGCATATTCGGAATAAACCCGCTCGATGACCACACGCCCTTGGGCGTCGTACCCGTATTCATAAGCGTGCCAGGGTATTGGATCTGGCTTGCCGGGGAGCACTTTGCCAGGGGGCTCCTTGCTTATCTCGAAATACGCCGGTTCGTACGAATGCAGCGTATCCGTTGCCCATAACCATTGCACGACCCGAGCTTCGGTAGCAGCTTTTATCGTCGCGTATTCTTTCTGCGCTTGCTCGGCCATTGCCGCAAGCCGTGGCGTGGTTTCCAATCCTTGCAAATACGCTTCGATTCGAATGTATTCATCCGATGGGGCTTTTTTGACTTCCGGTGGTTCTGACGCGGGCAAGGGCCCATCCGAATCCCAGGCCATCTTGAAATCCAACCCTTGCAAATTGGCTTGTTTCCAGCGCGCGACGAAACGATCCGAAAGGTAAATCGTACCGGCTCGGGGTGCGGCGATTTTGAAAATATCGACGCCTTCGACGCGCGCGGGAACGAACACGGGAATCGCGGCGTTTCTCAATCTTCCATCTTCGTCCCGAGAACCGCGGGAGAGCACTTGATCCAATGCATCGATAGCGCGGGGATTGTACAGATAAAGTTCGACACCGTCTTCGTCTTCGAGCGGCAAGAGTTCGCCGTGGGTTTCGAGGAGTTCGCACAAAGCATCCACGGCCGAGCGGCGGAAGATCAGGACATACGTTCCCTCATAGGGACTATCGGAGTCGCGAAACGGGCGCCTGCGGGATTTTTGAATGCGGCGTACTTGAAATGGTTTCCAGTTTGCGGCGCGAGATGAGCCATCGAGTGCGAGCAGGATGTCGAACCACGCGTCTTTATCGACGCATTCGAGGGATTCGTAACCGGGGGACCGATCGAACTCGTAAAATTGCATTTTCGTCGGGTCTATCTTCGAGGGTTTGTCGGCCGCCGGTGTGTAGACCAAAGGTTACGTCATGTCAAACGAATTTCGCGTGAGGCATCCGCCGCTGCGTTCAGAGCTTGATGGGTTTCGACGTCCACACGTTCGGCTGCGCTTCCGGGGGCAAATCGGAATCCCACGCGAGAATGAAGTCCAAGCCTTTCAGTTTGGCTTGTTTCCAGCGTTGAATGAAACGTTCGGAGAGGAAGATCCCACCACCTCGTTTGTCTGCCTGTTTGAACACGTCCACGCTTTCGACGACGGATGGGATAAACACGTGGTTATCCGCGAGTTCAATTCGGCCGTTTTGGTCTCGAGAACCCCGTGTACGCTCTTGATCCAAGGCTTCGAGCGGCCGTGGATTGTAGAGAAAGAGTTCCACGCCGCCTTCGTCTTCGAGCGGCAAGAGTTCGCCGTGGGCATCCAAGATGTCCCGAAGCGCGTCGATGGCCGACCGACGAAAGATGAGTGTATGACTTATTCGATACGGGCTATCCGATGGTCGAAAGGCCTCGCGTAAGCTTGGGCGAACCCGTCGAACGCGAACCGGTTTCCACGTTTTGCTGCGTGAGGAACCGTCGAGCTCGGTGAATATCTCCCAACGTTCGTCGATGCAGTGAATGATCTCGTAGCCCGTGCTGCCTATGTGTTTATAGAGGAGCATTTAAAAATGTTCCTTTTTCGAGAGCTTCTCCGATTCGCCGAAGCCTTTGGAGCGCATCGGCCTGGGATGTAGCCTTATCGAGAAATTTTTCAACTTTCTCGTAGTACGCCTTGTTGGTTCCCAGGATCTTGTGCACGATGGAGCCTTTGGGGTTCGGCGACTTCAGGTATGCCGGTAGAAACACGCCGTTATCATCTCACCAAAAAGTGCGGATCGAGGGAATCGTCGTTCTTGGCGTGCAATTTGGCAGGCGGAAGAAGAACGCCGTGCTCTGGGCGGCCGACGAGAATGCAAAAGGGCATGTGTGCGGGTGCGGGTGCGGCAATAAGATGCCGATCACGTTTCGGCATTATACGATTGGATTGCCGAAGTATTTGCGGGGGCATAACGCGAGGGGGTCTTGCAGCAACGGGTTGGGCACGTCAACGACGATCGCCGGCGATGACGAGATCGGGGGAAAGTCGGCAAGATGAATGAACGGATGCGCGAGACGGGACGTGTCGCCAAAGAAATCGCGTGCTTGATTCAAGGTATGTCGGGAGCCACTTGTG
>JANORL010001288.1:0-3786 GCA_031415295.1 Polyangiaceae bacterium | reverse complement strand
TTTGCGGCATTGGGGGATCACGAACGCGCTTGGGAGCTGGTGGGTATCATCAATCCCGTGACTCATACCAAATCACACGCTGACATATCGACATACAAGGTCGAACCCTACGTGATGGCTGCGGATGTTTATGCCGTAACGCCCCACATAGGCCGTGGCGGTTGGACGTGGTACACGGGCGCAGCGGGCTGGATGTATCGCCTCGTCATGGAGTCGCTACTCGGATTGAGGCTCGACGTGGACCGATTGTTTTTTGCACCGTGCGTCCCGCCAGAATGGAAGACGTTTGAAGTGCGCTACAAGTACCGGGATACCGAATATCATATTCGATTCCACATGGGAGCGGGTACAAAAGCGGACGGAATTCGTATTGTGGTGGATGGCCGAGCGTTACCGGGCCAAGCGTTACGTCTCGTGGACGATCGTCTACCGCATACCGTTGAAGTTAGCTGGGAGTAATGGTTATCGATGGATGTTGAATGATTTCAACAATTGCGCTCGACCCGTCGCCAAGAAAACGCCGAAAAACGCCGTAGTGGGTCAAGCGCCGCTCGAGGTTCGGGTCGCACGTTTGCGACCCATCGAAAAAACCCCGCGGATCTTCTATCCGTGCGTGCGGAACAGAATCTGCACAGTCGCGGTGATCGTCAATTCGTCAGGCACGATTGGCGTCGCTACAGCCTTCGCATCGAGCGCTTGGGTGCGGTAGTAAATGCGGCCGTCGGGCGCATTGATCTGGATCGTCTCGGGGCCATTGAGATCGACCTTGGCCGCTTTGGCCACGATCTTGGCCTCCTTGAATGCGTGCTCGACTGCGAGGCGCAGGGCCTCCTCCCGCTGCGGTGCATCGTCCCGGAGCTGGAACGTAATGCCGCTGCTCTGGTTGGAGCCAGCTTTGATTCCCGCGTCATATACCTGGCCTGCATAGCCGATTTTGGTCTTGACGTCGACGCCATTGGTAGCGCGAAAGCCTACGATCGTCCCGTTGCCTGTCGTGGCGTCGTAAAGCATAATCGGGTTTAAGCTCGGCCCAGTGGTGGTGACCCCGTGGTTCGGCAGGATCGATACTGCATCGACTGTTGCCTGCGTACACTTGGCGTTGCTGGCCACGGCTTCCGCTGCGGTCTGGCCTTCGGTGAGCACAACGAGGTGCACCACGGCTTCGTCGGGCACGATCTTGATTGTGCCGGTGCCCGACACTTGAAGAGTTCCAGCCTTGTGTTTCATCGTCATTTATTTCTATTTCCTATCTTCGCTTTTGGCAATCGGCCCTAACGCGCAAATCATTCGCGCGACGGGAGAATGACGTATGTCACTTCTTCGCTGCCGAATCCTCTTGGTAACCGCATTTCCACGCGCATTGATTCTCGCCGCACATGTACCCCCCGGCGCACGGTCCTGGCGGTAGTGCTTGCACCGTGCAATCTTTCGACTCGGCACACCACGAAATGCCGGCGCGTTGCATCGAATACCATTCTGCGCCGGGAAGGATGTGGCGCAATTGTAGCAGACCTGTTTTTTGGATGAATTCATATCGTTGGGCATCCGTCGCGCCTCGCGAGGTAAACGCGACGAATCGCGCTCCATCACGATTGTACAGTTCGAACGTACCGTCCTCACCAATGGGCGGGCAAGGCGCCTTGACGCAAACAACCTTATGCGAATTGTGGTAACGGCCATCCGTCATCAGCACCAGAGTATCGAATTGACCAGTACCCGCGGACTCGCCGGACCAGGTGCCATAGACTCCTGGGTTTCCCGGCGTAGGGGGTGCAATCGATTCAGGGGTGACCCCCATGGATGACTTGCTGTTGGGCACGTCCTCTCCGGTGCGGCCAGTCTGCGTACAGCCGACCTGGAAGAGTGCGACAGAAAGAGTCACGAGGGCAAAATTAATGCGTAACATGGGAAAGCTCATTTTTTGTCATTCATCCGTTGCGAGATACAGTTGTCGTGCCAAACATACCGTTTGCCGTTTTTTAGGCGAGCGGAGATTTGGCGACGACCGTAAGCCCGCTGTGTTGTTCGTGGCCGTTCGCGACTACCGCGTTGGCCGTCAGTGCGCCGATTGCTCGATTTGCGATGCCAGCAAATCCAATTTTCGTGGTTTTGCCAGCATCACATTATCGGATATCAGGCCTACTGTTCGATTTTTTTGCCGAGGGTATCAACCGACTTGGCAAAGTTTTTCAAGCCGGTGTCGACTCTGGCTTTCGTGGTCGACCAAGTCGGCTCGGTCACGGCTTCGAGCGTCTTCACGTCCGTGCGAGCTTGCTTTAGCTCCGCTTCGGCCTCTTTCACAATGTCGGCCCATTCCTTCTTTGCGTCCGCCTTCATCGTGGCAGCTTTTGCATCGCCTTTGACCTTGAGGTCCGTAAACTTCTTTTCGGTGTCGTCAAGGCGTTTGGTGACGAATGTCTTGTAATCCCTCAATCCCACGAAGGCTTGGTATTTGATGTCGGCGAGCTCCTGGGCAAGGTCCTGTTTGACCTCGATCTTTTTGTCGGCGAGCTCTTTGGCAGCGGCGGCGACTTTCTCGTCTGCCTCAAGTTTGGCCTTGGCAGTCTTTTCCGCCGCTTCTTTCTCGGCCTTGGCGATCTTCTCCTGCGCCTCCCGCGCCACTTTCTGCTCGGCCGCCGCATCCTTTTGCGGCGATTGCTCACATGCCGCGACGCCGACAGCGCCAACAACCACGATCAGACTGAGAATTCGATGCTTCATGTTCATAACGGATATTTCTTTCCTGAAACTGCAATGATGCGACGATGACGATGCGACATATTGCTACGAGCGATATCCCGCGTCGGGCACCGTTTACGCGATAACGTCGCGTAGGTACCTCAACGACAAATTCGTCGCGGTGACCTTTGCAGAAGCTTCCATCGGCGCGTGCTTACGCATCGTTGCCGGTGTTGTTCAAGGTGCGGGCACCGTAATGGCGTTTTCGTCCAACGGAATCGCGTCTCCAAGGTGCGTATCTCGGATAACTTGCCCCGGCGGAAAACCAATAAAGGCAGCTCCCGGCGAGATCCCAAGATTGCCTGTGACGATGGTGCCCGGGCTTAGGACGTTTCCGAGGTTCTTCAATAGGAGTTCCGATCGATGGTCATGACTTCTGAAATCGGCTCGCACCGTGCAGAAGACTTGAGACAAACCTAGCCATCAACGGAAACGATTCGGTCATTCGTGATATTTTTGAGAAAAATAGTGGGATCAGGGCACACGAGGGAAAATCAGCCTTACGTTATGTGGAATTTTCATTATCCGTAGGCGCTTAGGAAAATCAGTGCGACCAGGCGAGGCTGGTCCGAAGGGCGTGAATGATGCGATGATCTCATGAAATTCGGTTCATCGTCCAGCGGGTGTGAGTCCCGACCGGCGAAGCGTGAAGCCCACCCAGCCGGAAGCGAGCCTTGCGAGGGGAGTGGTGACGTGACCGGCGAAGCGTAGGCACGCGTGGCGGGCACGTGATTGCGGCCGTGGGAAAGCAGCCACGAAAACTAAGTCATTCCGGGTGCCGAGGGTTTTGCTCGTCCCCAAGGCGACGGCGGTCTCTGCGCGGCGCAAGCGCCACTTCGCGCGGCTTGATTCCAGATGGGGGGCTTCGGTCAGCGAGCGGAGCCCCACATCACAAACTCCGGGCATGACGTTTGGTGAAGTGCGTAGACGATGCTACTCGTGGTACCTTCCCTGCCCTGACGAACTGAACAATCATGCCCCGACTACGCATTCTCAATGTCGTCTCCGAATGCGTCCCCTTCGCCAAAACGGGGGGCTTGGCCGATG
>JANORL010001287.1:0-20616 GCA_031415295.1 Polyangiaceae bacterium | reverse complement strand
CCACGATCTTGGTGCCCTGGTCATGTACGAAACGGCAATTCGTCTCCAGCGCACCCGAA
The DNA here is from genome assembly GCA_031415295.1 of Polyangiaceae bacterium. GTDB lineage: Bacteria > Myxococcota_A > Polyangia > Polyangiales > Polyangiaceae > Polyangium. The sequence continues at coordinate 20,557 of JANORL010001287.1, read as the reverse complement.
AATTCCTACCGAAATCGCTCGTCATACTCGGAGCAATGGCGCCCGAAGTGCACTATTTTGCGCCCATTCACCAATTACCGGCAGACAATCTCGTTCATGTCTTGCGTCTGTTCGACGTCACCATCGACGAGCAAAATACAGCCATTCCAGTGGTTCGTGCAGACTGTGCGGCAATGGCGAGTTATTCGCCCTCCCCCAATAATGCGGCCATGGAACTTTCGATTATCGCAATCGCCGGGACGAAGGACAGTCTCATTGCCTCCGCCAGTGTTGGCGGTTGGCAACGGCAGACTACGTCAAAGTTGCAGGTACATCAGCTTCCCTGCAATCATGCAGAGCTGCTTACCAAGAAGCCAGTACTCGATATCGTTGGAAATCAAATCGACGCTGACATCAAGCCGCTTCGTGGTTGATTAGGGCTTGGCGCCTGCGTTAATAGCCGTCACGACAACATCTCGAACAAACCGCATTTGCCAATCGACGAAAAATTCGGCGGCCTTGACTTGATGCTCCGGCGCCAACTTGGGAATGACTGCAATCGTGATACGGATAACGATCGCCATGTCAATGGCCGCCATCGCCGACACGGTTTCACCCTGCGCTGCGAGGCCAGGGATGAGCATTTCGAAGTAGCTCTCGCGCAAATCGCTTGTGCTCCCTTCGAGTTCTTCACCGACCATCGCCACGCAAGCTCGAACCATTTGCGCGACATCTTCCGATGTATATTTTCCAACCCACATGCGGTCGACCGAAGGCATAGATGCCTCCACGATCTCCATGACCTGCGGTGCCCAAACATCCAACAGCTCACGCGCCCACGCTTCCATGATTGACCGCGTATCACGGCCTCGCGTGCGTGACAAGTCCTCTGAGCATTCACGGTCTCCCTTCCAAACGCACTGGGAACCCGTTCGACTGCGCCTCGACGTTATTGCGGCGTCGCTGCTTCAGAGCCACACCGATCATCTCCCACAATTTCACGCGAAAATGCTTCCTTCGACCACGGCGTCACGTCTACTCGATGCTCCATCGCAAGCGCCATCACGACGTCGCAGATCGCATCTATCGTCCACGCCATCTCGCGACAAAACCGACCGAGTTCTTTGGTGCACAAACGAAGCTTGCTGGACGTGAGCCACGCGCAATGGCACGACAATCAGCGTGACAGGACGAAGTTCGTCGAAACGTAACACTCTCAGGCCATCAAGCCACACGGCCATCGTTGACCGGGAACGATACGTATTCTGCTGGTATTGTCTCGACCAACTCGCATCGCTCACCTTACAGCCACCGAACATCCCGACCTGACATCAGCAACGTTGTTCGGTAGGCGCGATCCACGTTTCCAAAGGGGACCATCATGCCGCACACACCCCATCGCGACGATCCCCGAATCATCTCCATCGGCATCTACATCCCGGACAAACGTGTGTCGAACACGGACAAACTCGCAACGTTCGGCCTCGCTCCCGACTTTCTACAAAAGAAACTCGGCATCTTCGCGCATGCAGAAAAAGCACCCGACGAAGACACCAGCGACCTATGCGTGAAAGCGTTCGCCGACCTCGCAACGCGATCGAACATCGCCTTGTCCGACGTCGAACTGTGTTGTGTCGTCACGCAAAATCCGGATCGCAACATCCCGCATACCTCAGCGATCGTGCACGAAAAGCTGGGTTTGTCTCGGCGATGCATGACGTTCGACATCTCGCAAGGATGCGCCGGGTTTGTCCACGCCATCGCACTCGTCAGTGCACAGATGGAGCGCTTCGGACAAAACAACGCGCTCGTCTTCACCTGCGACCCCTATTCCAAGGTCGTCGATCCAAACGACAAAGGCACAGCGCTCATCTTCGGCGATGCCGCATCCGTGACGCTCATTCGTCGAGGTGGCGATGGTTATTCCGTTGTCGACGCCAATTTCGGGACCGAGCCAGGCACAACGTCGTGTCTGCACACCGGTCACGGCCAATTAAAAATGGATGGCGCCTCGGTGCTGTTTCACGCGGTGCATCAGGTGCCAACAAGCATTCGATCCCTCTTGCAAAGGAACGGGCATACAACGGATGACATCAACCTTTTCTTGTTGCATCCTGGTTCCAAACGCGTCGTCGACATGATCCAGAAAGAATTGGGGCTCGACGGTTCCAAAGTCCCCTTCGAGATCGCTGATATTGGAAACACGGTGTCGTCGTCAATTCCCCTTGTGCTTCAACAACACGTCGATCAAAAAAAGCACGAGCTTCTTGTGTTAAGCGGCTTTGGTGTCGGTTTCTCGTGGGGCACGTGCTTGCTACAACTTCGACATTCAGAGGAGAATCCTTGATGATCACGAATGAAGACGTCCTCCAAGCATTGGAAGGAATCGATGTTTCGACGCCCATTGCAGACATAAAGCCGGATATCCCGCTCGTGTCGCAAGGGCTGGATTCGCTCGATATGGCGACCCTCATGTTGGCACTCGAATCCAAGTATAAGAAAGCCATACCGCCAGAAAAATCCGCGCGGTTAAGGACGATTCACGATATCGTCGCCTTCTTGAACGCGTGATTGATTCAATCGGGCGCGTTCACCGAGAAAAGCGGAAAATAGCTCTCGATACGCCCCGCTGCATAATCTTCAATAAGTTGCGGGATTTCGTCCCACGTATACGTTTTTCCATCGAGCGTGGGCATCCACCCGTGTTTTTCAGCGAAATCAACCGCCGCGAGTCCTTCGGAAAGACGCGCATAATGCGTGTAGACATGTACGTGCCGCGCGATGCATTCCATAGAACGCACCGTAGGGTACGTCATGGCCCGTTTCCAACCAGACGTCGTGATGACCCCTTCGCGCGAGAGCGCTTTGATCGTGCTCCGATAGTTGGCGCCGATGTTGTCGATGAAAATCGACACGCCTCGACCATTTGTTCGCTCGCGAATCGCCGCAAGAAAATCCTCCTCGAACGTCGCTGATCCAAAAGCACCGCGGTAGATCCCGTCAATACCGAGCTGTTCGAGCAACGCCAAACGGCTCTTTTGCGACGTGAGCATCGCGACTCGGCAGCCGGCCAGTTTCGCGAGTTCAAGCTCCCCAATCGCCACGCCGCCTCCCCAGGCACAAACGAAAATCTCGCCCGGCGGCACTTCGGGCAATTGCGCACGAAAACATGCCCAGGCCACATTCCAATTGGCCCACGCCGTCACGTAACGCAATGAAAACGCCGCCCACTGTTCGAGAGAAAACCGCGAATGTTGAGGAATCCGCACGAATTGCCGTTCCTTCGCCTTCATCGTTTTCGCAAGAACCCCCATGGTATCCGGTGCGTCATATCCAAGAATCGTCATGGGATAACCAAACATATCGGGCATTCCATTGCAGAAAACGATGCAGCGATCGCCCTCGCGCAAATGGCCGACCGCGCTACCCACGCGAATGATTTCGACCACACCAGCATTGCCAATGACGACTTTGGCCTCACCTCGCAATTCGCAAATGTCAACGGGCGAACGCCGAATCGAGTGATCCATGTTGCCCTCCCAGCAGCCAAACAATGGCCGCGCAAGGACTTCGTCGGCCTCGATTTCGTCAAAACTAAACGTTTCACGAACGAGTTCGCCAGGAATACCGGCGCTCTCACCACGATGAAGAACCCAGGCTTCGGTAGAGACTTGCGACATAAACACCAACACGGCCGTCGTTCGCGCCGAATCGAGAATCTACGCTGTCCCGCATCCCTGATCCACGCCCGTTTACACCCGCGTTGATCCCGTATGCACTCGCTCGAAAACTCTTCCAGCCACAACAACACCGCCGCACGATGCTCCGCCGGAATCGTCCGCGTCACATCGTCCGTCATGGCCGTGGATGGTGCTCGTGGGGAGTGCCACGTACCACGACAAACAACGCCGGTTCGGCCGAGTCTACACTGGTTCGTCCAAACGTACAGACAGCCCGCAGAAAGCGGCTACTCCACAAGCGTTCGTCATGGTACATGCAACGCGTGGGCCACCTCGACCAAATCACGAAGCACACCTTCGAGACCGATACACACATCTTCACGTCGAACTGTGTTCGTTGGGGCGACCCGCCCGAAATCCCCGTGCGCGATCTGCGGGCTGACGGATACCTGCATGTCGTGAAGCGCCATGGGCTCGATCGCCTTCCATCGCCATGGTGCAACGCCTTCGATGTCGAAGAAATCCTCGTCGAACTCAAGATGGCCGGTGACCACACGGGCATACTCCAATTCGAACGCGCCACGCTGCGTCGACAAGCTCGACAAGTGCAACGTCTCGCGAAAGCAGACGCGAAAAACGCACCCATCGTGACTGAGACGGCCCTCTGGTTCGTGGCGCCAAACTTGCCCGAATGGCTCAAAAGAAGGCGTACACCAAGGCTTGTCGCGCCCGGTTGTTACCTCGTCGAACCGTCTTGGTTTCAAGGGTTGTGGGTCGCTGCCAACGAGCTGCCATTGTGCGACGAACTCGTCCCGTTTCTGATGGCCCGAACAGGACGAGCACTCGATGACTTTGTCCGCTGGGCAGCGCCGCGAAGACCACTGGACTGGTTGCTCGATGTGATAGAGTACTGGCCCATGCGCACCGCAGTAAAAAACGAGTTGTTTCCGCGGATAGCCCATCCACAAGACAACCCCAGGCGCGAAGCTCGACGTCAAGAGGTCATCCGTTACCTCTTCGAACACTCGCCATGGTTGCAACGCGAAGTCGAAGGCCAGAGCCTCGAAAAAGGCCTCGAAAAAGGCCTCGAAAAAGGTCTCGAAAAAGGTCTCGAAAAAGGCCTCGAAAAAGGCCTCGCGCCACTCGTTCATCAGTTCGAACGCAGACTCCGGCGCCCGCTCACACAACATGAACGCCAAGCCCTGGCGCAACAGCTCGATCTCCTCGGCCCCGAACGTATCGGCGATCTCGTCCTCGAATCAACGCCCGCACAACTCGCCGTGTGGCTCGACATTGCCACTGTTCGCTGATCATCCCCCGACAAACCCATCGCACGCGTTCGCGACCAGTTCAGCCCCGACAAACCGCTCGTTCCCTCCAAACTCTCCGCCAAATCAAGCACTCGTCCTCGCGAAGTTTGCTTTCGCCGTCGCCTCGGGGCACAACGCTCCGCCTACATGTCTCGCCCGCAGCTCCTGTCCATCCCCGAACGTATCGATGCATCAACTCGCTTCACCGGACGCGGCGTAACCATCGCCCTCGTCGATAGCGGCTTCTACCCGCACCCCGACCTCATGCGCCCCAAACGACGCGTCAAGGCCTACGCCGACGCCACGCGCGATGAAGCTGTCGCCGACGAGTTCTTCACGCCTCGCAGCGCTTCGTGGCACGGCACGATGACCGCCTGCACCGCAGCCGGAAATGGCTACGTGTCCGGCGGACGCTACCGAGCACTCGCACCCGATGCCGAAGTCGTTCTCATCAAAGCAATGTCGACCGAAGGACGTATCCTGGGCAAACACGTCGCCCACGCGATCCGTTTTCCACTGCGTTATCCGAACTTGAACATCCGCGTGATGAACGTGTCGTTGTCGACGGGCGATCCCGACATGCAAGCCGAAGTCGAAGCTGCCGTCGAAGAAGTCGTCGCCGCTGGGATCACTGTTTTCGCAGCCGCTGGAAACATGCCCGGTCGAGCTCCCAAAGCGCCCGCGTCATCACCTCACGCGATCACCGTGGGAGGACTCGACGACAAAGGCGAACGCGAAGGTGAAGCAGATGCGTCCCTGTGGCCATCGAGTTACGGGACGATTCGCGAAGGCTTGGACAAACCCGACCTCGTCGCTCCGGCCATCTGGGTCCCCGCGCCGATGCTTCCCGGTACACTCGTCGCTCGTGAAGCGATGGCGCTGTTCCAAGTCTTATCCGTGCTCGAAGAATTGTCGGTCGAGCAGGGTTTTTCCGAGCAAAAACAACGCGCGACTCGTGACGAAATCTCGTCCGTCAATGGGCTCATCAAAGCGGTATCGGCACGAATCAATCGACAAAAGTACATTTCTGTCGATTACCAACACGTGGACGGCACATCGTTCGCGGCTCCTATTGCCGCCAGTGTTGCGGCGCAAATGCTCGAAGCAAATCCGACACTAACGCCGGCACAAATTCGCGAAGGGTTGCTCGCGACCTCCGCGCCAATGCCGCAATATCCCAAAATTCAACAAGGTGCGGGCCTATTGCGGCCTCGCCAAGCCGTCATGTGGGCGCAGCAAAAAAAGGACGACAAGACAGTCGCCGTCGTCGAAGAAGGCGCGCTCGAATAACGCGTTCGATTGATTAAGGACAAACCAAAATCAAGCGAAGCCGTCCACCATCGGTCTATTGATAGTGATCCCGTCTTGGATCGACCGCACCGCGGCCGATCCAATGCAAGGTCCAGGGCTGGCCCTGGTCCGGGTCGAGGGGCGGAGAGCCCCTCGCTCTCGTTGACAGGGTGCAGGGTGCGGGGTGCGGGGTGAAACCCCGCATTGCATGCGCAGCCTTTACAATGCGGAAGGATCGAGGATCCCGCCCGTATTGGTCAAACCGCCACCCGTCGTGAAGCCACCAAAAACGATGAGTTTGCCGCTGGCATTGACGCTCGAATGTTGCCTGCGCGCCGCCGGGCCGGACGGAATGGGCTTCTTGCTCCAGGAATTCGTGACCGGATCGTAAAGCGATCCCGTATCGAGCGGGGTGTTGGCACCATTTTGACCGCCCCAGATGATAAGGCGCGGAGCAATCCAGACGTGCGTGTGAAACTGTCGCAATTCGGGCGCACTGTCCGACGTGATGATGGTCCATGCGTTCTTGGGTACGTATCGCGCGCCGGTCATGGACAAACCATTGGCATCTTGACCGCCCCAGATGATCATTTCCGTGCCAGTCCACGCGCTGCCATGACGTCCACGAGGCGGCGGTTGGCCGTCTTTGACACTCACCCACGCAAGCCCAGCTGGATCGTATTCGGCGCCGTCGCCCAAGAATCCGAAGTCGATGCCATTAAATCCATAACCACCGAACACGACCATGTCGGTGCCGGTCCAAACGGCCGAATGGTGCGCTCGGGCGCTCGGGGGCAAACCACTCGTGGGAATCGCTTCCCACACATCGGCACCGGTATCATATGCTGCGCCGTCGCCGAAATAATTGATGCCGTCGGTACCGCCCCAAATCAACACTTTGGTGCCCGTCCAGATCATGGTGTGCCCATAACGCGGAGAAGGCGCGCCAACCGTGGTCATCGCCGTCCACGTATTCGTTGCTGGATTAAAAATGCCTCCGGTATTGAGCGGACCGCTATTGTCACCACCCCACATCACCATGGCCGTGCTGGTCCATACTGCGCGAGCATCTTTGCGCGGCGTCGGCGCATTGGCCGTACTGGTCGAATCCCAACGATATCCAGCAACGTCGAGCATTCCGCCGGTATTGGTATTACTACCACTGACTTCGCCGCCCCACACAATCATCTTGCTGCCCGTCCATACCGCAACGTGATTGGCACGCGCGATCGGAGCCCCTTTCGTGGGCGTCGGCTCCCATGCGTCGGCGCATTTGCCAGTAACGCACGAACCAAAACAAGGATGATCGCACGTCCCGCAATCGGCACTGTCCGCCTGCAAATCGACGCAACGATCCGGCATTCGGCAGTACGAATCACCCAGCGTCGGGCATGCACACGAACCTGCGGAACATACAGTTCCCGGCTTTAATGAACAATCCGCCGCCTCGAGGCATTCCACACAGTTGCCTTTGGGAACATCGCAGATGGGCATCGGGGTCGTGCAATCGGTGTTCGATACGCAGACACCCGGATTGCCACTGCTCGTCGAACTGGACGACGACGAAGAAGAACCCATACCCCCAGCTCCGCTACTGCTGGATCCACTGGTGCTCGACGACGAGGACGAAGTCGACTCCGTCCCAGTGACTTCAGGAAAGGGAATGATGTCCTGACATCCCAGGGCCAGCAGCGTCATCGCTGCCGATATCCCCACGAGCCCACCAATATGAACGCTGCGAATCCTTTGCATGCTCCCGGCCTCCAAGCGCGCCTGCGCCAAACGTACGATAAGTCCGCGCGACGATATCAGAATCGACGACGGCCGTCGCGGTCGTCCGGCAGCCAGTCTTTTTTTTGCTCTCGTGTCTTAGCTGTTCATGGCTTTTCGAAAGCCATTCACAAGTCGTTCGATATCGCGTTCGGGCACGGAACAGAGTCCCACGCGCAACGCTCCCTGCACAGGAACAACGAAAATGCCTTGTGCCTTGAGCCGTGCCGCAACTCCCGCCGAATCCGAACAAAACACGGTCGTGAAAAACCCACCGTCGTATCGTGGAAATACAAGCCCCGCGGCACTGGCGAGTTCGTTCCAGCGAGTGACACGACCATCGAGCAGCGTCTTCAACACTCCCCGCTCGCGTTCGATTCGTGCTCGAAGATCCGCATCGGAAAGGCACCGCCCGATCGCCGTCATGCCCCCGGCGTTGCAGCCCGACCACGTTCCGCGAGACGCAAACGCCAATGCACTTTGCACCCGCTTTCTTTCGCCAGCGTCCGGACAAACCGCCACGATCGCTCCGACACGTAAACCATATTGCGTGAACGACTTCGACGACGACCAGGCAAAAAGGACCATCGCGTCCTTGGTCAAACGCATGGCCGCATCGATTGTCTCGGACAGGTTTTTCCTGCCGTACTGTGCATAAGCATAGTCGATGAGTACGACAACCGGACCTCGTTTGGCCGCCCGCGAAACCGCTTCTTCGACACCGCGAAAATCATCGGCATCCAGCGAATACCCCGTAGGATTGTGGCAAGGCGTGTTGAGAAAAACGAGCGCTCGACCTTGGGCATCGAGCACGCCTTGAAGCTTACGATCGAGGTCCGTGACGTCGAGTTTGCCCCGGTCGTCGAACATGCGAAACGTCGCCAACGTGCGATCCGCTTCGTCAGCCAACGTCTTGTACGGACCCCAGTAAAAACTGGACGTGAGCAACATCTGCTGTGGTTCGAGAAAATTCGAGATCGCGTGCCGCAAAGCTCCACTACCTCCTGGCGTCGCAACCGCTGTTGCGAATGAAGCTTCAGGTCGATCACCAAAGAGGTCCGTGATCACCCCTTGCAAAAATGCCGGCGGACCTGCAATCGGCGCATATGCCGCGCCAACTTCGGGCGGCACTTCGCGAAGCGCTTCGACGACACTCGAAATAATTGCGAGCTTTCCGTCATCGTCGAGAAGCGCACCCACTGTCGCATTCACCACGGACTCTCCCGCTTTTCTCCGAGCTTGCGCCTCTGCGTTCAGGGCAAAAATCGGGTCATCGCCAGAACGAGCCATGCGGCCAGGAATCAAAAACTCCATGGGTCCCGTCGGTATCACGAACGGACCAGCGCGGGTAAGCGTCGAGATTCGTCACGGAAGTTCAGCCTGAACCACGCCACCACGGGCCACTCATGCGCCGCTGCGCTACGATTCGCCCCATGGTCAAGCTCGCCGACTCTGCTCGTGATGGCCGCACTTCGCATTTCCGAACTCCGCTGTTCCTGGCCACGTTCGTCGCCGCCGCATTCTCGACGTCGTCACATCACGCGATGGCCCAAGAAGTTCCACGAGCCGACGGCAACCCAGCGCCTCGTACCGGAGCACCGACCGACAATCGCGTCGAATCGTTCGAACCCGTAGCAACGGCGATGGCTGGCGACTTGCCATTGACCTCGGCAGTCCGCGAAACCGAATGGGATATCCCAGGACAAATCCTTATTGATGCCCGCGACGACCTCAGCGCGTCGGAACTTTCAGCACTGGCCGCCGATTTCAGTTTTTCGTTTGTGCCCACACGACTCGAGAAGTCGACACGCATCGAGATTGTCTCCGGAGTAATCAGCGACTTCGCCGGCGTGCTCGCTCGACTCGCACGTGACCCACGCGTGGAATACGCCGAGCCACTCGCACGAGTTCACGCGATGTTTGTCCCGAACGACCCCGAGATGAAACAGCAGTGGCACATGAGTCGCATCAATGCCGAGCGAGCGTGGGACTTCGGCATTGGTCGAGGTGTGACGGTCGCCGTCGTCGATACGGGCATCGCGTGTGAAGACTACGGACCGTTCAAGAAAGGCACCGATCTCAACGCAACCGAATGCGTGCCTGGATGGAACTTCGTCGCGGGCAATGACCATGCGAACGATGACCAAGGACACGGGACGCACGTTGCAGGAACCATCGCGCAATCGACGAACAACACACTTGGCGTCACCGGCGTGGCGTTTGGTGCGCGCCTCATGCCCGTCAAAGTGCTCAACGAAGAAGGCTGGGGAACGACGGCCGACGTTGCCGATGGCATTCGCTGGGCAGCTGACAACGGCGCGCACGTGATCAACTTGAGCCTCGGCGGACCACGTAACTCGCGCGTGCTGCAAAGCGCAGTCGATCACGCACGAAGCATGGGTGTCGTGGTGGTCGCGGCTGCGGGCAACTCGGGATCGAGCGTTGGGTACCCCGGCGCATCCGATGGCGTGATTGGTGTCAGTGCGACAAACTCTGACGACAAACTCGCTCCGTTTTCGTCTCGAGGCAAAGGTGTCGACATCGCTGCTCCCGGCGTCAAAGTCGTCCAACAAACGATCTGCGAAAAGGGCCGCAACAACTGCTTGATTTTCCCTGGGTGGAACGGAACGTCGATGGCGTCTCCGCATGTGGCCGGAGCCGCGGCGCTCGTCATGGGCCTCGGCGTCACGGACGCATCAGCCGTCGAAGATGCGCTCCGCGATAGCGCGCGCAAGATTGACGATTCCGAACGCGGCAGACTGCTCTACGGCGCGGGAATCCTCGACGCCGCGGCATCCGTTTCTGCTGTTACGACGCGACAAACCATCTACCGTCTCGTGGCGCTTTTCGTCACGACGCTGCTCGTCGCTCGCGCCGCTCGTAAAAAGAACGAATCCTCGACGAACCCCTGGCGCCTGGATTTCTTGCTAGCGGCGCTTGCAACTGGACCCGGACTTTTCTTCTTTGCACCATGGATTTTGCCACGCGTGAGTTTGCCCGTGGACGTGCTCGCTCGCCCCATCGCGGACATGGACCTGTTGGTTGGCGTTTCCCTGCACCGCTTCTTACCGCTCGCCAGCGCGCTGTTGCCATTTGCGTTCACCGCCGTGCTCTTCGGCGCCAAACGCCTTCGTCCGTTCATCGCGGGTTTGGCTACTGGAACCGCGGCGTACTTGTTTGCTACGGTCGCGTTGAACTCCGCTGCGGCGCCCTTCGGTCGCTTGGCATTTTTCGTGTGGTGCGGCATCAACGCGGCCATCTGCATGTGGATCGCGCGCACGAACCTTGCTGAAACGCGCTAGTCGACCTTCGGTCGCCCCATTCTGTCACCAGACTGTCACCAGAGAATCCACGCCATGCGTTCTCGACACTTGATCGTTGCGCTCGCTCGTTTCGTGTTTGTCGCCATTGTCGCGTTTGGCTGCGGAGGTTCGGCGAGTGAAACTCCATGGCCAGCCGAGCCCGAGGGCAAACTGCTCGGTCCAGCAGGCGAAACCGCGCAGCCTGAAGACGGACGTCCCGTCGTGGTTGGCGACGGCGGAGCGCCGGACGTCGAGCCATGAGCGACCGCCGGCGCGCTTGGTCGCTGGCGATCTTGTTGTCGACCGCGCTACTCGTCGTGCCGCTCGCCGTCTGGTTTCTATTGCCAAACCATGGCCCGTCTCCCGCCAAACGTCCTCGTCCACGTCCTTCCGCCACCGTCCTCGCTGAAGCTGAAACGCCAACCGCTCGCCCAGTATCGCCCGCACCCGCGCCACGCCAAATCGTTACGAAACCAAACGATGACGCTCCTGCCGAAGAGGTCGTGACCGGTTCCGTCGTCGACTCCGATGGCCAACCCGCCGTGCGCGCTTTTGTTGGTTGTGACGATCGCTCGTCGCATCTCACGACGAGCACCGATGCCGAAGGACGCTTCAAGTTGCCCATGGAGGCGTCTGGTTGCGCCGTCGTCGCGCATCATCCGCAGTTTCCGTCATCCGACCGCACTCGCATCGAAGCGGGCAAAGACAACGTCGTGAAGCTCGGGGCCGGAGGCTCCATCGAAGGCGTCGTCGTCGACGAGCAGGGCCGTCCAGTGGCTTCGTACCGACTCTCCGTCGAAGTATTTTTGCCCAAAACCGAAGGTGCCGAACTAGGCCCACGTGGACGACCACAACAAATCAACGAAGACGCAGGAGCCTTTCGGCTCGAACGGATGCCTGCTGGAAAATATGTACTCGTAGCAAGTGCGTCGGGACAACCTCCGGGAAAAAGCGACAGCGTGACCGTGGATGTCGGACAAACCACGCGCAACGTGCGGATCGTCTTGCCACGAACAGCAACGCTCACCGGAACCATTCGCGACGATGAAACTCGAAGGCCCATCGCCGGAGCTGTTGTGCAACTCGACGCGATGGCCGGAGGTGGAGGTCCCAACGCGAATCCACCAGCAACCACTGATGAACAAGGCAACTACTCGCTCACGGGTGTGCCCCCCGGACCGTTCTCGGTACGTATCGATCACGGCAACTACAAGGGGCGCATCGTCTCGGGTTTGACCACGCGAGGTGCCACTTCGATTCGTGAAGACATCAACCTCAAGCCGCGTGGTGATGGTGGTGCGAGCAGCGAACTCGAAGGCATCGGCGCGATGCTCGCTCCCTCCCCTGGGGGCATCATGATCGCGTCGGTCATTGAATCCGGGCCTGCCGCGAACGCCGGCATCAAACGAGGAGATCGGTTTGTCCGGATCGATGGTGCGTCAGCGCTCGAAATGACCCTGTCCGACGCGATTCAACGTCTGCGTGGTCCCGCGGGATCGCGCGTGTCTGTCAACGTTGCGCGAGAAGGCGAAAACAACTTCGACGTGACCATCGTTCGCGCGCACATCGAACGGTAGTGCTCAGCTCTGACGCTCCCATGCACCTCCGTGGTACATGGTCCGGCCATGTCCACGCAAAAGGCCGAACTACCGCCGCCGGGCGCGCCCGATGTCCTCTACATCATCGATTTGTCCGGGTACGTCTTCCGCGCCTACCACGGGATTCAGACGCCCCTGACGAGTCCCTCGGGCGAACCCACGCACGCGGTGTACGGCACCGTGAGCATGTTGGCGAAGCTCGTGGACGAACGAAAACCAGCGTATTTGGCCGTCGCGATGGATTCACCCGGACGAACCTTCCGCGATGATTTGGACGCACGGTACAAAGCAAACCGTCCACCGCCGCCACCGGATTTGCCGATGCAAATGGCGCGTTGCCGCCAGATCGTCGAAGCGTACCGAATTCCGATCTACATCGGCGATGGCCTCGAAGCAGACGACTTGCTCGCCATCGCCGTGCAACGCGCCAAGGATCGCGGCTTGCGCGTCGTCATCGTGAGTGCCGACAAAGACCTGTTGCAACTCGTCGATGCCGATCGCGTGATCATGTGGGACGGGCGCGACAAGATCTACGGGCCAGCGGAAGTCGTCGAGAAATTCGGTGTGCCTCCTGCGCTCGTACGCGACCTGCTCGCACTCGTGGGCGACTCGAGCGACAACGTGCCAGGTGTACCGGGCATTGGCCCGAAAACGGCCGCGGATCTGCTGAAAGAATTCGGCTCGTTCGAAGGCGTGTATGCCTCGATCGACAAAATCAAACGTCAAAAACTGCGCGAAAGTTTGACTGCAAACGAAGCCGATGCGCGTTTGTCCCAGAAGCTCGTGACGCTGAAGACGGACACCGACATCACGTTCGACATCGACGAACTTCGTTATGGAGGCGCGGACCACGACCGTCTCCGTACCTTGTTCACCGAGCTGGGATTCTCGCGGTTCATCAAAGCCGTTCCTGTCGCTGCTCCCGCGGCTGGTCATCGCAGGCCGATCACGAATCGCTCCGAACTCGAAACGTTTGCTGCGGGGATTCGAACCGCTGGCAAGGTCGCCTTCGTCGTGCACGGGACGTCGCATGAAGCCATGCGCGCGCACGTGTGTGGCCTTGCTTTGGCCTACGAACAGGGTTCGGCCGTGTACGTGCCGCTTGGCCATCGTTACTTGGGTGCACCACCGCAGCTCTCGATGAACGACATCAAGAGCGTGCTCGGACCGATCTTGGAAGACGTCACCATCGCCAAGATCGCCCACGACGCGAAATACTCCGACGTCATCCTGCGACGTCACGGCATTTGTCTCGCCGGCGTCACGTTCGACACAATGCTCGCCAGTTACTTGCTCGATGCCGAAGCTTCACACGAGCTCACGACAACCGCCGAACGCGAAGCGGGCATCAAGATGGTTTCGTTCGACGACATCGCGCCGAAGAAGCGAGGACAAACCCAACGCGCACTAGACGACATGGAGGTCGAGCAAGCGACGAACTACGCTGCCGCATTTCCCGAAGCCGTGCTCGCCATCGCCGAAAAACAAGCGCCAAAACTCACCGCGGCAAACCTCGACGACTTGCTGACGAAGATGGAACTGCCGCTCGCGTCAGTGCTCGCGCAGATGGAACTCACCGGCGTACTCGTCGATCCGGTGGCATTAGGAGCCCTCGGCGTCGAGATGGCCAAGGAACTCGATGTGCTCGAAAAACGCGCACACGAAGCGGCGGGGCGCGAGTTCAACTTGGCATCTCCCAAGCAACTCGAAACGATTCTCTTCGATACGTTGGGGCTCAAAAGTTCGCGGAAAACGAAGACGGGTCGTTCCACGGATGCCGACGTGCTCGAAACCTTGTCCGAAGATCATCCGCTGCCCGCGATCGTGCTCGAACACCGTGCGATTGCGAAACTCAAAGGCACATACGTCGATGCGCTTCCGCGATTGGTGCACCCGGAAACGGGGCGCATTCACACGCGATGGAGCCAAGCGGTCGCAGCGACAGGTCGTTTGTCCTCACAAGACCCGAACCTACAAAACATTCCGATCCGTACAGATTTGGGAAAACTCATTCGGCGTGCGTTCATCGCTCCGAAAGGGTTTGTCATTCTGAGCGCGGACTATTCGCAGATCGAACTACGCGTTCTCGCCCATCTATCGAACGACCCGGTACTCGTCGATGCATTCCGCACAGGACAAGACGTACACACTCGTACGGCGATGGAGATCTTCGGCGTGAGTGCAGCAGACGTGACGACGGAGATGCGCAGGCGGAGCAAGACGATCAACTTCGGCGTGATCTACGGCATGGGAGAATCAGCTCTCGCGCGACGTTTGAGCATCCCTCGTGTCGATGCAGCTCGCTTCATCGAAGCGTATTTTCAGCGATACCGCGGCGTGCACGAGTTCATGGAGCGGACGATGACGGAGGCGCGACACACCGAACAGGTGCGCACATTGCTTGGACGCCGTCGCCTTGTTCCTGATTTGCACACGACCGATCGCGCAAGGCGCGCGTATGCCGAACGCGTCGCACAGAACACGCCCATTCAAGGAACGAGCGCGGATTTGTTGAAGTTGGCGATGGTTCGTCTTAGCGAACCCGTCGTTGCCGGCGCACGAATGGTGCTGACGGTGCATGACGAACTCACGTTCGAAGTGCCGGAGGATCGAGTGGACGAAGCGAAGGCGAAGGTGCGCGAAGCGATGGAGGGAGTGTTCTCTTTGTCGGTGCCGCTGGTTGTGGATGTTGGTGCGGGACTGACGTGGGCGGATGCGCACTGACGGAGTTCGTCCGGGCTAATCGTTGGAGGACAAAACACGAAGGGCCGCAGTTCAACGAGGAACGGCGGCCTTTGTGGTTCGGACTGTCAATCGAGCGGTTTAGAGCGCGATTGAACGCGATTCAGGCGGCAGTGCCGGCCTTGACGGTCGTGCCGGCCTTGTGAAGGGCAGCAGCGAGACGACCGGCGACGCGCGACGCACGGTTGCGCGGGATGATGCCCTTGCTGGCGGCGCGAGCGAGTTTGCTGGCAGCACCCGTCACAACGTTACCGGCGTCGGCTGGAGTCGCTTTGATGGCGGCACGAGCCTTTTTGACTTCGGTACGGAGCGTGGACTTGGCAGCACGGTTGCGGTCCGTGCGTTTGATGCGCTGACGATTGCGCTTTTCGGCGGATACGTGATTGGCCATGTGACTTCCTACTTCTTCGCCGCTGCGTCATGAGCGGCGGGTATGCCGGGCGCGTCAGCGGCTTTCGGGTTGTACCCGTCGAGGTGAATGGGGAATTGCGGCGTGCCGTGGGCGCGGAGGTCGCGTTTGTTCGACGTACCGGCTCGTCGCGACTTGCGCTTGCGAATGCGGCTTGATTGCTGCGTTGCGGAGACCATGGGGGGGCGGATTCTATGCGGAGTGTTTCGTGTGTCAAGCGGCTGCGCGGATTTTCTTCAGGATCCAGCGCAGCCGCGCTCGTTCAACATGCGGGGCTTTGGGTCGCCTTTGGCGCCCTTCGCCCCCAACCCCCTTGTTCAGGGGCGAATCGGTACACCAACGGTGTACGACTGTTTCGAAAATGGACCGACATTTGCGGCTTTGAGCGCCGCTTGCACGCAAGCGGTCTTGCCGTTTTTCGCGGCCCAGCCCGACACGCTGACGCTACTGACGGTGCCACTCGACGAAAACGTCACATTGGCATGTGAAACGTCGTCTGCGCCGGCCACACACGCTTTCGCACCTGGTGTCACCGAGCGCATCGCCGCGGACACCGAGCCTTGCGGCGGTTGTTCGGGAATGTTTTGACTTCCTGAACGACCCGCTGCGGGAGTGGCATCATCGGCATTGACGGGTTTGTCCGCGGAACCACCCACGGCTTGAGCCATGGCCGTCGACAAATCACCGGGTTTGCCCGTGGGCGCCGTCGCCGTCGGCAAAGCCGTCGGCGCAACAGGCTCAGTTGCTGGCGGATGCGGACGCAGATCTTCATCCGTCGCAGCAGCAGCGACTTTCGTTCCCGTACCTGCTTTCGCTGACTCGGCAGGTTCGGCCGTTGGGAGCGAGTCGATCGACAAACCGGTCGACGCGGGTTTTGGTTCTTCGGCGATCTTTTGCTGATCGACGGCAACGGGTTTCGCTTCGGGTTTTTCTTGAACGACCGCGGCCACGGGTTGCGGCGGAGGTTGTTTGTTACGAAGCAGGACAAACCCACCGGCCGCTAGTCCCAAAATGGCGAGGATCACGCCCCACTTGGCGCCGCCTCCGCCACTGTCGGGTTCGACTTTCTTGGCGGCATCGACAACCGGAAGAGCTTCGGAAGCCTTGACGACATCGTTTGTCTTGGCCGCTTCGCCCTTCTTCTTGGCCTTCTTGGCTCGAGCGTCGGAGATGTTTTTGACATTCGCGACTTCATTTGCGTCGTTTGCCGCAGCGGGTTTGTCTTCCCCAACTACGTCGTTGACGAGTGCAGGCGCGGCGGGTTTTGCCACTTCAGCAGCGGTAATTTGCGCGGGCACCGCGGCTTGGTTGATCGCGTTCAGATCAAAACGACCCGAATCTTCCTTACCAGCTTCGATGGGTCGTGGCGGTACAGATGCTTTCGGCGGCGGAGCGGACTGCATCGACGGCGGCGGTCGTGATTGTTTGTCTTGCGGAACTGCGTCCGCAGCTGCCGGAGGCGGCACCGAAGTACTCGGTCGCATTGACGCCGAACCTGACGCATTCGCTTGACTAGCTCGTGCCGCAAGCTCCTTCAACGAAGGCCGTTTGGACACGGCAACGCTCGTTGGGGCAGTCGCGGTGCTCGACGGTCCGCCGGACGAGCCGGAGTTCGAATCCTGAGACATGGCCTTTTCTCCTGAAACACTCCGCGCAACCACCGCGGAAACATTCGAACTTTCCACTTCACCAGGCTCGGGTTCGAGCGCCGGTTTTGCGAACAACGCCGCGATTTGTGCGTCGTCCAGTCGAGAAGCATTGGTTGCTGCTGCAACGATTTTCGCTGCACAGTTTTCCCACGCAGCATCGTCCGTGGATGGTGCTGGCCACGATGCAAGCATCGCTTCGGCTTTGGCACCTAGATGCACTTTTGCCTGGGGGCTCATGGTGCGTCCCCTCCAAACCCATGTTTTTCCAAATGTTCACGCAGCTTGCGTCGCGCTTCGTGCACGCGCCAAGCCACTGTTCCTTCAGGACAATCGAGCACTTTTGCCGCTTCTTCGTGACCCATGCCGTCGATACACACGAGGACGAGCGTCGTTCGAAGAGTGTCGGAAAGTTGATCGATGCCCTCGCACAACGCCTTGGCCATCTGCCGATCCTGCGCGCTACGCGCCGGATCCGAACCGTGTGACGAGCGATGCTCCATTAGAAGCGGCTCAACACGTGGATCGTCTGTCGGCAGGGAATCGCGCCGCGGTTTTCGGGCTCGAATGACGTTCAACGAAAGATTGACCGCTATCCGATACAGCCAGGTAAACGGTTCGCTTCGACCATCGAAACGATCCAACGCCTGGTAGGCTCGGACGAACGTCTCTTGCGTCACGTCCTCGGCCTCCGCGCCTGCACGCACGAGATGGAATGCGAGGCGAAAAATACGTCGCTGGTGGCGCTGAACAAGCGTTCCAAACGCTTGTGCGTCCCCTGCGCGTGCTTGCTCCACGAGCTCACGATCGGTCGGTTTGCCCATCTTGGCCGGCTCGCTGGTCCGTGATTCGAAGGGAAATCGCCCTGGGCGACACCGCCCGCCCTTGCCGCGCCACATGCGCTCGAAAACGCGCGGGCGTGGTAGGAGACGAGCTGCGAAATAAAGTGACTTGTCCGTGGGCCGTGGCGAATGGAAGAACGCCTGGAAAGGCCAGGGACCACGCAACGCGTGATCCGTGCCTCCGCAGGTCTTCCAAAGATGCGCCCCGAGCCACGTACAGGCGCGCGAAGATAGCCGAACATGGGCGCTTGGACAAAGGAAGCGACGAAAGCTTGGGGGCGACTTACGACTGCAGCAGCGTTTTGCCCCGTCGAGTAATCCAGCACGCGCCATTGCCCCACCCAGTCAAACCCGTGGATCTTTCCTCAGCGTGTGTTCCGCGGGCATCGCAAGCGTTACGAAGCTAGGGAGCACGGCGCAAGCGTACATCGATCGTCCGCTGAGCAAGTCCGACCGACGGTTCGCAACGTGCCGCAGCCTGCGGAACTCACTCCGGCTGCTATCGTCGCCGCATGCGCACGAACGGATGGCTCCGCACCTTCGGCCTCGTCCTCGCCGCCTTCACGGGTGGTGCGATCACGACGCAAGCCGTACACGCAACAACCCAAGCCCAAAGTCCCTACAACCCGTTCGATCAACTCGCTTGGGCCCTCGTCTTGGTCGAAAATCACCACGTCGATCCCGCAGAAAGAACGAAGATCGTCGACGGGGCCATCAAAGGCTTGGTCGCGGAGCTCGACCCGCACTCGGCGTACATGGACGCCAAGGAGTACGCGCTCTTCAACAGCGATACGTCTGGGAAATTCGCAGGCATCGGCATCGAAGTGGATTTCCGTGACGAACGCGTGACGGTGCTCGCGCCGATGGAAGGTTCACCCGCCGATCGCGCGGGCATCAAACCAGGAGACGAAATCGTCGCCATCGAAGGCAAACCCGTACGGGGCGAGCGCGTCGACAAAATCATCGCGTTGATGCGCGGACCCATCAAGACACACGTGCACATTACGTTGCATCGCGAAGGACAAACCGATCCGATCCAAGTAGACCTCGTGCGCGAAGAAATCCACGTCATCAGCGTCGTCGGAAAACGCCTCGACAATGACGTTGCGTACCTGCGTATTCGGCAGTTTCAAGAAAACACCCACGACGAACTAATCAAAGCCACGGCGAAAATGCGCGCTGAAAATGCTCGGCCACTACGCGGTGTGCTGCTCGATATGCGCAACAACCCGGGTGGACTCATCGACGAAGCCGAAGCCATCGCCGACGAAATGCTCGATTCGGGCGGGATTTACTCCACACGTCATCGCGGCCAGATCATCGACGAACAAAAAGCATCCGCTGGTGGAAGCCTCGCATCGCTACCGATCGTGGCCCTGGTGAACGAATACTCAGCCAGCTCGTCGGAGCTCGTGGCCGGAGCGATCCAAGACAACAAGCGCGCGCTGATCGTTGGTGCTCGAACGTTTGGCAAAGGGTCTGTCCAGACAATCTTCGATTTACCCAACGGTGCAGGCATGCGTCTGACGACGATGCGCTACTACACGCCCAGCGGAAGATCGATCCAGGCGCAAGGTATCGCGCCGGATGTGTTGATCGCACCAGCCAAACCCGTGCAAGTCGGCGAAGTCGTACGCGAGAGCGACATCAGTGGACATTTGACCGCCGAAGCCAATGCAGCGAACCAGCCGGCAAACGCAAGTCGAGGTGCGGTCGTCAAAGCACCGACAGACGATTCCGGACCTTCGCGAGATGTCCCCACGGATCCCACAAAAGGCACCGATTTCACACTCGCAACGGGTTACAAACTGTTGCTCGAACGTGCGGGGATCAAACCAGCGAATTGATTTGGGATGGGAACGTTTGTCCGGGGCAACTTCTCACCGCGGTTACCTCCCCGTTGAAACCCCTTGTCGACCAAGCCTGTGCACCGTACGATGATGATGTCAGGTGCCTCGAACTGTACGGGGATTCATAGTGCGGCTGAAA